>JAYUUR010000044.1:0-19140 GCA_043754475.1 Saprospiraceae bacterium | reverse complement strand
TTCTAATACGTCTTTTTCAGATATTTCTAACATGATTTTTTACAAAAATACTATTTTATAAATTCTAAAACCGAAAACCACTTTCACTTTAGTATAATTACTTTTGATGGTAATAAACCGCCTAATAAATCAATGCCTACATTAGTATCTATTAAATACGTTCCCATTCGTTTCGCATTTCTTTTAGTTGGCTATGTAAATCATTGGCTGTTTTTTTAGAAATACGCCCCCCAAAGCTTTTTTTCTGTGGTGTTTTAATATCGGATGAAGGGGTTTTTATCAACCGAATCAAATGCATTTCTTCTAAACTGATAAGCAGTTTTAATGCATTTTCATTTAAAATCTCGATAGTGTAATTCATTGCTTTATATTTTTACTGACATAATTTTAACAAAATTAAGCATTTTTAAAGATAATTAAAACTATTGACTTATTTAAATCTGAATGAATTAAAAGTCGAATTTATTACCCCCCCTCAGTATTTATTGCGTAAACCTATTCTCCGCCCAGCAAGTAAGCGTTAATTAATCGTTAACGCCCCATTTCCAACGCCCTTCTCGCTTTGAAAATTGTGGAATTTTTAAGCAGTCTGCATCTATATTTTCAAATTTATTTAAATTATAATCGTTAATTTTAACACTTTAATCAAAAAGCGAACCTTGATGAAAATAGTAAGTTGAATTAAAAGTAAATTCTATTTTTGTCGCCAAACTAAAATTGTAAAAGAACATATGAAGAAACTCACATTAACCTGCCTAACGGTATTGATGCTTTTCAATTCCCTCAACGCTCAGAATATGACTGCCCAAAACGGCGATTACGCTACTGAATGGAAAGAAATCCAAAGCCTCGAAGAACAAGGCTTACCTAAGTCCGCTCGTGAAAAAGTAGATGCTTTGTATATCCGTGCAAAATCGGACAATAATGCCTCGCAAATTATAAAAACGCTGATTTATCGCTCAAAATATATCACTGAGCTTGAAGAAGATGGTTTTGTGAAAGCTGTGAGCCAATTGCAAGATGAAGCGACGCGCGAAAAATTTCCAACCAAAGCCATTTTGCAATCCATGCTTGGCGAGTTGTATGCAGGTTATTTAGAAAATAATGTATGGCGTTTTAGAAACCGCACAACCACCGTTAATTTCAAGCAAGATGATATTCGCACATGGGATATTGAAAAATTGAATGCCGAAGCGGCTAATTTATACCGCCAAAGCCTTCAATACGATGCCGCGCGTAATATGCCAATTAGTAATTTCAATGCCATTACTTCAGGTATCACGGCTGAGGACGACAATTTACGTCCTATGCTTTACGACTTTTTAGTGCATCGGGCAATAGATTTTTTTATGAATGAAAAATCATATTTAGCGAAGCCAGCTTATAAATTTGAGCTTGATACTGAGGGGGTATTCAATGCCGCTGACAATTTTGTCAATCAGAAATTTGATTCAAAAGATTCGACTTCTGAAAAGTTGTGGACATTAAAACTGTTGCAAGATGTTATCAAAAGTCATTTGGATGATAAAGATTCGGCTGCTTTGATTGATGTGGATTTGAAACGGTTGGCGTTTGTACATGAGAATGCTGTGATGGACAATAAGGATGATTTATACATCAAAGCCTTAGAAACATTGCAGCGGAAATATGTCAACAATCCTGCTTTTGTAGAGATTTCCTTGAAAATAGCAAATTATTACTTTGGAAAAGCGCAATCTTACAAGCGCAATCCTGAAAATATTGGGAAGAAAGATTATAGCATTGCTTTAGAATTGTGCAAAACCGCCGTTCAACGTTTTCCAAAAGCATATGGTGTGAAGGCTTGTCGGGCATTGATTCATGCCATCACTGAACCTTCATTGACCATTAAAACGGAGCAAGTGAATGTGCCTTCTAAGCCGATTTTGACGGCTATTGATTATAGAAATGTAGATTCTGTTTATTTCAAAGTCATTAAAGTCAATGAGAATATTTTAAAAAGAAACTTTGATACCGATGAACAACGCCTTGCATATTACAACAGTTTACCGTTTGTCAAAAATTGGTCGGTGAAAGTACCAAATGAAAGGGATTATAACCCCTACTCTACTGAGGTCAAAACAGATAAATTGCCTTTGGGTAATTATCTATTAATCGCTGCTGATAATGAGCGTTTTCAATTATCCAATGGTGGTGAAGTGAATCATACGCATTTTTATGTCTCCAATATTGCATTTATGCAGCGAACGGATGAAGGCGAAAAGGAAATCATCGTTGCGGATAGACTCTCAGGCGCGCCCATTAAAGGTGCGACTGCTGAGTTTTGGATGGCAAAATATGATTCAAAAACGCGCAAAGAAGTGGTGACTAAAGCGGCAACGGCTATCAGCGATTCAAAGGGTTTTATCAGACCTAAATTGAATAGCAATGAGTACTACACCATGAAATTTATTTTTGGAAAAGATACATTAGCCGTTGGTGAAGCGTTTACAAATTATAATTTTCGCACCCCCTCAGTAAAAACGCAGTTTACGGAGTTCTTTTTGGATAGAGCGATTTATCGTCCGGGTCAAACGGTTTATTTCAAGGCAATATTGATTGAAAAAAGTGAAAAAGGTGTTCCTAAAATCATCCCGAATCGCGCCACTAAAATTACCTTTTATGACGCCAATGGTCAAAAAGTCTCTGAATTGTCTTTAACGTCTAATGAATATGGCACTTTGAATGGTTCTTTCGTTGCCCCTACGGCGGGTTTATTGGGCATGATGCACATTGGTTCTGATTTGAATGGCGATAAATATTTTAGAGTAGAAGAATATAAACGCCCTAAGTTTGAAGTGAAAATAATGCCACTCGAAGGTACTTATGTTTTGAATCAAGAAGTCCAAGTGAAGGGTAATGCCAAGTCATTTGCAGGCTCGAATGTGGATGGTGCGAAAATAGTGTATCGTGTAACGCGCCAAACTCGATTCCCTTATTGGGGTGATACATATTGGAAAATATGGCCACCTTATTCTCAAGAAGCACAAGAGATTGCACACGGCGAATTGACAAGTGATGCTAAAGGGGAGTTTACAATTCCTTTCAAAGCGATTCCCAATAAAACAATTGCAGCTAAACAAAAACCGGTATTTGAATATAATATTCAAGTAGATGTTACGGATATTACGGGCGAAACGCACTCGACTTCTACGACTGTGAGCGTAGGTTATACGTCTTTGAATTTGACTGCTGAGATTCCTGAATTGATTAATCGGCGTAAGTTGCCGCCTTTAAAAATTAATACTAATAACCTCAACGGTCAGCCGCTCAAAGCTGAAGTAAGAGTAAAAATTGATTTATTGACGTCTCCAAAGCGTCCATTTATCAAGCGTTATTGGGAAATACCTGATACGCACACGATGGATAAAACGGAGTTTAACCGCTTTTTTCCTTTGTATCCTTATAAAAATGAGGATGAAATGGCAAATTGGGCTACGAAGCGCAAGGTTTTCAGTGGTAAAACGCAAACCACCGTACCCCTCAGTAAAGAAGGCAATTTGATTAATATTCCTGACATGCGGAATTGGGAACCGGGTGCTTACCGAGTCACGCTCAACTCAATGGATGCTTCGGGCGATAGCATTCAAGTCGTGGAACATTTCACTTTATATGATGTAGATGATTTATTGGTGCCGATTAATAAAACCTTGTTCACGGTATTTGAAAAGAAAACCGTCGAACCCAATGAAGATGCTATATTTTATACAGGCACGGCTGAGGAAAATCTCAACGTTTTGTTTGAAATAGAGCGTGATGGTAAAATTGACACTCAAAACTGGATGGACATCAGAGGTTTTCAGAAAATGCTGTTTAAAATTATGGAAGAAGATAGAGGCAATGTCCATTATCATTTGACTTATATTAAAAACAATCGTTTTCAACAGGAAACGCAAACCGTTGTCGTGCCTTTCAGCAATAAAGAGTTGAATATTGAGTATCAAACTTTTAGAGATAAACTTCTGCCTGGTCAAGATGAAGAATGGCGTTTGAAAATAACGGGTAAAAATAAGGATAAAGTAGCCGCTGAAATGGTGGCTGCCATGTATGATGCATCGCTCGACCAATTCGCTGCTAATAATTGGTTTTTGAATCTCTATCCTTCGAGTTATCCGCGCATTACTTTCAATGCTTCAACATTTAGAGCCGTTAATTCCGATGTTTTTTATCAAAATACTGAGGGGGTGTCGGATATGGATGAATCGAGGAATTATCGCTCATTGAATTGGTTTGGTTTCAATTTCTTTGAAGGACGGGGTGGTATTTTAATGGCGCGTTCGGCTGCGCCGATGGCGGCGGATGGTGCAATGCCTGCTCCTGCTCCTGAAGGAAGAATGGCTAAACAAAATGCTCCTTTAGCCGTTAGGGGTGTTTCAGAAAAAGAATATAAAGGTAAAGATAAAAATGCAGAGCTTAGTTATTCCAGTTTAGAGCCTGATAAAAAAGAAGAACAAACCAAAGCCCCATCTACCGATATTTCAGCCGTAAAAGTCCGCACCAATCTCAATGAAACGGTTTTCTTTTATCCGACGCTGATGACGGATAATGAAGGGAATATCATCATCAAATTTAAGATGAATGAAGCCCTTACGCGGTGGAAGTTTCTGGGATTGGCGCATACCAAAGATTTGAAATTGGGCTTAACTCAAAAAGAAATCATTACCCAAAAAGATTTAATGGTGTTTCCGAATGCCCCGCGCTTTTTCAGAGAAGGCGATGCGATTGAGTTCACAGCTAAGGTCAGCAACCTATCCGCTGCTACGCTGAATGGTACTGCCGTTTTGCAATTATTCGATGCTTTAACCAATCAACCCATTGATGTTTTACTTGAAAATAAGCAATTTGAAGTGCCTTTTGAAGCCAAAACAGGTGAATCCGCCCTTTTGACTTGGAAATTAAATATCCCAACTGGTAAAGTACAAGCCGTGATGTATCGGGTCATCGCGAGAGCAGGGAATTATAGTGATGGCGAGGAAAATACGCTACCTGTCTTGACCAATCGAATGCTCGTGACGGAATCGCTACCCCTCAGTATCAGAGGTGGTGAAACAAAAAAGTTTGAGTTTAAATCCTTGAAAGAGACTAATTCTAAAACCTTGACGCATCAAAAGCTCACTTTAGAATTTACTCAAAATCCAGCGTGGTATGCAGTGCAAGCCTTGCCTTACCTCATGGAATATCCGTATGATTGTACCGAGCAGATTTTCAGCCGCTTTTATGCGAATGCTTTAGCAACAAATGTTGCCAATGCCCATCCTCAAATCAAAAGCGTGTTTGACCGTTGGAAAAATATAGATGTCACTGCTTTGCAAAGCAATTTGAGTAAAAACCAAGAGTTAAAAACGGCATTGCTTGAAGAAACGCCGTGGGTACTCGATGCACAACGTGAAGAGGTTCAAAAGAAAAACATCGGCTTACTTTTCGACCTCAATAAAATGGCGAATGAAGCACAAGCCGCCATTCAAAAAATGCAAGAGCGTCAGTTGGAAAACGGTGGTTTCGCCTGGTTTCCGGGTGGACGGGATAATTGGTACATCACGCAATACATGACTGAGGGGTTTGGACATTTAAATGCTTTAGGCGTGAAATCCCTTGCAGATGATGCCAAAACCAAGGCGATGATTGATAAATCAGTGGCTTATTGCGATGAGCGTATTTTGGAATATTATACTGAAATTGAAAAACAAGTGAAAAAAGGGAGTGGTAAAATGGAAGACGATCATTTGAGCAGTATCGCCATTCATTACCTCTACACTCGGTCATTTTTCAAAGCAGAAAGTTTGAATTCAGATAAAGTGTTTCAATATTTCCTCAATCAATCTGAAAAATATTGGTTGTCTAAATCGCAATATGAGCAAGGGCTGATTGGTTTAGCTTTGAAACGTTTTGATAAAGGCGCAACGACAGATAAAATTGTTAAAAGCCTAAAAGAGAAGGCTATTAACAACGACGAATTGGGTATGTATTGGAAAACACAAGGCGGTTATTATTGGTATCAAATGCCGATTGAAACACAGGCGTTGATGATTGAATTATTCAATGAAGTGAATGACAATAAAGCCGTTGATGATTTGAAAATATGGCTCTTGAAAAATAAACAAACTAATGCTTGGAGAACAACAAAGGCAACAGCGAGTGCAGTTTATGCTTTACTCAAGACAGGCGACAATTGGTTAGTGGATGATAAAGATGTGTCTATTTCATTGAATAACAAGGAATTAGACATGAGTAAAGTTTCTAAAGAAGCAGGAACAGGTTATTTCAAAACATCTTACAAGCCTGAAGAAATCACTGATGGCATGGGCGATGTGAAAGTGACTAATCCGAATAAAGTGGTGGCTTGGGGGGCGATGTATTGGCAATATTTTGAGAATTTGGATAAAATCAAATCCTTCAAAGACACCCCTTTGAAAATGGTGAAACAACTTTTTAAAGAAGATAATACCGATAAAGGAAAAGTTATCACGCCGATTACAGACAAGACACCCCTCAGTCCGGGCGATAAAATCAAGGTTAGAATCGAGTTGCGGGTGGATAGAGACATGGAATATGTCCACATGAAGGATATGCGGGCTTCAAGTTTTGAGCCGACGAATGTCTTGAGCAGCTATAAATATCAAGGCGGCTTAGGCTATTACGAAAGCACCCGCGATGCTTCGACTAATTTCTTTTTCGATTATTTACCAAAAGGTACTTATGTTTTTGAATATCCGTTGGTGATTAACCACAAGGGCGATTTCTCTAATGGCGTGACGACGATTCAATGTATGTATGCACCTGAATTTACCTCGCATACTGAGGGGGTGAGGGTGACGGTTAAGTAGTATTTGTTTGAATCAGGATGTGTAGGATGAAAAAGGATGCTAAGGATTTTTTCAACTTGAATTAGGATGGGTAGGATGAAAAAAGATGCTAAGGATGCGCTTAGTGATAATTTGCACTTTTGAGCTTTTTTTTTTACGTTCAAATCTTCATTCAAATTTAATATGCTCATTTAAATTAAAAAAATGTTAAGGATTCATCAGCGCATCCTTAGCATCTTTTTTAATCTTACAAATCTAATTCAAATTTAATAAAATGAAAACCAACCTTAACCATCCTTTAGAAACTGATTTAAAACGCTCACTCACTTTGTTTGATTCCACGATGATTGTCATGGGATCAATGATTGGTAGTGGTATTTTTATTGTCACGGCGGGCGTGGCAAAGCAGGTTGGTTCGCCAGCATTTATATTGCTCACTTGGATTTTGACGGGTATCCTCACCATCATTGCAGCTTTGAGTTATGGCGAATTGGCAGGTATGATGCCTAAGGCGGGTGGGCAATACGTGTATCTGCGCGAGGCTTACAATCCTTTGGTCGGGTTTTTATATGGTTGGACAACGTTTTTAGTCATCGAAACGGGGTTGATTGCGGCTGTGGCGATTGCTTTCGCTAAGTTCACGGCAGTGTTGTTTCCTATATTTAATGAACAAAATATTTTATTAAAATTAAGTGATTATACTTTTACGGCTACTCAATTATTGGCTTTAGTGGTAATTGTTTTATTGACGTTTATCAATATTCAAGGGGTTAAAACAGGGAAATTGGTTCAAAATGTGTTGACAGTTACGAAGGTCGGGGCATTATTGGGGCTTATTGTTTTGGGTTTGTACAAAGGGTTTTCAAGCCCAGCCTTTCAATTAAATTTAAATGACTTTTGGCAACCATTTAAAACAAGTCTTTCAAATGGAACAATCATAAAGACCCCCCTCAGTATTTTGACACAATTCGATGCATCCACGAGTTTACTCACGGCTTTAGGGTTGGCGATGATTGGACCCATATTCAGTTCTTCTGCTTGGAATACCATCACTTATACAGCAGGAGAAATACAAAATCCACAACGCAATATACCCCTCAGTCTTTTCCTCGGAACGCTGTTCGTGAGCATTTTGTACATCAGTGCAAACTTTGTTTATATCATGCTATTACCTGCCAGCGGAACACCCGACGGCATAGATACATTTTCAAGAGGGATTGCATTTGCTGCTCAAGAGCGTGTTGGAACAGCCGCCGCTGAGATGATATTTGGCGCACCTGCTGTTATTATTATGGCAATTTTCATTATGATTTCAACATTTGGTTGCAATAATGGCATTGTGATGTCGGGTTCGAGGGTCTATTATGCGATGGCGAAAGATGGTTTGTTTTTTCAGAAAGCGGTGCAATTGAATAGCAAAGGTGTTCCAGCTTATGCCTTGATATTGCAATGTATTTGGGCGAGTTTGTTGTGTATTTCAGGTAAATACTCCGATTTATTGAAGTATGTCACCTTTGCAACCCTGTTATTTTATATCCTCACCATCGGTGGTATCTTTATTTTAAGAAAAAAACAACCGCTTGTTGAAAGACCTTACAAAGCCTTCGGTTATCCAATTATTCCCTTTTTATATGTTTTAATAGCTACCGCTATATGTTTGAATCTGTTGATGTTTGAAACGCCCATATCGTTGTTCAGTCTATCAGTGAAGCCGAGTTGGGTGGGTTTGTGGATTGTGTTGTTGGGGATTCCTGTATTTTATATGTGGAAAAGCAAGGATAATGGTACTTAATTACCCTGCCCTATCAATTCATAAACGACCTTTCCTCTACTGTAACTCATACATGGGTCTTGTTTTGGAGTTTTACAATTCAACTTGAAGATAGTCAGATTTTTACCTTTTTTCTCAAATCCGAAGTATTCACTGCGTTCATTTTCTTTAATGGAGAGAGCGATTTGGTCAAATATAGTACCTTGTTCTGTTATATAATCGAGCAAAACGTTATACACAGTGTAAGGCTTTAAACCTGTAATGGTGCTTTTGCTAAAAGTGACTTTATCCTGAGTGCCTTTTAAAGTATAAGTCCCGCCGACCAAATAATCAGTCAAACTGTTTTCACCATCCTCACTATTGCCCATTCGAGAGAAAGCAATGGTATCATTTAATTTTAAAGTACCGTCGGCAAGTGCCAAGTCGAAAGCTTTTTTATTGTCAGCATTCGGGTCAGTCAATTGAAATTTATTTTCGCCTAAAGATTTGATTTTGTAACCGTTGCCTTCATGCCAATTGAAAACCAAGCCCGCTTCCAATTTGTCGAGACTATCTGGTTTAATACTGATAGCTACTATTTCTGCTTTCTTGGCAGCTTTTGACGGGGATAAAGTGGTTTGCAATTCTTTTAAATATAAGCTATTTATCCAAAAACCTTCAAAATTAGGTGTTTTTACTGAGGGGGTAGGTTCTTGGATTTGTACTGTTGGTGGTGTAGCTTGCTCAGTTTTAGGTGTACTATTTTGGCAAGCAGTGAATAGGTATATACTGAGAAGTGTGGCGACAACTTTAAATTTATAATGCATGTTGTTGATTTATATGGTTAAGACATTTAATTAAGTGAGCAAAAATAATAAATAATACTCATAATTATCAGATTCGTTTGGCGAAGAACATTAAAAAAGGGGCATTCCATAACGGAATACCCCCTCAGTATTTTGAAACTTACATCAAGTAAGCGTCTTAGATTAACGGATATAAAACATCTCACGATATTTTGGAAGCGGCCAAGCTGAATCCTCAACAAGGTATTCCAAACGATCGCAGAATGTGCGAATATGTTCCATAATAGGCTTCACATTCGCGCAATATGATTCAGATTGAGCATCAACATGCTCGAATTCATTGGCAGCCCGACGCGCTTCTGTCATGGCTTTAACACCATTCGCCGCACCATTAATGGCTACACTGAGTGCTTTCACTATTTCTAATTGAGTTGAATATTCATCTTCAGACAAACCAATGGATTTCAACGCCACGATATTATCAGCCAATTTCTTTTGATAGCCAATAGCTGCCGGAAGTATCAAGTTCGCCACCATTTCGCCCAAAGTACGGCTTTCGATTTGTACTTTAGTTATATAGCTATGGAACTGAACTTCTTGATATGCCGCTAATTCTTTCTTAGAATAAATGCCTGATTTAGAGTACAATTCAACGATTTTCTTAGAACCCAATGCTTTTAAAGCCTCTGGCGTAGTTGTAAAGTTATTCAAACCGCGTTTAGCCGCTTCTGCTTTCCATTCGTCGCTGTAGCCGTTGCCTTCAAAACGCACTTTCTTAGATTCTCTGATGTATTTCACCAAAACAGCCAATATAGAGGCGTCTTGTTCTTTACCACCTGCAATGAGTTTATCTACTTCTTCTTTGAATTTGACTAACTGATTAGCTACAATCGTATTCATAACTGTCATCGGACCACCACAGTTTTGAGAAGAACCGACTGCCCGGATTTCAAATTTATTACCTGTGAAAGCGAAAGGTGAAGTCCGGTTACGATCTGTATTATCTTTCTCAATCAAAGGAATCTTCTCAACCAAATCCAAAAGAGATTTCACACCTGAAGCGTCAGATGCGCCTGTTTTTTCAATATCATTAAGCAATTTATCCAAAGTACCGCCTAAGAATGCTGAAATAATAGCCGGTGGTGCTTCGTTTGCACCCAGACGATGATCATTATTAGCCGTTGCAATAGATGCGCGAATCAAATCAGCGTGTTCGAAAACCGCGCGAATCGTATTCACGAAAAAGGTCAAAAACATCAAGTTTTTACCCGGCTCTTTACCTGGCGACAAAAGGTTTTTGCCTGTGTTTGTAGCGATTGACCAGTTGTTGTGTTTACCACTACCATTCACACCGTCGAATGGTTTTTCGTGCAATAAACAAACAAGTTTGTGGCGACGTGCTACCCTATCCATCAAATCCATCAACAAGTTATTATGGTCAACAGCCACATTGATTTCTTCAAACATTGGAGCAAATTCATATTGTGCGGGACCAACTTCGTTGTGACGGGTGCGGAGAGGAATACCTAATTTATGAGCTTCAGTTTCTACATCGCGCATGAATGCATATACGCGCTCAGGAATAGAACCGAAATAATGATCTTCAAGGTTTTGATGTTTAGCAGGCAATTTACCCACTAAAGTCCGACCTGTCAAAATCAAATCTGGACGGAGATTATACAGAGCTTCGTCAATGACGAAATACTCTTGTTCCCAGCCGAGAGTTGCTATGATTTTAGTAACGTTTTTATCGAAATATTGAGCTACTGGAGTAGCTGATTTGTCAAGATATGCTTGAGATTTCAACAATGGCAATTTAAAGTCCATTGCATCACCTGTATAAGTGATGAAAACCGTTGGAATACAAAGCGTTTTACCCGCGCCGGTTTCTACAATAAATGCTGGAGAAGACGGATCCCAAGCGGTGTAACCACGTGCTTCAAAAGTAGCACGCATACCACCCGAAGGGAAAGAAGAGCCATCAGGCTCTTGCTGAACGAGAGCATCAACGCTGAACTCTTCTATAACTTTGCCATCCGGCGTCAAGTTGAAAAAAGAATCATGCTTTTCAGCGGTTTTGCCAGTCCACGGTTGAAACCAGTGCGTGAAATGCGTAACGCCTTTATCTTGCGACCATTTTTGAATAGATTTAGCCACTACTTCAGCTACTTCACGACTCAATTTTGAACCGTTTTGAATAGCTGCCTTGACGCTCAAATACGTTTGCTCATCCATGTATGCTTTCATGGCAGTGTCATTGAATACATTTTCGCCATAAAAGTCAGCAATTTTCTCTGCTGGCATTTCACTGTATTCAAAATCGTATTCAGACCGATTAAAGATGGTGTCAAGAGCATTAAATCTGGAAAGACTCATGTTAAAAGAAATTTGATTTTGATGAATAATTGATTTTTAGCTAATAATATTATATCTAAAAAGTTCCGCAAATTTAGAAAATTTGATTGGAAACCGACCTCTTTTATTAAAATTTATTAAAAAAAATATGTGCTGAAAACTAAAACTAAAACTTATAAACAGCCGCCAATATAAAAGATGTCTCACCCTTTTTCGCAACCCCTTTATTATCAGTCCATATTTCTTTTTTAGCTGAATCAAAACGAATTTCAGGTATTAAAGTAAAGCCATCAATTTTGATATTGCCTGACAATGTAACTGCCGTGATTGTATTATCGGTAGCAGCATATTTCAAACCGTCTTTGTCTTGAAAAAGCTCTCCGCGAAGGGCTAATACAAAGTTAGAGGCTAAAGCAGCATTCACATACAAGGCTGCACCGAGGAAACTACCCGTTGTTTTTTCCTTCGTTTGAGAATAACTCAATAAGTTGAAGCCCAAGCCCAATTTCTCAGTGGCTTGAAAACTGGTCGTCAAATCCAAAGTGGTTGTACTGGTAGAGTCAGGTGTTTTACCACTTAAACCATTCAGATAAATCTTGAAAGCACCATCCACATAGCCTAACTGTCCACCAATCATTTTCTTTTTGGAATCTAAACTTGGATTCAGTAGCCCTAATTTCCCCTTTGTATCAGTTTGATTAAACACACCGACCATCGCACTCAATTTATCCGTCAAAGCAATATCTGCTTTCAAGCCCGTATGAAAAAACGGTCCGTTGGTGTAATTATAAGACATGGAGTAGTTAAGATTGTTAGAAGCCTCTACTAATTCGTAACCGACGAAAGTCATAAAATTGCCCAACGTAAACTTCAATTTATCAACAGGTTTATACGTAACAAATAATTGTTTCAAGTAAGCAGGGCTGCCAGAGTAATTGTAATTGGTACCTTCTGCCCTCATACCAAACATCAAATCAGCTACAAAGCCAATCTTGCCATTGTCTTTTGAAATTGCCACATTTGCCATGCCTAAGCCAAAGCCTTGCTGATTGGTATAGGATGTTTTTGCATCAGTCAATTTATTGCTTGAGCTGGTTCTAAAAAAAGCATCCACTTGACCCGAAATACTGAGGGGGGCAACGGAATCCGTTTTTACTTCCGCTGCGAATAGTGAAGACACACTGATGACGCCTGCAAATGTCAGGCATTGCAAAGTAATTTTACAGTTCATAATTAATTGGTTTTTAATTCAGAAAATGTTAGATAATTGGTAGCAATAATTGGTAGCAATAAAATGAGTGACGTCTGTCTCTTTCTATTTGATAATACAAAGTTCAGTATAAACAAGCAATAATACTTCATTCACTTAGTTTGTAGTTGAAACTTAGAATTATTATTTGAATAAATCGTATTTATCCATATTTAATTTTATAAAAATCAAATAAGTAATATTTTTATTTCTTTGAAAGGCGTATTTATTTTAGGGAAAAAGCTTTCAAATTTAAGTATTATCAATTAGATTTGTTGTGAAAAAGGTAATATATACTATAAAACATACACATGAGACAACTCACCCCTATCAAATTATGCTTTCTATTAGCATTATTGAGCCATAACTATATGTATGCTCAACCCGATTCCATCAGCTATGTTTTTCAAGATGCTATTGAAAACGCCGTAGCTGCCAATGAAGACAATCCTTTTGAATACGATACTGAATTTGAATCCCTTCAAGATTTCATACGGCATCCAATTAATATCAATAAAGCCGCCCAATCTGACTTTGAACAACTCAAATTATTGACAACTGAACAAATTACTGCCATCCTTAAACACCGCAATCAACAAGGGCTTTACTTCACTTTATTTGAATTGCAATCGGTTTTGGATTTAAATACCATCCATCGGATATTGCCTTTTATCACCGTTGATAATGATTTGAATGATTATCAACTGCCTCTGAATCAATGGTTTAAGCGTGGTAAAAATGATGTATTTGTTCGATTAGATAGAAGATTAGAGAAGTCAAAAGGTTATAAAAATGACGCGGTAACTGAGGGGTCGTTTTTAGGCGATGCCAACAAATTATATACTCGATACCGCTATTCTTTTGGCAATAAATTGAGCTATGGCATCACGTTGGAAAAAGATGCCGGTGAGAGATTGAATTCACGGTTAGATTTCGTCAGCTTTCATTTTCAGATAAATAATATGTATAAAGGTTTGAAATCCTTGTGTCTGGGTGACTACTCCGTTTCATTGGGGCAAGGCTTGATTCATGAGAATGGTTTCAATTTGGGTAAAAGTGCAATGGTTTTGAGTGTTGAAAAAACAACACCGCCCATTAAGCGGTATTCATCCTCTAATGAAGCTAATTTCCTACGGGGGGCAGCAGCTCACTTCGATTTATCACGTTTTTTAGGTGGAAAACGAGGAAATACTGAGGGGGTGCTATTTGCATCTTACAGACAACGAGATGGCAATTTGATAAAGCCTTTGACATTAGATAGTTTGGATAACACATTGGTTATCAGTGTTTTACAATCAGTTGGGTTTCATCGAACTCGTCCAGAAATAGAAGATAAAAACGCCGTTAATCTACTAACTTTAGGTGGTCGAATATTGCGAACAACGAGGCGTGGTTCAATCGCTTTGAACACCGTTTTTAATCAATTTGATAAAGCTATTCAACCGCGAGATGAACCGTACAATCGCCATGTTTTTAAAGGTAAAAATTTGTTGAATATTTCAACGGATTATAAATGGACTTATCAAAATGTGCACTTGTTTGGAGAGACCGCTTTGAGTGACAATTTAGGATATGCTACCTTGAATGGTTTGGTTTTAGGTGTAGATAAACGCTTGTCTTTCAATATTTTACATAGATTTTTTTCATTAAAATATCAAGCCTTGAATGCACAACCCTTTTCAGAATCTTCTAAAATTAATGATGAAAATGGCGTGTATGTTGGCTTAGAATATAAACTGAGTAAGCGTTTTACAATGAGTGCCTATGCTGATTTTTGGCAACATCAATGGTGGCGTTTTCGGGTAGATGCACCTTCAAACGGACATGAATATTTCATCAAATCGGCTTTCAAATTCAAAAATACTGAGGGGTATGTTCAGGTCCGAACGAAGACAAAACAAGAGAACGTCACGCGCCCGGATTCATCAAAAGTCAATCAAATTATGGATAAAACGAAGGCTCAAATCCGCTTTCATTTTCAAAATAAATTGTCAAAACATTTGACATTGCGCAATCGCTTAGAGTTATCAGCTTATCAAGATGATGAACAGAGTAAAGGATTCGTGATTTGGCAAGACATTATTTGGAAAGGCACTTTGAGCTCCAAGCGTACCGACGACCCCCTCAGTATCACGAGCCGTTTAGCCTTTTTTGATACAGATAATTATCAATCAGCGATTTATGCTTTTGAAAATGATTTAATGTATAATTTTAATGTTCAACCTTACTATTATCGCGGCACTCGATTTTATATCAATATAGGGTATAATTTCAATAAAAATATGCTTCTCGAATGTCGATTGGCGAGGACTCATTTAACGAATAAAAATACTTTCGGCAGTGGTTTGGATGAAATAAAAGGCAACCATCGGACGGATGTTAAAATGCAGGTGCATTTTAGTTTTTGAGAATTACCAAAGTTAAATTAATCCGTCAATTTGTGAAATTACAGATTTGATATGAATTTAATTTATTGAATTTTAATAAATTCTAAATTCAAGAAATGCTTATCTAAATGGTTGAAATCTGAATCGGTTGTAAGAAGAGTCAAGTCAAAAACAGATGCAATTGCTGCAATCCACAAATCATTTTTACCCATATTTCGACTACTATCGTTAAATGGTTTATAGCTTAACTTCCCTTGACTGAAAGCATCAATTTCGGCATACCTTTGAATAACTTCTTGGTAATAAATATCTATTTCACCAAATTCTTTGCGTAAGTCTTCAATTTGGGCTATCCGTGATATACCCCAATTATTTCTTAAAGCCAGTGAATATAATTCCGCAACTGAAATGATAGAAAGTAAATTATTGGCATTAACCAAATTGTAAGTATCATAAACAGATTGCCATTGCGGATTTTGGCGCAGTTTCAAAAGTAGCAGGTTAGTATCTAAAAGGTAATTCATTCTCTGAGTTGTGCTAAAAGTACTTCTAATGGTTCTTGAATATCTAATTTTTGAGCAATTTCATTCACTTTTTCCCAATTAGTGCCTTGATAATTCTGTTCTTTTAAAATTTGCTCAAGGGTAACACCTTTTCGTATAGGCTTAATGACATGCCTCAATGGTGCATTTAAAGGCAAGTTTTTTAATAATTCTTCGTTTTTGGTTAAAACTTTTTGCTGAACTCGTTTTTTTATAATCTTTTCAATCTGGACGGACTGTAAGGTTTCCAAATATTTTAAAAGTATTATCAGGGACTTTTCTTCTATATTTAATTTTACTTCATACATTTTTAATACAATTTTTATGATTAAATAATTACCCCTCAGTAAAAAAGGTATAAATCAACTTATTTCATAAAACAAAACTACATATTTTTCATGAAAAAAGCACCTTTCTTCCCTTGAAACGCATTTAAACCGTTACATTATACTTAATTAACACCCTTACTCGTTTTTTAGGAACAGTTTTCGCTGTATGAATTATTATCAGTATATATTCAACAGACTCTTACATGAAACGTCGCTCTTTTCTCGCCAATGTTTTCTTAGGTTCAGCTGCAATGGCTTCACCTGATAGTTCCAAAAAGAAAAATCCTCGCGTGTCGGTTATACGCATTGCCCACTTGACCGATATTCATCTCAAAGCCGATAAAACAGCGGAAGAAGGTTTTGCAAGAGCTTTGCAAAGTGCAAATGCCTTGAATCCAAAGCCCAATTTCATCATCAATGGTGGCGATGCGATTATGGATGCCCTTGAAAAATCGAAAGAAGAAGTGAAAGCACAGTGGGCAACATTTAAAAATATTGTGAGAAATAACAACTCTCTACCCATTGCTAATGTGATAGGCAATCATGACATCTGGGGCTGGTTTAACAAAACTGAAAACTTAAAAGGTGATAGACTCTATGGCAAAACTTGGGTGATGGAGGAATTGAAAATGCCGAAACGCTACTATGCTTTTGAGCGCAATAATTGGAAATTTATCGTATTAGATAGTGTGCAACTCAATCCAAACGGCGGTTATATTGCCTATATTGATGCTGAACAAATGGAGTGGTTGAAAGCTGAATTGGATAAAACGCCAACCACTATGCACATTTCTATTGTCTCTCATATACCCATTTTTTCAGCTTGTGCCGGTTTGTTTTATGGTAAAACTGAACCCAATGGCGATTTATTGACGCATAAAAACATCATGCACACCGATTTTTTTAAACTGAAAAACTTATTTAAAAACCATCCGAACATCCGCGTTTGCCTCAGCGGTCATGTGCATTTGCAAGATGAAGTCAAATATCTCGGCATTACCTATTATTGCAATGGGGCGGTTTGTGGCAATTGGTGGAAAGGCAGTTTTCAAGATTTTCCGCCCGCTTATGCCGTCATTGATTATTATGATGATGGGAGTTTTGAAAGGTGTTTTGTGAATTATTGAACAATCTCATGTTAGAAAAAAGTTACTTGAGCTTATCAGGTATAAATCTTTTGCACCTAAAAAACAAACAGTTTCAATACTTTCGATTTATAAATTCAACTTAAAAAGCTTATTTAAAACATTGGTTTTCACGAATGCTCCCCAGCCCTTTGTCCTATCTTCCGAATATTGTTTGGAGGATAAAATGCCTACTTTTTCCAAATCAGGGTCAAAACTGCGGAGCTTTTGCTGTGCTACTTGCAGCTTTTGAAGATAGGGTTCGTACAGGATTTGACGGGTGTTTTTATTCAGAATATACATTTTAGGTGCATATACCGCCCCTCCGTTTTCATACAATTTCACGCCATGAAAATGGTAGAAAATCGGCTCTACTTCCTCCCCCTCAGTATAAGTATAGTTTTCATTCAAATTTTTATTATTTTTCAATATCAATAAAAATTTATCTTTAACTACTTGATAATCATAACGTTGTATATTCCACGGTGCTAATCCACCGCCCAAATGACGCAACTCATGTACGCACGGAAAACGCTCTGTCCAATCATCGAGGTATTTTTGATCGCCGAATTTACCGTCTTCATGTCGATTAAAACACCATTCCAAACAACGCGCTCTCCACCAATTTAACACTTCTAAACTCTCTACTGAATTATCAAAATACATAAACTGTACGCAGTATTTTCCCGACAATTTTACCTTATCATACTGAGGGGTATAGCGATGCTCGGTGATTAGAACATGCTTGTCGGCGGGCATTTCGTCTATCAAAACTTGTGGATCAGTATAGAAAAACATATCTGCATCTATATAAATGCACTGAGGTAATTGAAAATTTTCGATACAATACAAAATCGTTGAACTCGTGCTCGTCCAACAATATTCGCCACGTGTGCGCGAAGGTTTTATAGCTAAAAGTTCCGCATCCTCAAATTCAGAAAGCGGAATTACTGTCAAATTAGGTAAACCCATTTGCACCAGTAACTCATAACATTTATCGTCAAACGCAAAAACGTATAGATGCGCCTTGCCTTCAGAAGCGGTCATGAGCGACTCGTAAGTCACCAGACCGCGATTCAAATATTGGACGTCAAAAAGTGTACAGTAGTTGAGCATATTTTATTTTTTTTCAGCAACAATCACGTTGTCTAAATATAAATCTTTGTTTGCGGGCAAAATAAAACTGAGAACACCTCCGATGATATTCAACCAAGCGTTAAAAATAACACTTGCAACGATATTAGCGATAGGATTGGGTCTAAATATTAAAGTTTTTTTAAAAATATAACCATTGATGAGTTGAATAATCACTCTAAAATCAGGCAATGTTTTTTGATGTAGAACAATGGTAAAACCATTTTTTTCAAGCAAATGGCGCAATCCAAACGACGAGTAACGGGCATAATCGTAAGGCTGTTCATGCTCATCCCAAACAAACGGAACGGTCAAAAGCAGCTTACCATCGGGGCGTAAAACACGATGAATTTCACTTAAAAAATCATCAGGATGAAAAACATGTTCGAGCACTTGACTCGTCAAAACACTATCAAAACTGCTGTTCTCTAAGGGAAAATGCTTGCCATCGTAGTAAATATCGACTTCTTCGTTGGTGTGGTCATGCCCTTCTTGCTCCACTTCCATACCCACATATTTTTTCACATCAAATAAATGTTTATAGGGTTTTTGACCACAACCGACGTCTAACAAATTGCCTTTCATATACGGAGCAGCTATCTCAACAGCATCGTATAAAGCCCGCCGCGCAAAGAAAAACGGA
>JAYUUR010000043.1:0-2152 GCA_043754475.1 Saprospiraceae bacterium | reverse complement strand
TACCTTTCGCTACTTCCAAAGCCGCTTGAACAGCCACTGCATCTTCTTCCTCATCGGGTCGGTTGCCGAAACCGTCCTCAAAATCAATTCTAAAATCTTCCAACGCTTCCGATTTGAGCTTTTGAACCACCCGATTATAGACTGTATAAGCCAACCAAGCAGGGTGTTCGCGGCGTTCAACTACCGTCATTGCATCCAGTATTTGACTCAATTCCTGTATAGCGTCTGTTTCATTAGGCAATAAATCATGCCCTGTTAAGCCTATAATTTTCGCTAAAACGGCAAAATTGGGCGCATAAGTCGTCAAATTATTCAAAGCGGCTATTGAAAAACGGGCGGCTGTATCGTAGGCAAACAGATTCGCCCCACCATAAACCGTGTGCACAGGTTGCCGCGCTTCCGAATCGCCTTTGTAGATATTTTGATAGGCGATATTGGCTGTTTTAAGATTGGTTAGAATGGGATTTTTGAGGGCGTCGGATAGGGTGAGTTTCATAATTATAAATGTGTTTTTTAATTTAATGTTTATTCAAAAAGCTCATTTTATCGTTGTTTTTCCTCTGGAAGCCTACAAAAATGGTAGGATAGTTTGACTAAGAATAAATAATATCCGAAGTAATCCAGTGAAGCAATACGGGTTTGTTCAATGTCAGAAAGGTATGTATTAAGTTCATCAGTAGGAAACCAAAAGGCTTTGTCGAGGTGACAAATATATTTTAAAGTCGGTTTGGTAAAGTTGGTTTTTTTAAAGCGGATTCCATCAAGGCATCATCAAATGCTAAAATTGCCTCTTCAGGTAAAGGCTCACTACCCTTGAAAATCTCATTCGCCAAAAAAGCAAGGCTCAAATCATGTGGCATGTCCTTTTCTTTACTTGCTTCAGTTTCATTGGATTTTGCTATACCATTGATTGGTGTTACTTTAGGTTTTACAGCCTTAGTTTTAGCAGCTTTTATTTGTTTTGTATCATCTTTCACAATAGTAACAATGAATTTATAGCAGGCTTTTAGCTTGTCTTCATCCTTAATACTGTTGACTAACTCATTGATATTCAATCTTATTTGTTGAGTTGACATAATTTTTTTATTTAATAAATGAAATATATGTAACTATTTTAAACGTTATCTAAGTATTTACCTTAAAATTTATTTAACCCGTTCTGCTACAATTCCTTTTAGGACTTTTAATACGCGGAAGATGTCAAAAATCTCAGTTGTTAAAGCGGAATAATCCCGACTGATAGCGTATTCTTTACCTTCTAAAGTCATAAAATACCAATCTGCTCCTATCACATGACAACCATACATCGGCAATTCATTATTATTCAAGGCTTGCCCTGCGAGCATGGCAGCGAGGGCTTGTCCTGCGGGGTCGCCGTCAGGGTCAGTCATTTTCTTATATTCTTGAAAAGCGAAAAAAGGAATTTCAGGTTCTCTGCGTCCGGATGCCAAAAACTATCAGGTCTGCCATATAGCCGCCAATCATCCACAAAAGCGTCAATTATACGGTCAGAAAATAGGTTAGATTTTTTATTTGAAAAATTCACAAATGTCATAACAGGACCAATAAAGTAGCTATCCAATTCACCTTCGTACCAGTCTCGCACATTGAACTCCAATAATTCTTGGAGCTTCATAAGGTTTTTACGCTCAAAGTCGTCAATATCTGCTTTTTCAGAAAGCCAACTGTTTAGACTTGGTAATTGCTTCACTTGGTCTAAACCAAATGTTCGTTCTAACCAACTCAATTTACATTCCCTAAAAGTCTTTTCTGGTTTCATTTTTTTAAAATTTTAAGTAAAATTAGCCCTTTTTTAGTAAAAATTAAGAGAAATATGGATTAAAGTAATCTAACCTTTTTTTATAAAATAAAGCTTTTATAAAAATATTTTATTCCACTAACTGCCCCGATAAGTCGAATACCCAAACGGATTCAACAGCAACGGAACGTGATAATGTGAATTATCGTGAATATAAAACTGTATTTCAACCATTGGATAAAAGCCTTTTATATTTTGGCTTTTGAAATACCCCTCAGTATCAAACACCATTTTATAGATGCCCAATGCTAAAACCATATTTTTTTCTAATAAATCGGACATTCGCCCGTCCGCATTCGTCGTGCCTTGCGCGATGATTGTCCAAGAGCCATC
>JAYUUR010000042.1:0-6323 GCA_043754475.1 Saprospiraceae bacterium | reverse complement strand
TTACTCCTCTAAAAAAATATCGCTCTTTGCTTGGAAATGTACACAGCACCTATGTGTTAAATAAAGAAATCACGCTTTTATTTATTTCACGTTCCTAAACAATTAATTTTTCAAAATGAATTGTTCAGACATGCTGAGGAAAGTTCAGGACAAGGCAATTATTCTTGGAATTTGGATACGGCTGAATCTACTTATTCAGATAATTTTTTCAAATTGTTAGGACATGAGCCGGGAGAATTCACAACGTTAAAAGATTATTTCAAAAATCATATTCATCCTGATGATTTGAATTATGTCATGAAGCAAATCCAACAAGTGGTTGAATCACAAGAAGTGAATGAATGGGAATTTAAAATGGTTGATAAAAATGGCGGTGCATTTTACACCAAGAGTACAGGAATGATTATTAAGACTTCAAGCGAAAGGTTACTTGTCGGAACAATTCAAGACATCAGCAAAGAAAAAAAAGCGTCTCTTCAACTTGAAAAAATGAATATTGAATTGGAAAGGCAAAATACAGAATTGGCGTCTTTTTCCTACATTGCCTCTCATGATTTGCAAGAGCTATTAAGGAAAATCATGACTTTTTCTTCTCGTCTTCAAGATAAATATAAGAGTTATTTGCCAGAAGACGCACAATCTTACTTGAATAAAATTGAAGAATCAGCCAAGAGGATGTCATAACTAATTTTGGATTTATTAGAATACTCTCGAATCCTAAATGAGGAAAATTTATTTTTTAAAACAGATTTGAATGAAGTTGTTAAAAACGTCTTGAGCGATTTTGAGTTGATAATTGAGCAGAAAAAAGCGGTCATTGAGTTTGAAAAAATGCTTGTTATAGAAGCCATACCGCTTCATATCAATCAGCTATTTTGCAATTTATTGAGCAATTCATTGAAATTTTCTAAAGCAGATGTGACGCCTGTCATAAATATTTCAACGCGCGTCCTCACTTCAGAAGACATTAAGAAATATCCTAACCTTAATTCGCAATTGCCTTATTGCGAAATAGTGATTCAGGACAATGGTATAGGCTTTGAACAAAAATATGATCAGCAGATTTTTGTTATTTTTCAAAGGCTCAATCGGCGAGATGAATATGACGGAACGGGTATTGGCTTATCTATTTGTAAAAAAATAGTAGACAATCATCGTGGAATCATCTTCGTTGAATCCAATCTTAATGAAGGTTCTACTTTCCACATTATTTTACCTATACATCAGCCTACATGAATACAGTCAGTTTATTGAAATCCAAACAATAGAGTGCCTTTAAGCCCAAATAAATCGTAGGTTTTATGTGTTTTATTCACGTCTTTACTATAAAAAACATCTATTTGAGCGAATAAGCGAGCATTCAAACGGTATTCAATACCACCATTGAGTATTAGAAGATTGTTAATCGTGACTGTATTTTGGAAAGGTTTGGTGTATATAATTTTATTCCACTCAGTATATTCATATTCCGCTTGAAAAGGTAAAATTCGCATAGTCGCATAGCCGCCGCCTACATAAGGTCTAAATCTATTGCCTTTAAAATAATGTTTGATACCCAATGAACCTTGAATAAGTGATTGATTTGCCTTTACGGAAGTGAATTTCATATTCGGATTATTGGTAAAATAAGCCGATGGTTGGGGCAAATTGTATCGGCTATCTTGCCACTTAATATGAAAATTAAAAGGGCAATAATCACCTCCCAATACTACTCGCCAATGATTGGATAAAGCATATTCCATTTTCAAACCCACTTGATAACTCCTTTCATTGCGAAAAACCTCCACATTGTCTTTATTCAACCAAGCAGAATGGTAATAAATCAACCCGCCAGTCGGACCTATAAAGAAACGATTGGAGGGCGCAGGCTTGACAATCGAAGGAGGGTATTTTAGTGCCGACAACTGAGGAGGTGTAACTTCTTTTTGACTTTTTAATGTCATTAATAATCGCTCATTTTTAAGCGGTAAAAAATCGCCCGATGCTAAATTGGTTGGCATCGTTGAAGTATTATTATCAGGATTTGCTCTATTTAAATCATCTCCATTTTTTTTATTAAACAATTGATTATCAACTGATTGTACGTTATTATTTTTAATCGAAGCACTATTTTTATCGTCCAAAAGCGTCGAATTAGGTAAAAATACTGAGGGGGTCTGTCCTGAAAAATCCTTAGATATTTGGTACTTAGAATTTTCAGAAAGATTAGGCAAAACAGATAAATATTTGTAAATAATAATGGTATCTCTTTGAATAATCGTTTTGATTTCAGTCTGCTTGTTTTGATTTTCTATAATGGTTTTTAAACTTTTCAATTCATTTAAAAGCGTTTCATTTTGATGTTCTGATTGGTTGGTTTTCATCAAAGACCAAGCATTTACGCCCAATAATAAGAGCAAAAGCGGCGCCAGCCACAATGATTTTTTCCATTTTGGATTAGTAGATTGAGATACTGCACCCTTTTCATCGTGGGCATCAAGCCTATGTGCTAAATTTTCCCAATCACGCTCATCATAGATCTTTTGGGGTTCTTCACTCAGTCCTTTGGAAAAAATTTTATCAAAATCTTTATCGTTCATTTTATAATCAATTTTGCTGCTATGATCGTTTACGAATCCAATCCATTTCGTTAGCGTTAGTGGTCAGCATCTTTTTCAGTTTCATCCGCGCTTTCGACAGGTTCGACTTAGATGCCCCCTCAGTAATATTGAGTTTTTGAGCAATCTCAGGATGGCTAAATCCATCCACCACAAACAAGTTGAATACCGTCCGATAAGCCGGCGGTAAATACTGAACCATTTTAAAAATTTCTTCTCTGGTAAGGTTTTCGACGACTTCAGTCTCTATTTCTACGCTTTGTGCTTGAGATATATCCTCCGTAATGGGTTGATTTTGTCGGCTGCGATAGCGGTCAATGGCAGTATTAACGACTACCCTATGCAACCAGCCTTTGAATGAATAATCAGGATTATAATGGTCAATTTTAGTGAAAATTTTAAAAAAAGCATCATTTAATACCTCTTTGGCTTCATCGTTCGTAGAGGCATAGCGGCTACAGACGGTCAGAGCATATCCATAAAAATGCCCATACACGCGCTGTTGGCTCGTCCTATCGCCTACACGACAGCCTTCAAGATGTATGAATAATTCTTTTTCCGTCATGTTTTAAGGTGATTCAACTAAAACTACGTGAAACCATAGCTTTGTAGTTGCTTATTGGATGAATAAAACATTAAAGTTAAAACATTTTAACCCAAATAAAAAAGCCGAAAGATTTTTATCATCTTTCGGCTATATTTTATTTCTAATAACCTCTAAGCTTCAGCCTTCGTTTTCGCCTTAGCTTCTATTTTTTCTTCCACTTTCTTTACCTCAAAAGTCAAACTGCCCAAATGAGCGTCCACCACTATTTTATCCCCTTTTTGAAATTTGCCCATCAATATTTGCTTGGATAATTCATTAATTAATTCCTTTTGCAAGGCGCGTTTCAAAGGACGTGCGCCAAATTGCGGCTCATATCCCTCCGCTGCAATAAAATCAAAAGCAGCATCCGTTGGGTAAATAAATAACTCTTGTTTTTTCAACATTTCATTAACTCCCTTGATGAGGATGTTCAAAATGGCTTTGACATCGCTTTTACTGAGGGGGTGGAATACGATGGTTTCATCTATCCGATTCAAAAATTCAGGACGCATATTTTCTTTCAAAATCACCATCACATCCTTCTTCGTTTCCTCAATAATTTCACCTCTTTGCTTATCTGATACATCTTCTAAGCCTTCAAAATTATCCAATATTTTATCAGAACCTAAGTTGGAGGTCATAATAATAAGCGTATTTTTGAAATTAGCCACACGCCCTTTATTATCCGTCAAACGCCCGTCATCCAGTACTTGCAGCAGGACATTAAAGGTGTCAGGATGCGCTTTTTCAATTTCATCTAACAAAATAATTTGATATGGACGACGACGCACTGATTCTGTCAACTGTCCACCTTCATCATAACCCACATAGCCGGGAGGCGCACCGACAAGGCGTGAAACATTGTGTTTCTCTTGATATTCGCTCATATCTATGCGAGTCATAGCAGATTCGTCATCGAATAAAACATCGGCTAATGCTTTGGCTAACTCGGTTTTACCCACCCCCGTCGGTCCTAAAAAAATGAATGAACCAATCGGTCGTTTTTCATCTTGCAAGCCCGCCCGTGAACGCCTAATCGCATCCGAAACCGCTTCAATCGCTTCTCGCTGACCAATCACTCGCTCCCCGATTTGGTCTTCCAATTTGAGCAATTTATCTTTCTCGGATTGCATCATTTTAGCAATGGGGATACCCGTCCAGCGAGCGACTACTTCGGCAATATCATCCGCATTGACTTCCTCTTTCGTCAAGCGGTTTTCAGGTGTCAACATTTTCAACTTTTCTTCTGCCATGTGCAGAATTTTCTCCTCCTCCTTGATTTCACCGTAGCGAATACGCGCTACTTCTTCATAATTGCTTTCGCGCTCCGCTTTATTGGCTCTCAATTCAAGGTCTTCAATTTTGCGTTTTGACTCTTGAATCACTTCTACTATGCCACGTTCTTCTTCCCATTTGGCTTTCACAGTATTAAGTTGCTGTTGAAGATTGGCAATTTGCTCGTTCAAAACACCTAATTTTTTAGGCTCATTTTCCCGTTTTATACCCTCTCTTTCAATTTCCAATTGGCGCAGTTTTCTATCCAATTCGTCAATCTCCTCAGGTACGCTATCCAATTCCAAACGCAAGCGGGCTGCTGCTTCGTCTATCAAGTCAATCGCTTTATCAGGCAAATGTCTGTCGGAAATGTAGCGATGGCTCAACTCCGCAGCGGCTACCAACGCTTCATCTAAAATTTTCACTTTATGATAATTTTCATAACGTTCTTGAAGACCCCTCAGTATCGAGACGGTATCTTCTACGTTTGGCTCATCCACCATAACTGGTTGAAAACGACGGGCTAATGCTTTATCTTTTTCAAAATATTTCTGATATTCATCCAAAGTGGTTGCGCCAATTGTCCTTAATTCACCCCGACTCAAAGCGGGTTTTAAAATATTAGCCGCATCCATCGCACCGCCACCACCACCTGCACCTATGAGCGTATGGATTTCGTCAATGAACAAAATAATCTCGCCGTTTGACTCTTCCACCTCCTTCACTACAGCTTTTAGACGTTCTTCAAACTCACCTTTATATTTTGCTCCTGCAATCAAAGCAGCCATATCCAATGAATAAATGCGCTTGGTTTTCAATGACTCAGGTATATCGCCGCGTATGATGCGGTGTGCAATGCCTTCCACAATCGCCGTTTTTCCAACCCCTGCTTCGCCAATCACAATCGGATTATTTTTTTGCCGCCTACTTAATATGTGTAGCACGCGCCGAATCTCATCATCGCGTCCAATAATCGGGTCGAGTTTGCCGCTTTCAGCCCGTTCGTTGAGGTTGATGGCATATTTTGAAAGGGCATTATAAGTATTTTCAGAGCCTTGGTCAGTCACTTTGCGTCCTTTTCTAAGCTCCGTAATAGCTTTTCTCACATTTTCATCGGTCACCCCTTGCTCACGAAGCAATTTGCCCGTGCGGTCATTGCCTTGCACGATAGCAAGCAAGACCAATTCAACAGGGATAAATTCATCGCCAAATTCTTTCGCCAGAGATTTCGCCTTGCTCAAAACTTTATTGGCTTCACCTGATAAGTATTGCTTATCCACGCCGCCTTGTATTTTAGGAAAACTTTGGATGAGTTTCTCTAATTCGCTCTCAAGTGTCGCCATATTGACGCCCACTTTTTTCAAAAGGAAGCCCGCTATATTCTCATCTTCTGAGAGGATACCCCTCAGTAAATGGGCAGTATCCACCATTTGTTGATTGTTCTCACCAGCCAATTGCTGGGATTTCAGAATACTTTCCTGGGCTTTAATCGTGAAATTGTCGTATGTCATAGCTTTATTTTGAAAAATTTAAAACAAAATGAAATTTTGTCATGTAAAACAAATTGTTGACTGACAAAAAGACATTCATAAACAATTATCATAAAGATACTGTTTTGGCGTTGTAAGCTTATTAAAATGCAAAGGTCATTTATTTTAGAATTTTGACGGGGTTGTGTAATAAATCAAAAATATAATAATTGAAATTTTGAAGCCAAATATAATTTTGAATTTAGCTCAACTTGCAGCAAGTTTGAAACTCTGTCCTTTCAGCAATTTCCGCTTTGACAATTCTATGACAAAACTATTTTTAAAAATCGTCAAAAATGTAGTTTTTTTACTAAAAATAAGCATTTTTTAGCGAAA
>JAYUUR010000041.1:0-6329 GCA_043754475.1 Saprospiraceae bacterium | reverse complement strand
TATAAATAATTTACAACTATTTCACACATGCTTGCCCTTTTGAACAATTTTCGATTTGACACACTTTTCTGAACATTACCAGTCTCGAACAGTCTCGTATCCCATACTCTCGAACGACAATCCAGACGCTCGAACGACACATCCAGACGCTCGAATGACACATCCAAACGCTCGAACGACCCATCCAAACGCTCGAATGACCCATCCAGACGCTCGAACGACATATCCAGACGCTCCAACGACCCATCCATGCTCTCAAATGACAATCCAGATTCTCGAACGACACATCCATGCTCTCGAACGGCAACTTTCAAAATAAAAACGGTGATGATACCCCTCAGTATCACCACCGTTTTTTAAAAAAAGGGTGAGGCAGTAAAATTATAATCGCTATCTACATATTGTTTTTTTATTCCAAGTTGCTCGTCAATTGCTTTTTAACTAAATAAATTATACACCAACAAACTACCCAAATAAGCCAACACACCCATAAACAGAAACTGCACAATGGGCCATTTCCAAGTGCCTGTCTCCCGCTTCACAACTGCCATCGTACTCATACATTGCATGGCGAACACATAAAATATAAGGAGTGACAAAGCCGTAGCCATTGAATAGAGTGGTTTGCCGTCGGGTCGAAGTTCAGCTTTCATTTGTTTGCGGATGCTGCCATCGTCTTCGGTTGCGCTGCCGATGCTGTAAATAGTTGCCATTGTGCCAACAAAAACTTCTCTGGCGGCGAAGGATGAAATCAAGGCAATGCCTATTTTCCAATCAAAACCTAAGGGTTTTATAGCGGGTTCGATGGTTTTTCCTAAATATCCAGCGTATGACACTTGCAATTGTTGGGAGGCGATGAGGTCGGTGGTTTCTTGTTCGGAGAGTTGTTGTTCGGTGGCGATTTTACGGGCATTCTCTTCGGCGGTTTGCATTTTATTGCCGGGTCCAAAGCTCGCCAAAAACCATAAAATCATGGAAACAATAATAATCACTTTACCCGCTTCGGTGACAAAAGATTTTACTTTTTCATATACCGTAATGCCGACATTGCGCCAATGGGGTAGGCGATATTCAGGCAATTCAATGGCGAGGAAGGTGTGTTCATCCGATTTCAATATTTTTTTAAAAACATATGCTGCTGTCAAGGCTGAAATAATGCTCAATAAATACAACGCCGTAAAAACCAAACCTTGTTTGTTGAAAATAAACCAATTTTCAGAAGGCACAACAAAACCCACCAGCAAGGCATAAACAGGAATCCGCGCCGAGCAACTAATCAAAGGCGTGACCAATATCGTAATCAAACGCTCTTTCCAATTCGAAATCGTGCGCGTGGACATAATAGCCGGAATCGCACAAGCGCCACTCGAAACAAGGGCCACAATGCTGCGCCCATTCAAACCGACTTTTTGCATGATTCGGTCGAATAGATAAACCGTCCGCGCCATATAACCGACTTCTTCAAGCAGCGAAATGAGGAAAAAAAGAATAGCAATTTGGGGAATAAAAACCAAGACACCGCTCAAGCCCGCCAACACGCCATCCGTTAATAAATCAGTGAGCCAGTGTTGAGGAAGAGTGCTTTTTAGAAACGAATTGACTTGTACAAAACCGCCTTCAATCCAATCCATCGGGAAACTTGCCAATGCAAATATGGATTGAAAAATGAAAAATAATACAGCGAAAAAGATGAGTGGTCCCCAAGCAGAATGCGTCAAAATACGGTCAATCTTATCTGTTAGATTGGCATTAAATGATTTATCTTTTTCAAAAACTTTATCTAAAACGGGGCGTAATCTATCAAAACGCTGCAAAGTCTCCGTAATTTGAAGGCGCAAGTCTTCAAATTGATGTGCTTCTACAATATTTTTTATGATGAACTTTTCGTCCGACGATAAAAAATTAAGCTTAGGAAAATGATGTGCTAACAATATAGCGCGATAGGCATTCTCAACATTGGGTAGGGCAAGTCGAATGTCCTCAGCAGTCTTAATTTCGGTTTGATTGGGCTGATAAAACATTTTATACTGAGGGGGTGGTTCAGCCGTCAACATTTTTGACATGGCTGATTTCAACTCATCAAAACCCTCGCTCGTTCTGCCGTTTATGGCAATAATTGTATTGTTTAATGATTCGGATAAAGCATTTTTATCGAAAATAATACCCTGTTCTGCCGCCACATCTATCATATTGACGCAAAAAATAATGGGCAAATTCAAATCTTTAAGTTGTGTGAAAAGCAAAAGATGCCGCTCCAAATGGGTCAAATCAGCGACATATATAATGGCGTTGGGGTAGTTGGCGTGACTTGGATTGGAAAGAATATTGAGCACCACGCGCTCGTCCTGCGAATTAGGGTAAAGGCTATAAGTACCAGGCAAGTCAACAAGCGCAACACCTTTTTTATGCGATGCATCTTGCCCACTCTCCAGCATCACAGTACCTATTTTTTTTTCAACTGTTACGCCCGGAAAATTGCCTACTTTTTGACGTAAACCAGTCAATTGATTGAATACAGAGGACTTGCCGGCATTCGGATTGCCGACTAAAGCGAAGGTGAAATTCTTGTTTGGGTTCATAAATAGGCTTTAATCTTTTCCTCCATTTCAAGAACTATATTGCGCGCTTCATCTTCTCTCAAGGCAATATTATTATTATCAATTTTAATGTATAAACCGCCGCCAAAAGGTACACGCCGAATCAGCCGCATACATTTGCCCGGTAGCACACCCATTGAAAGGAGTTTGCTTGCCATTTGGTCATTCGTAAAATGACGAATAGTGCCTTTCTCTCCTTCTTTAAGATTCGATAACTGCTCTAAATGACTCATGCTTCAATTTGTTCTTTATGTTAGATTCTTATTTAGACTTAATATCAATAAGCAAAGGTAAAAACTATAACCATATTATCGCTTATTTTGTTTAAAAAAACTTAATCTATCTTTTTATCCTTGAAACGAACGGCATTGCAAGGGGATTTTTTAACTTTGCCCAAAATTCCACTATGCAATCTGACGCTCAAAAATATGCCCTCAGAGGTGTTTCCGCTAACAAATCCGATGTCCACGCTGCCATCAAGCACCTTGATAAAGGCTTATATCCTTCCGCTTTTTGTAAAATTTTACCCGATTTTGCTGCTGGCGACCCGCTGTTTTGTAATATTATGCACGCCGATACAGCCGGTACAAAAACAAGCCTTGCGTATATGTATTGGCGCGAGACGGGCGACCTCAGCGTTTGGAAAGGCATTGTTCAAGACGCTATTGTCATGAATTTGGATGATATGGCGTGTGTCGGGTGTCTTGATAACATTATTTTATCTTCAACAATTGGACGAAATAAAAACCTCATTTCAGGCGATGTCATCAAAACGCTCATTGAAGCGACTGTCGAGTTTGCTGATAAAATGCGTGAATATGGCATTGAAATACATTTGGCAGGTGGCGAAACGGCGGATGTTGGTGATATTGTCCGAACTATTGATGTTGGATATACAGCTTTTGCGCGTATGCCCCGTAAAGATTTGATTATTAATGATGTCAAAGCGGGCGATTTGATTGTCGGTTTTGCATCGTACGGTCAATCCATTTATGAAGACAGTTATAATGGTGGCATGGGCTGCAATGGCTTGACCTCTGCTCGCCACGACGTCTTGAGTCATGCTTATACTGAGGGGTATCCCGATAGCTTTGATTCTAACACGCCGAAGGAAGTGATTTATACAGGCAATAAAAATTTAACAGATACATTAACCATTGATAATCAATCTTTTACGATTGGAAAATTGCTGTTGTCACCTACGCGTACTTTCCTCCCTTTGCTTAAAAAAATAATAGAAACCACGCGAGGCAACGGCATCAACGGCATCATCCACAGCACAGGCGGCGGGCAAACCAAAGCCTTGAAATTTGTTACTGACAAGCATTTGATTAAAGATAATTTGCTACCCATTCCGCCTTTATTTCAACTGATTCAAAGCGAATCAGGTACGGATTGGTGCGAGATGTATCAGGTATTCAATATGGGTTGCCGCTTAGAAATTTATTGCGATGAAAAAACGGCTGCCACTTTGATTGACATTTCTAAAACGTTTAATATTGATGCTCAGATTATTGGTCATGTTGAAGATGCAGAGCTGGGGGAGAAGTTGACGCTTACAAGCCCTTATGGGGTGTTTGAATATTAATTATAAATCATGAAACTAAGAGTTGAGTAGAACGATTTAATTTTATAAATAATGCGAATAATGGGTTGATTTTCAACTTTATAAGTATTAAACAAACCTATAAGGTTTTTAAAAACCTTATAGGTTTATCGCAAAAAATGCAAAAAATATTAGGAAATACACTATTATTCATCCTCACCTTTTCATATCACTTCGGATATGCTCAAAAGGAGGCGATTATCATAGGTAAAATTGAAAATCCGCCGTCTCCTAATGTTTTTATTGAATATCACAAAAACCTTTTCACGCTTGAAGCAGGCACTTATGAAGCCTCTGTTGACCTCAATAATCTCTTCGGTATTCGTGTCAACTTGACCGAACCGCGCACCCTTATTTTCAAATATCAAAACGATAAAATACGCCTTTTCCTTGCGCCGGGCGATACGCTGAAAATGGTTTTTGATGGAAAAAGTATGTTACAAACTTTAATTTTTGAAGGAAAAAATGCAGCAGCGAATCGGTATTTATTAAGCGTTTCAAAGCATTTTGAAGACATTATAGATGAAAATGCCTTAGATTATTCAAAATTTCAAGGAAAGACCGCTGATTTTCAAAAATATATTGACACATCTTATATTGCCAAAAAGAATTTTTTTGATACTTACGACCCCTCAGTAAAAGCGGCTTTTACGAAGTCATTTATGGATTTTGCAGCTTCGGATTTTATATATTGGCGAGCTTTTCACTTTTTGAATTATTATAAAAAAGAAAGCCTCAATCAATCAAAAGCATTTAATGATAAACCCAATAACTATTTTGATTTTCTGAAAGAAACAGAGATTAATGATGCAAAGGCTTTGAATAATGTCTTTTATCTTCATTTTTTAAATCTTTATTTGGCATATTTTCATGAAAAAAATGCTGATAAAATAGGTGCATTACCGCCTGATGCAATTGAAGAAAAACAGCGCATGGTGCAAGTGGTAAAACCTCGGGCTGACCAACTGCAAGTGTGGGAAAACCCCCTCAGTACACGCAATGTGGTGGCAACATTATCGCTCTCAGACGAAGCTTTTTCTCAATATTTGACGACTAACGAAGCCATTAGTTTTCGCATAAAAGACATCACGATTTATGATTATTTTTTAAAGATAAAAACACTGGATGGTCAGCTCGGATGGGTGCCTCAAACGGCTGTTTCGACGAGTGAAAAACAAATAATTGAAAGGCAAATTTTACCTCGTTTTTGTTTCAATACATTGGACTCTTTATGCGGTTTTGACACTATTTTACAAGGAAAAATCTTGTATTTTGCTGCTTTACGCGATATTTTACTCAGTACAGGTCAAATTTCAATGGACTCAATGCGCTTGCGAACAGAGGCTTTTTTACAGAAAAATAACACGTTTAAAGAATACAACGATATACTGAGGGGTGTGTTTAAATCCGTAGAAAATGACCGTGAAAACCGTATGAAACGCCTTCAAATTCCGACTGATTGCATGGTCGAATATTTCAATTTGAATAAGCTTTTTTTTGATAAAAACTTGTCCGCTCATTTTGGAAATAAAGTTGAAGAATCGCAACCAATGTCAATGGTTGCCAATCCGATAAATGCTCTGGAAAGTTCTGAAAATGGTCAATCGCCAATGACTTATCAAGTCGGTAAACCCTATGTTTTTAAGGGTTTAGCCATTAATGAAAATGTGCCGCCGTTTAAATTGACAGATGTGAATGGAAAAGATATTAGGCAGCAAGATTTGCTCGGTAGAATAGTTTATATCGACTTTTGGGCAACGTGGTGCAGCCCTTGCCAATCGCAATTGACACATTCGCAAGGTTTAATGGAAAAATATAAAGACAATAAAAACATCGTCTTCCTCTATATTTCTACGGACACTGATTTGGATGCTTGGAAAACGTACTTAAAAGATTATAAAATGAAAGGTTTGCAAACCAATGATCCCTCTCTTGTTGCCATGAATTTCATGATTCAAGGTTTGCCGAATTATTTTATTATTGATAAAAATGGGCGAGTGGCGTATAACTCACGCATCAGTTCTAAAATTGATGCGGAAAGTATGATTGAGTTTCTTTTAAAATCGCATTTCAACCCATTTACTACTAAATTTTGAAATCTGAAAATATGCTTTTTGTTCTGTTCC
>JAYUUR010000040.1:0-2159 GCA_043754475.1 Saprospiraceae bacterium | reverse complement strand
CCGTCTGAACAGGACCACCATAAAAAAGCGGTGCATTAAATTCAGGAAAATCAGCCACTACTTCGTTCAGTTTCATGTCTAACATTTTATTAATAATGTAGCCAAATGACCCCTCGGCATCATGATTGCAAAGCAGCACGACTGACCGTTTGAAATGCGGCTCAAGTGAAAAAGGCTCGGCTACGATGAGCTTACCCGTACTTATTTCATTATAAATTGTCATGTTTTAAACACTTTATTGGTCAATATCGAAAGCTCAAATATACCAATTTCAATAAAATATTATACCAATTTTTTATCGTATGAATTTTATGAAATACAAATGCGGGTTTAACCCTACGAGGGTCGAAATGAAGATAATTCCTTTAAAATCAGAGATTTTAAAGGAATTATCTTCATTTCGACCCTCGTAGGGTTGTTGTGCCTTCGGTAAATTTACCAGAAAATACTTCTTACAAAAATCCTTTACAATGCTTCACTCGGCAACGCCCTATCTACTTGCGAAAACATACCCCTCAGTACTTTGCCATTTCCACCCACTTCATAGACTTGACTGACGCCATCGGCTATCATATTTTGCATAATTTGAGTCCAACGCACGGGTGCAGTCAGTTGTTTTATCAAATTCGCTTGAATGACTGAGGGGTCGGAATGCGGTTGGGCATCTACATTTTGATAGAGGGGGCAAATCGGTTTCTTAAAATGTGTATTTTCAATCGCTGTTCTGAGTTCATCTTCCGCCGGTTTCATCAAAGGCGAATGGAATGCACCGCCAACAGGCAAAATCAAGGCACGTTTAGCACCAGCTACTTTGAGTTTTTCACAGGCTTCATTCACCGCTTCAATAGTGCCAGATATAACCAACTGACCGGGCGTATTGTAGTTGGCAGGAACGACCACGCCATCAATTTCAGCGCATATTTGCTCAATAATATCATCAGCTAAACCTAAAATAGCTGCCATTGTGCTCGGTTGTGCTTCGCAAGCCTTTTGCATAGCGAAGGCGCGTTGCTGTACCAATTTCAAACCTTCTTCAAAGCCCATACCGCCCGCAGCTACCAATGCCGAAAACTCCCCAAGCGAATGTCCAGCTACACAATCAGGTTGAAATGCATCACCTGCCATCCGTGCTTTTATGACGGAATGAAGGAAAACCGACGGTTGAGTCACCTTCGTTTGTTTCAAATCCTCTTCTGTTCCTTCAAACATGATGTCGCTCAGGCGATAGCCGAGGATATCGTTCGCCTGTTCGAAAAGGTCTTTTGCGAAGGCGGATGTCTCGTACATATCTTTGCCCATGCCCACAAATTGGGCAGCTTGTCCTGGAAAAACGTATGCTTTTTTGCTCATAATTTATTGATTATCAATTGTTTGTAAAAATTATACCCCTCAGTAATTTTCTTGTTTGCCCCCCAACCCCCAAGGGGGAGCTATTTGGAAGTCATTAAAAATCATTCATTTAATGACGAATAATTTCGATAAGTGTTACAAAAGGTATCATTACATGAAAAAATATTAATCGGATTCTTTAAGGTGCAGCGCACCGAAACCTAATAATATTTCGGTGCTCTGCACCTTACGAACTGTACTTTAATGGTTACTACAAATATTTTGCGGCTCTGCCGCTTGTCAAATTTAGAACCAATCAACCTTGTCCTTTGGGGGTTGGGGGATAATTACCCAAGCGCAAAATTATAAATTCTCACAATATTCAACCATTCCTATGTCTAATTTTAAAAAATCCATCTAAAAGTCAAATTGATGCGTGGCTTTATTTTTTTAGGTTCTTTAGGAATGGCATGTTGCCAATAATGTTGCATTTCGCCTGACATGATTAGTAAAGAACCATGCATTAAAAGCAGTTCAAATTTTTCATTTTTATTGTCTTTTCTGCGAAAAATAAAGCGGCGACTTTCTCCAAAATTGACGGATGCAATGGTGGGATTTAAGCCCAATTCTTTTTCATCGTCTGAATGAAAACCCATTGAATCAGTGCCATTTCTATAAAAATTGAGCAAAACTGAGTTAAATTGCTTGAATTTCAAGGTATTTTCTGTTGTTTTCAAAAAATTTGTCACTGCGAGCGGAGCGTTGTCATTGCGAGGTAACGAAGCAAACAAGGGGGGCGTTAGTTCTTCAATTCTATTTTTAATGGACAA
>JAYUUR010000039.1:0-6355 GCA_043754475.1 Saprospiraceae bacterium | reverse complement strand
TTATGTTTAACAATTTAATATCAAGCATTTTGAGCCGCCTTCAACTCCCTATTTTTCTGCACTCTCGCCGATACAACAATGCCGATTTCAAACAAAGTATATAATGGCACGAAGACTAAAAGTTGAGAAACCAAATCGGGTGAAGGCGTAATGATACCTGCCAAAATAAGCAAAACCACAAAAATATGCTTGCGGTATTGTTTCAACAATTTGGGTGTGACGATACCGATTTTCGATAAAAAATAAATGATAATCGGTAGTTCGAAAACCAAACCAATAGGCAGTGTAAACATCGTGAGATAGCCGATGTATGAGTTCAAAGTAGCTGTGCCACCGATACCTACCATCGTATAATTCGCTAAAAAAGACATAGCAAAAGGCGTAATAATAAAGTAACCGAACAACACACCCATAATAAATAAACCGGTGCAAACCGTGACAAACCCACGCGCCGCTTTTATTTCCTCAGCCATCAAGCCGGGCTTGATAAATAACCATATTTGCCAAAATATAACGGGCGAAGCGGCTAATAAACCCACGACGAAGGCTACCTGCATTTGCTTGAAAAATACCTCGCCGAGCTCTTGAGTGAACAGTGAAAGCTTGGGTGCTTCTACACATAAGCTGGTTAAGCCCGTTTTTTGAGCCAAGTCGCACATGAATTTATAGGTAACAAAATCTTTATGGATGGGTGCATAAACCACCAATCTGAAAAAACTCTCGCCCATTGCAAAAACAACAATCACACCCACTAAAACAGACACCAACGCTCGCATAATGCGCTTGCGGAGCTCTTCGAGGTGCTCCCAAAAGCTGAGTTCATCTGTGCGTTTTACCTCATACACTTCTTCTTTATCTACATCTACTTGATCTAAAGGCATATTTTAATAGTCATAAATTGTGAATAATAATAATCAACGACGCTTCATGTCGTCAATCGTTTAGTTTTCTACCCCCTCAGTAAATTGAGTGAATTGAAGACAAAGTTAGAAATTTAGAGCAATTACTGAGGGAGGTGTTAATAATTATTTAATAAAAATGAAATTTAAAAAGGTAAAATGAGAATTTAACATTTGAACAAACCCAATTCTTTTTGAAAATTGTAACTTTGTAGGATTGTTTTTTTAATCAACTGACACATCAGAAAATGATGAATTATAAATGATGTAATAACAAAGCGTTACAAATCAATGCTTTCTCTATTCATCATTCATCATTTATAATTCATCATTTCCTAACAATTATCAAATCAACAACAATTACAAACAATGACAATTATTTCAAACTACAAAACCTTATGCCTCACGGCAGCCTGTGCTTTTCTATGTTTTTTCTCTCAAGCGCAAAACTATGAATTTGGCATATTTGCCGGTACTTCCAATTATCAAGGTGACCTCGCCGATGGTGTTATCGTTTGGAATAAAGCACAACCGGCGGGCGGCTTGCTCATTCGCTTTTCGCCACTTGATTTTTTATCGTTTAGAATGGGATTTACTGCTGGTAAATTAATAGGTGACGATCAAACCTCCAGCAAACCGAATATTAGAGAACGTGGCTTCAGCTTCACGTCCAATATTCGAGAAGTGTCTTTACTTACAGAACTGCATTTGCCCACTTTTGGCTCAAGCAGTTATGGTATTTTTAAACCCCGTTTTTCGCCATTTCTTTTCGCAGGTGTCGGCATATCTACTATAAATGGCGAACCTAAAGCACCTAAAGACCTCATCCCCTACCCTTTCCCTGAATTTGATGCTCGAAAGAAATTCATCTGCGTACCCTTTGGTGGGGGCGTTAAATTGCGTTTTGCAGAAGCATTTTCTACAAGTATTGAATGGGGAACGCGCACTGTTTTCAACGATTACCTGGATGGTATCAGCCAAAATGGCAATCCAAAAAGAAACGATTGGTATATGTTCGGTGGTATCACCTTGACGTATGTTATTGACGGTGGCGATAATAACCCTTATCGGGGGAGGAGATAAATATTGGGATATTGGGATATTGGGATATTTCAATATCGCAGTCTCTGAATATCATAATATCTCAATATCCTAATATTAAATTAAAAAAACGGTTTAAGAATCTTTAGAAATGATTATTAAACCGTTTTTATTTTGTACTTTTGCGCCGTTTTTCAGTCAAAATCGTGATACAAAAGCACCCCCTCAGTACAAAGAGGTTTGAAAGACGTTTTTTAGTCAAAAATTAATTATTTATAAAATGCTGACAGTCAATAATGTAGGCTTACAATTCGGAAAGCGCGTCCTTTTCGATGAAGTTAATTTAAAATTCACAAAGGGAAATTGCTACGGTGTTATCGGTGCGAATGGCGCAGGTAAATCTACGTTTTTGAAAATACTTTCAGGCGAGATTGAGAGCACGCGTGGCAGTGTCGATATTGCCCCCGGCAATCGGATGGCAGTTTTGACTCAAAATCACTTTAAATTTGATGAGTATCCTGTTTTGGATACTGTTATCATGGGGCATAAATTGCTGTATGATATCATGAAAGAAAAAGACGCCATTTATAATAATCCCGATGCCAGCGAAGAAGATTCGATGCGCGCCGCCCATCTCGAAGGCGAATTTGGAGAAATGAACGGCTGGATGGCTGAAAGTGACGCTGCTGAATTGTTGAGCAATTTGGGCGTCAAAGAATCCCTCCACGATAAGTTGGTGAAAGAGCTGACAGGTACCGAAAAAATCAAAGTCCTCTTGGCGCAAGCTTTGTTTGGTAATCCTGACATCTTGCTCATGGATGAGCCTACCAACGACTTGGATGCTGAAACGACTGAGTGGTTGTGCGATTTTTTAGCGGATTACGAAAACATTGTCATAGTAGTATCGCATGATAGGCACTTTTTGGATATGGTGTGCACGAACGTCGTGGACGTTGACTTTGGTAAAATCAGAATGTACACAGGTAACTATACTTTTTGGTACGAAACAAGCCAATTATTAGCCCGTCAAATGGCTGATAAAAATAAGAAAGTAGAGCAAAAACGGCAGGAGATGCTTGAATTTATTGCTCGATTCTCTGCGAATGCCTCCAAATCCAAGCAAGCGACAAGCCGTAAAAAAGCATTGGACAAACTCAATTTGGAAGACATGAGTCCTTCAAGTCGCCGTTATCCCTACATCGCTTTCAAGCCAGAGCGCGACCCAGGCGATGTCATTTTTGAATGTGAAAATCTTTCAAAAATCGGTAATGATGGCGAATATTTGTTTAAAAACTTGAGTTTTCGCTTCAATAAAGGTGAAAAAGTGGCTTTTTTAAGCCGCAACCCTTTAGCTGTAACAGCGTTTTTCAATATTATTTCTGGTGAAGATAAAAACTTTGAAGGCAGCTACCAATATGGTCAAACCATATCCCCTCAGTATTTACCGAACGATAACTCCGCATATTTCAAAGAAAACAATGATTTGAATTTGATGGACTGGTTGCGTCAATATTCTAAGGAAAAAGATGAGTCGTTTATTCGCGGTTTCTTAGGTCGGATGTTGTTCAGTGGTGAGGAGGTTTTCAAGCAATCGAGCGTATTATCGGGTGGTGAAAAAGTGCGGTGTATGCTTTCGAAAACGATGTTGGCGAACCCTAATTTCCTTATTTTAGATGAGCCAACGAATCACCTTGACCTCGAATCCATCACTGCCCTCAACAACGGCATGAAAGATTTCACGGGCAATATGATTTTCACAAGCCACGACTTTCATATCCTCGACACAGTCGCTAATCGCATCATAGAAGTCACAGCCAATGGTATTATTGACCAGTTGATGACTTATGGCGAGTATATTCATTCAGGAAAAGTGAAGGCGATGCGCGCTGAATTGCATGGCGAAGAAGCTTACGCTTAATTTATATGTTTTAAGATTTTTCAAAGGTCAATGCTCAATTTTATAATTTTGAGCATTGACCTTTTTTATTTTAACACTCCTTCATATGCATAAACAATCGCGTACCCGACAACCTCTACACTACATTTTTCTACAATTTTTGAGCGAATGACTGAGGGGTCGTATTGATGGTAATTATCCATCACATAATTCATCGCTTCCATTAAGCCCGTTTCGTCTGCAACATTTAATAAGATACCCGTTTCAGGTGTAATCCATTCAGACATACCGCCGGTATCGGTAGCAATTATAGGCAAACCGACAGACATCGCTTCTAAAATGACACACGGCAAACCTTCTATACGGCTAAAAAGGATGAAAATATCAGCTTTCTGCATGGACATTGCTACCTCTTTTTCAGGAATAAATCCTTGAAAACTGATGCAATTTTGTGATAATCCTAAGGAATCAGCATAATTTTTTAAATCAGAATGGTATATTTCATTGCCAATAATATGCAATTCAAAGTCTTGACGCTGCTTGTTTAATAAGGCAACACCCCTCAGTATGCCCATCACATTTTTATCAGGTTCGTATAAAGATGATACATGGAGCAGCCTCAATTTATCCTTTTTTATAGGTCTATTTTCAATGGGCAAGTTAAAAATATCGGTATCAACCACATTCGGAATCACTCGAAAAAGGTGAGTCAAATTCAATTTCCTTAAAATATTTGCATGATTTTCAGAAAGGGCTATCGTTGTTGAAGTGTAGTAAAAGCATATTTTTGAAATGATTTTTATAATAAAATGGTTATTTATATTGCCAGCCGACCATTTTTTATAGAAAGATGAATGTTCCGAAATAATAAAATTGAGGTTATGAAAAAGTTTTAAATACAATGCCATGATGCCCACAGGATAGGTGACATGCACATGCACTAATTCCGGTTTCCCTACTCTTTTTTTTATTACTTTAAAACCTTTCAGCAAAGCTTTGAAATAGCGCAGCCATTTAAAAATTAAAAATTTGGAATTGGGGTAATAAACGATGACTTGTAAAAAAGAAGAATTGTCAATATCCATTTCGTAAGCGTTATCCGCTGATTCTTGAGCATATAAAACACTTAATTCACAGAAATCAGATGCTGCCGCAGCTTGTTTTTTTATGAAAATGCCATAATAATTATGCTCTCGATTGGGATACCATGAGGCAAGCCATAAAACTTTTATTTTCTTTTTTAAAACCATAAATTAGAATAAAAATTATGCATAAATAATTGAAAAACAGGTAATTAGAATTAATTTATTGCTATTTTTCTATAAAATACTGAGGGGGTGGCATATCATAAAAACGAAAAAAAGCAGCCCAATCTACATCTTTATCCAGCATATCCGCAATTGTTTTGAACGGTTCAAATAGTGATAATTCGTAAAGATGCCTAAACTGGCAAACCATCATACCTTGATATTCGATGTTCTGAAAAACCCAATTGAAACGGCTGTATTTAAAATACTTTTTTCTTTTAAAATGGTGAAAAGTTTTAAACAATGTTTCAGTCAGTTGAATCAAATGGTTAGAAAAAAGCGCATCCTTTTCACATAAAATCAAGTATTCATAGAGGCTCGTTAAATTAAAAATAAAGCCGTTCAGTACAAAAGAATGCTTTTTTGAGAGTGGATATTCCTCAATCCATTCAAAGCCTTCAGGTGTTTTTTTAAAAACGCCACCGTTTTCTATCGGTTCAAAAAAAGACAATATAGTTTGATATGCTAATTTTTTCCATTTTTCATCGTGTGTCAGCACGTATGCACGGATGAAGGTTGAGCCTATCAAAGCCTGAGTGATACCTGCATACCAAGTGCCTTCATCGTAATAAAATAAAAATTGCCCCTCTCGATTGACACCTAATTTTTCAAGATGGTTGACCTGCGTCCAAAACATTTGGAGAGCCTTTTCATCTTTATTAATTAAAAAATCATTGTAGCAAACCAAGGCTAAATGTGCAGGGATAAGCGGATTATAATGCGGCTTCAAATCCGAACGACAAAGAGCGACCCCCTCCTGCCACGCTCCACTCGCAGTGACAATTGTCCCATCGGGAGTATCAAACAGTAAATGCCGTGCATAATGCTGAGCCGTTGGAAAATAGCGATAAGTAATGTATTCAGTTGAAAATAAAGGATTTATAGATAATTCAGATTTATTATAATTGGATTCATATAGCTCAGAGAAGTAAGCTTCATTCGTCTTTTTCATGTGCTCTAAAAATCCCCATTTATCGAGCAAATGATAAGCGGCAGCCTGCACTTTGAGATTGATTGTATTGAGATAATAGCGTAAATCTTTTTTAGGCATGGTCAATAGTGGTCATTTTTTCTTTTCGCAAATATCTAAAAATTGAGCAACAAGCGATTTGATATTGAAATTTTGTTCAATAAAACGTCTGCCATTGATGCTTTTTTGCTTTCTTACTGAGGGGTCTGCTTCTATGCAATTTCTTAAAGTTTCGGCAAGT
>JAYUUR010000038.1:0-6358 GCA_043754475.1 Saprospiraceae bacterium | reverse complement strand
TTCAACAATTTGCGTATATCACCTCTCATGACCTTAAAGAACCGCTGCGCATGATTGGCAGTTATTCTCAAGTGATTCAGCAGCGATATGCCCATTTGCTGGATGAAGAATCGAAGCCTTTTTTCGGATTCATCAACGATGGCGCGACGCGCATGAATGGCTTATTAGATGCCCTTTTGCAGTACGCCACCATCGGAAAAGTAGATTTGGAACTCGAACCCGTCGATGTTGGCGAAGTGATAAAAATAGCCCGCACCAATTTGAAGCTGAAAATAGAGGAAACCAATACCAATATTTTAAGCGGTAAAATGCCAAGCGTGAAAGCCATTGCTTCATTTTTAGTCCAATTATTTCAAAATTTGTTAGGCAATGCTATCAAATTTAGACGTCAGGACAGTCACCCAATCATCTTCGTCAATTCTTTAGAAAAGGAAAATGAATGGCTTTTCAGCGTCAAAGACAACGGCATCGGCATAGCTGATGAACACAAAGACCGCATTTTTGTCATATTTCAACGCCTCCACCATCGCAGTAAATATGAAGGCACGGGCATCGGCTTATCCATTTGCCATAAAATAGTGACTCAACTGGGCGGAAAAATATGGATTGAATCCGAACCCGACAAAGGCTCTACTTTCTTTTTTACAATTCCTAAATAAACAATAGTGCGAAGCGAAGACTTGTACATAAAAAGAAACGGAAGATACCCCTCAGTATTTTATTGAGCCATAGACAATAAATCGAATGGCTTAAAATTGATTTTTTGTCAAAATATTTAACAGAAAGTATAGTTTTTTGTCAAAATGTTTAACATAAAACTATATTTTTTGTAATTTTGTTTTACAAATTATTATAAAATGATACAGAGAACAATTTTTCCTACTCTTTTGGAGCATCTTTACAAACCTCAAGTGACGGTTGTGACAGGTATGCGACGTGTGGGTAAATCAACAGCTTTGAAATATCTGCTCAGTCAAATTAGCCATGAGAATAAAATTTATTTAGATTTTGAAAAAGCAGATAACCGTTTTATTTGGAATCAGAGTTCATATAAGGATATTGAAATCAATTTAGCGGTGGAAGGTATAGATTTGTCTAAGCCTTCTGTCATCGCTTTAGATGAAATTCAGCTTGTACCACAATCCACGAGCGTGATCAAATATCTATATGACACTTATGGCGTAAAATTTATCGTTTCGGGGTCGAGTTCGTTTTATTTAAAAAATCGATTTTCAGAAAGTTTGGCAGGGCGTAAGCAAATATTTGATATGTATCCCTTAGATTTTGCGGAGTTTGCAGCATTTAAAGGGGAGAATACTGAGGGGGTGGTTCGTTTTTCAAAACAACCTTTTATATTGGCTTTTTATAATAAATGGAAGGCATTATATGAGGAATATCTTCGTTTTGGCGGTTTTCCAGAGGTGGCTTTAGCAGAAACAGAAGCGGATAAAAAAGCATTTTTGAAAGATATTGTTAATGCATATATAGAGTTGGATATAGCTTTGCTTTCTGACTTTGCGGCTTCCGATGATTTATACAAAATAATGCGCCTTTTAGCCAATAGAACGGGTAGTAAGGTAGATTATACTAAAATGTCGTCAATTGTAGGGATAGGTCGGCATAAACTCAAAGACTATTTTGAGCTTTTAGAATACACTTATTTTGTTCAATTTATTAATGCTTTTTCAACCAATCCTGACCGTGAATTGAGCAAACAACAAAAAGTTTATATCGCTGATACAGGACTTTTACAAACGCTGACTCAAGTAAGTAGCGGTCAAGTTTTTGAAAATGCGATAGCTGTACAACTGGCTCGATTGGGGGAGTTGCATTATTATCAAAAAATATCAGGTCAAGAAATTGATTTTATTTTGGATGGAAAAGTGGCTATTGAAGTAAAAGAAACACCTACAGCCAGTGATTTAGCAGTGTTGAAAAGTAGGGCAGCTTTGTTAAAAACGTCTGAAACATGGCTCATTGGTCGCTATTCTCCTGCGCAGGATTTTAAAGATTTTTATTGGGGTGGGGCGTTTTAAAGCAACGTTTCATAGAAAGTTTACGTTTTCAGTATATAATTGAACCTATTTCTTCAAATTTAAAAAATCTTTAAAATGAAAAAAATCAAATACCTAATCTGCTTTCTCAACATTTGCCTACTGAACATACCATTTATGTTCGGGCAAAATAAATTATCCTACGGCATTGAATTTAAAGGCGGATATTCCGATAATATCTTCACCACTAAAGCTGAATTTCAAGGGCGAGACATAAAATCAGATTTTGAAAAACCGATGTTTTCTTTCTCGGTTGGTTTAATAGGGGAATATTCACTTTGTCCAATTATAGCGTTTCAAACAGGTGTACGTTGGATAGAAACTGGCTATATGACTGATAAATATGCACAAGGTGCTTATGGTATTTCTCTGCGAAAGGTTACCGCAAGTCAACCGTATGTTATTGATAATTTTAAAAGCTCTTACCTCGAATTGCCGCTTAATATCAAGTTTTATCCCTTGAAAAAAGGTTACCTTTTAGCAGGGGCATCTGCGACAATGCGTTTAAGCGATAGGATTGTCAGTAGTAATTATACTTATGGCAATCTCACCACTCGCCTTGTGAATTTTAGTGGTCAAAATGGTTTAGCGGCTTCTTCAAAAGGTTTTTGGCGAGACCAGTTTGATTACAGAGATGTTAATGCAACTATACAATTGGGGTTCGGTTATGATTTAACTGTTTTTCAAAAAATGACCATATCCATTCAGCCAACAGCGCAATATTTTTTATTAACAACAACACCGCGAAATACCGACTATTACAACCGCCGTTTATTCAATTTCGGTTTGTCAATAGCCGCTAAAATTTAAGGTTTTACCGTCTAAACTTTTTTTTATGACTTCAAAAAAAAACATTTATTTTTGTTCAAAATAAAATAATATGATTACAATTTCAAAAGAAGTATTTGTTAATGGTAATAATCCATTTATTGGACTTCAAGGCGTAGCAGAAGGTAATTACGAAGTGGTCATTATTCTTCAAGCCATTAAAAAACCTAAAAGTCGTCGCGCAGGTTTCAGCAAAGCTCGTTTTGCCATGTCTGAAGACTTTAATGCACCTCTTGAAGATTTTAAAGAGTACATGCAATGAAAATACTAATTGATACGCAATCCATTATTTGGTTTGCGGAAAACAACACGCTATTGAGTAAAACTGCCCGCATTGCTATTGAAGATTCTGAAAATACTTGTTTCGTTAGTATGGCTTCATTTTGGGAAATGTCCATCAAAATAAATCTTGGCAAATTGTCTGTTAATGGCTTAACACTTACCGAGTTTATGGATGAAGTTGCTGAAAACGATTTTCAAACATTGGATATTCAGCGTCCTCATATTCTCGAAAATGAACGGCTCCCACTTTTCCACCGAGACCCTTTTGACCGCCTTATAATTACTCAAGCGATTGTTGATAATATGCACATTATTTCAAGCGATGATGCCTTTGATGCTTATCCAATTACCCGAATTTGGTAGTTTGTACTGAGGGGTTGCTTAATTTTAGTATGCTTAAATTTTTTATTGGCATATTTGCCATTAACAGTATTAATTTTACTATAAATACAAAGAAAGGGAGCAGTCACTAAAAAAAACGCCTTTGAATCTCTGCAAAGGCGTTTTTTTATGAAAATACTGAGGGGATGCTTACTTAATAATATAAGTAGTAACCTCAGCTTTCACTTCTTGTTTAGTCTGCTCAATAGTCGTCTGACCGATCCGTGATTGCGGGTGTTCAGCCTTGTATTTTTCACCCAATATAGGCGCAATAGCCAAACCGACAAGACAAGAGAGTTTAATCAAAATATTCATAGAGGGACCCGATGTATCTTTAAATGGATCGCCCACAGTGTCACCGATAACGGCAGCTTTGTGTGGTTCAGAGCCTTTGTAGTACATTTGACCATCAATAAGTACCCCTTTTTCAAAGGCTTTCTTAGCATTATCCCATGCACCACCCGCATTTGATTGAAATATAGCCCACATAACGCCTGAAACCGTAACACCTGCCATATAACCACCCAAGGCTTCTGGTCCCATAATGAAACCTACTAAAAGTGGCGTTATCAAAGTAATAGCACCTGGCATCATCATTTCACGCAAAGCTGCTTTGGTTGAAATTTCAACACAACGTGCATAATCGGGTTTGCCTGTACCTTCCATAATACCCGGTATTTCGCGGAACTGACGACGTACTTCATTCACCATATCCATCGCTGCTTTACCCACTGCATTCATAGCATAAGCTGAAAATACCACAGGAATCATACCACCGATGAAAAGGGCCGCTAAAACTTTAGCGTTGAAAATATTGATACCGTCAATACCCGTAAATTTTACATAAGCCGCAAAGAGAGCCAAAGCTGTCAAAGCTGCCGAAGCAATGGCAAAACCTTTACCGATGGCTGCAGTTGTGTTACCCACAGTGTCCAAAATATCTGTCCGTTCACGCACTTCTTTGGGTAATTCGCTCATTTCAGCAATACCCCCAGCATTATCCGCAATAGGACCAAAAGCGTCAATCGCTAATTGCATGGCTGTTGTAGCCATCATAGCCGAAGCTGCAATAGCCACACCGTAGAAACCTGCCATTTCATATGAACCCCAAATTGTACCTGCAAAAAGGATAACAGGCAAAGCGGTGGACATCATACCTACGCCCAAACCTGCGATGATATTTGTTCCTGCACCTGTTGCCGAGCGTTGCACAATATCCATAACAGGTTTTTTACCCATACCTGTAAAATATTCCGTGATAGCTGAAATAGCTGCCCCCACTGTCAAACCACATAAAACAGCATAAAAGACATTATCGTTACTGATTGTTTGAAGCCCTATTCCAAAGAAGTCCATTTGCATTGTTTCAGGCAGCATCCATTGAATTAAAAAATAACAGACAACGCCAGTCAAACCCAATGATACCCAGTTGCCTGTATTCAATGCTTTTTGCACCGCTTCGGTTGTCATAATTTTATCATCTACTTTCACAAACCAAGTACCGATAATGGATAAAATAATACCAACACCTGCTATCATAATCGGTAAAAGAATGGGTCCCATACCGTTAAATTTATCTGTAAAACCAGCATTGTCAGCAATAACATAGTTACCCAAAACCATTGATGCCAAAACCGTTGCGACATAAGAGCCGAATAAATCCGCACCCATACCTGCCACGTCACCTACGTTATCGCCTACGTTGTCAGCAATAGTTGCAGGATTACGAGGATCATCTTCTGGAATACCTGCTTCAACTTTACCTACGATGTCAGCCCCAACGTCTGCTGCTTTGGTATAAATACCGCCACCAACACGAGCAAAAAGAGCGATAGATTCAGCACCCAAAGAGAAACCTGCCAAAACTTCCAATGTCAATGACATTTGGTGTGCAAAAGCAGGAGTACCTGAGCTGGCTGTCATAAATTGGTTCATAAAAACCACAAACAGAAAGCTCAAACCAAATACTGCCAAGCCAGCAACACCCAAGCCCATCACAGTACCACCTTTAAAAGATACTTCCAATGCTTTTGAAAGGCTCGTGCGAGCAGCTTGTGTGGTACGCACATTGGCTTTTGTAGCGATACGCATACCTATATTACCAGCTATTGCAGAAAACGCAGCACCAATAATAAAGGCAACTACAATCAACCAATGTGAACTTGCAACCATTTGAGATTGAATACCGAGTAAAACACTCGCTACAACCACAAAAATCGCTAAAATGCGGTATTCAGCGTTCAAAAAAGACATCGCACCTTCAGAGATAGCCGTTGCTATGCCTTGCATTTTGGAGTCACCGGCATCTTGCTTGCTCACCCACGTCCATAAGTAAGCCATATAAGCCAAGCCTACTAAGCCGAAAACCGGCAATAAATAAAGTAAATTTTCCATATTGTACTACAGTTAGTTTTTCTAAAATGAAACAGATATAGATTTTTATATACGTTTGAAAATTGACGTGCAAAAGTAGAATTATTCATCAGATTTTCAAAGAAATTCACAATATTCTTGATTTAATGCATTTTGTTTAATGAATTTTTTCAATAAAAAAAATAAGGCTCAAGAAGCAGCGTGCAACTTGAGCCTTATTTAATTATTAAAGATTATAATATTAATCTTTTTTAGCCGTCAACTGAGCATTATCATACTTTTGAACCAATTTCACGAACCCTGCTCGATACCCCTCAGTATCTTTATTAAAACTGCCTTCTGCAAGAGCCATAATCTTCTTTGTATTAAAATCACCTTGATATTTTGAGGCTCTGAGCAATTGACCGAATGCAGCTACTGCTGCTGAAAAACGAAAGTTG
>JAYUUR010000037.1:0-6360 GCA_043754475.1 Saprospiraceae bacterium | reverse complement strand
AGTAGCATATTGGTCGGGCGTTTGGCTGAGCAATTGATTCGAAGCATTATAAAACTCTGCTCTGATGAATGCCCTTGTACCCGCATGACGCGCGAGGTCACCTGAAAAAATATAGGTACGCCCGGGTATGATACTGTTCCATTTTTGTTCAATATAATAGTCGCCCGTTGTGCTGTTAGCGTCTGTATAATTGAGTGCGGCATATTTGCCAGTCGGTCCGCCTGAATAAATATAAACAGAAGCCGTACCAGCTTGCCCAACAATACCTGTCATCCAGCCATTGGCGGTGCCGTTTTCAAAATCAGTATTATGGAGCAATTGTCTTTGACATAAACAAGGACTACAACCTGTGTTAACAGTTACACGGCTAATATTGGAAATTTTTTCAAAAACAGTGCAGCCTGACCGCCTTGCTTTTCTGATATAATATATTGAGCTAACCGCCGTCGGTGGATTGTATGAATCGGCATTAGTGCCACTAATAACAATCCACGATGCATCATTGGCAGGCAACAATGAATTATTAGAATACCATTGATATTCTAAAGTGCCGGAACCGCCAGTTGGTGATGTAATATTTGTAAATGTTGAAGGGTCGAAAGTGCCACAATTGGATTGGTCAATACCAATTTGACCTGCGTCAGTAATATCTTGACAGACAAGCTTAGGCGCAACTTCTACTTTTATAGAGACAAATGTAGTACGCGAACCACAAACATCCGTCACTACACAACTTACAATACAATTAGTGGTATCGGCTACTGATGCTGGTGTAAAAGTCGTAGTGGCAGCATTCGGATTTGCGAAAGTACCATTGCATGTACTCGACCATTTATAAACATAACCGCCTGCACCCCCTGTTGCTCCTACTGAAACATTATAAGGTTCAGTACTCACCATATTAGTGGGAATATTAGGAACTAATTGAATGGCTTTAATTTCAGACGCCCAATAAGCAAAGTTGAAAAAAGCGCGTTGAGCGGCTACATTTTCAGCGTTATTACTTTTTCCAATGTTGTGCGCGCCTTCATACATCACTCGCCCTCTCATTGTATCCCCTTTGCCCGGACCAAAAGCAATAACAGCCGCTTTGCCGGGAGAAAGAGCCGGTATGTCAGATTGAGAGGGGTCCCAAACCCCAATCTTCGTTTCAGGACGCCAACCATTAGCCCGAGGTAAAAATATTTGTTCCGAACCATTTTGAGTAGCAGCATCTATATTGCCTAAAAACTGCATGACGGGGTGAGTATGGAAATCATAAGAATAGGGCGGTGAGCCATCAGTATGAGAACCAAAAGGGACGGCACTCTCAGTTGAAGGGCTGATAGGGTTTTTCATCAAAAAATTCATCCTTTCCGTTGGATTAGCAGGATTGTATGTATTTTCCCATACACTGACGGCATGGCATGAAGCATAAATTGCACCTGTACATCCACCGTTGGCAGAACTATTATTCCAGTACAAAAGGTTTTTATGTGTATCCCAAGTCGGGTCGGCATGAGGCATTACGTATAAATCGTTGCAACAATCTAATAAACTCGGTTCTTTAAACTGATATGATGAGATAGGCATTTCGGCAGCTTGCAAAAAAGCTTCTGCAATTTTACCGTTTTGAGCATCCAACGTCCAAGTCATAAAATAATTTATGGTCGTGTAAACAAACACCGTTACAGGACTCGTTGTCGTTTTTCCTATTACCCCCTTCGCTTCCCATGTACTGATGAGCGCGTTGACAGCAGGTGTGCGAAAGTCGGCAGTTATAATGAATGGACCACTTTTATAATCATAACCGTTATAAGTGAAATCAATGCCATCCTTCCCTTTTGTGGGGTTGATAACCCATTTGATAGGCACTTTGTAGTCTTTAATGAGCGCATAAATCAAGCCGTAGGGCTTTAATCCGTTGCTGACAGTTTGCGGTGAAACACCCATATCAATGATATATGACCCGGTCGGTATCGTTTCATTGGCTCCAAAAGCAGTTTCAATATTTAAAAAGAAAAATAATGCAAAAGGTATTATTAATTTGGCTTTTAAAAATGCTGAAACAATTGCCAATGTTTTACCTTTAAATTCGGCTAAAATGAGTTTAAGATTCATATTTTAAGTCTATTGTTTTTTTAAATTAAAAAAAACAGTCAAATATCATGAAAGAAGGGAGGCTTTAATCTCTAATGGTTAGTTTCCTTTACGCAAATCTTACGCCTATTTAAAGCCGATTGAAGGCTTATAGATGACTCTCTGCACTTTGTGACAGCTTGAAAAATGTTTGTTTCATTTAGTTTTTAACTCAAATTTTATTTAAAACAATGACAATCAGCTTTTTACACATAAAAACCTTTTTATACTGAGGGGGTGCTTCTTCCGATATTCACATCTTTCAAATTTTGCCTATTTTTCATTTTTTTTATAAAATACAATAAAAAAGGTAGGCTTGTTATGACGAAACAAAAGCATTGATATAACTTTGGGCATCAAACCACAACCCATTTTTGAAATCTGAAAAATCATTTCTTCTATGCTCTATCACCTTTTTGAGTGGCTCAATAAATACTATGATATTCCTGGCGCAGGCTTGTTTAAATATGTGTCTTTTCGGGCAGGTATGGCGATTATTTTGTCGCTGGTGATTGCCCTCATTTTTGGTCGGATGATAGTCCGCTTTTTAAGAAATTTACAAATCGGCGAAACCGTCCGCGACCTCGGTTTGGATGGTCAAAAACAAAAACAAGGGACTCCTACTATGGGCGGTATTATCCTTATTATGGCTATCATTATCCCCACTTTGCTGTTCTGTCGGTTGGACAATATCTATGTCATCATCATGCTTTTAGCCACTTCATGGATGGGCATCGTAGGATTTTTAGACGATTATATCAAGGTTTTTAAGAAGGATAAACGCGGGTTACCAGGCATTTTCAAGGTAATTGGGCAAATTTCATTGGGGTTAGTTATCTCGCTACTGATTCTTAAAAGCGACGACATCATCGTTAGAATGGATAGACAAACCGCTGAAATCAATCAATACCCAATAATGAGAACCGTCTATACGCCCGACTCAAAACGCGGAGGCAGGCTCAAAGAAATGGTGTATGTAAAAGCTCCTCTGACGAATGTACCGTTTTATAAAAACAATGAATTGGATTACAGTAAATTTTTAAAACCCATCGTCGGCGAAGAAGCAAGTAAAAAACTGACCACCATTATCTATATTATTTTCGTTATTCTCATCGTCACCGCCGTCTCCAATGCAGCGAATCTGACCGATGGTATCGACGGTTTGGCAGCCGGTACGAGTGCGATTATAGGTGCTACCCTTGCTCTTTTAGCGTATGCAACGGGTAACTCCATTTTTTCAGAATATCTCAATATTTTATACATTCCCAACTCATCGGAATTGGTGATTTTTGGGGCTGTTTTCTTTGCGGCGTGCATTGGTTTCCTCTGGTATAATGCCTTTCCAGCGCAGGTTTTTATGGGCGATACGGGTAGTTTGATGCTCGGCAGCGTCATCGCTGTTTTCTCATTATTGATTCGGAAAGAGCTATTAATCCCTATATTTTGCGGTATTTTCGTTGTAGAAAATCTCTCAGTGATGCTACAAGTCGGCTATTTTAAATACACCAAAAAGCGGTACGGCGAAGGCAAAAGAATTTTTCTCATGTCGCCCCTGCATCATCATTTTCAGAAAAAAGGCATCCCCGAAGCCAAGCTCGTTACCCGATTTTGGATTATCGGCATCCTACTCGCCGTTTTGACTTTGGTGACTTTGAAAGTGCGGTAATTTAAGTCGATTTCAAGAGTCCAGCGGACTCCCACGTTTGTAGGGTTATGAAAAACACCAATCCCTCTCGAGTCCGGAGGACTCATACGTTTGTTAAAGCGATTAACAAATGTGTGAGTCCTCTGGACTCGTGGAATATGGTTGATATGTTGTCTCTACAAACGTATGAGTCCTCTGGACTCTTTATGCTTTGATTTTTATTATGCTTTGATTTTTAAGTGAAATATTTAAACTTTTATAGAACAATGAAGAAAGTAATCATACTTGGTGCAGGAGAAAGCGGTGTAGGCGCAGCATTATTAGCGAAAAAGTGCGGATTTGAGGTATTTGTAAGTGATAAAAGTGAAATAAAAGCTCATTTTAAAAAAGAACTCGACGACGCTCAAATTTCTTACGAAAGTGGTCAACATACTGAGGGGGTCATCCTCGAAGCCGATGAAATTATAAAAAGTCCGGGCATTCCCGACAAAGTAGAATTAATCAAATTAGCTAAGCAAAAGGGCATTCCTGTGATGTCTGAAATTGAATTTGCTTATCAAAATAGAGGCAACGACGAGCCTTATATTATCGCTATTACAGGCAGCAATGGCAAAACCACGACCACAAGCCTCATTTATCATCTATTAAAAACGGGCGGCAAAGACGTGGCGGTCGGCGGCAATATAGGTAAAAGTTTTGCTCGTTTACTGGCTGAAGAGCCTGTTCATGATTTTTATGTCTTAGAATTAAGCAGTTTTCAATTGGATGGCATCATTCATTTCAGACCCAATATTGCCATTTTACTCAATATCACACCCGACCATTTGGATAGATATGAGTATAAAATGGCGAATTATGTCGCCTCCAAATTTCGCATAGCGATGAACCAAACAGAGGACGATATTCTCATTTTCAACAAAGATGATACTGAAATTCAATCATTTATAGATGAAAATATAGCAGATGTGAACGAATGGCCTATTTCTACCCATTTTGACAGCCATATACTGAGGGGTCGGTTCAATATGTCAAAATCAAGTTTGAAAGGTCCACACAATTATTTCAATGCTTCGTGCGCAATAGCGGCTGCGATAGTTGCCCAAGTGAGCGATGCTAAAATTCAAGAAGGTTTAGAAACGTTTATAAATGCACCTCACCGCTTAGAATTTGTCGCCACTATCAACGGCGTTGAATATATCAATGATTCAAAAGCGACCAATGTGGATTCCGTCTTTTGGGCATTGTCCTCAATGACTAAACCCGTCGTTTTGATTATAGGCGGCACTGATAAAGGCAATGATTACACTCAAATTGAAAAATTAGTGATTGAAAAAGTGAAGGCAATCGTGGCAATGGGCATTGATAATTCCAAAATTTTAAGTTTTTTCAATCCACATATTAAAAATACAGAAGAAGCCAAATCGGCGCATGAAGCTGTTGCAATCGCTTCAAAATATGCTGAGATGGGAGATTGCGTTTTGCTATCACCTGCTTGCGCAAGTTTCGATTTGTTTAAAAACTATGAGGATAGGGGTGAGCAGTTTAAAAAAGCGGTTTTGGAATTGAAAAATGTTTAACTTTGAATAAAAAATGTAAAAGATATGGTTAAAGAACTGCAAATGCCTTTATCAAATGTTCAAGTTGAACTTTTGAAATTATATTCAACTAATCTCTCAGAAGAAGATTTATTGGATTTACGTTCTATGATAGCAAGATTTTATGCTGAAAGAGCTATTCGACAAGCCGACAAAATTTGGAAAGAGCGCGGGTTGACTAATGATGACATGGAAAAATGGTTGAATGATGAAAATCAATAAACTGAATTTTAATATTTTAAAGCAAATCGAATTTCCTAAAATAAAAGTTGTAACGATTCAAGAATTTGAAGAAATTTTTAAATTTATCAATATGTAGGTGAGCAATTCAAAAATGAAGTGTTAAAATTGAATAATGCATGGCAATAATACATTTATACTGAGGGGGTCAATAAAGGAGTATGCACTAAAAATGTATGCTCCTTTATTATTTTAATCAAGTAGTTGGGTATCAGAATTGAAATAAACGCCGATTTTGATAGTTGTTCGTCTAAATTGAATTACCTTCACCAAATTCATTATTTGTTTTACTAACTAATTAATTTTATTTCAAATCATGCTTCATTATCGCGCAGATCTTCGCACTTTAGCTTACATCGTGTTTACTACAATTTTATTCTTCGGGCTTTGGATTTATGGTTTTAATTGGATAGCTTATTCTGTTTACTTGCTATCTGCTATTGCCGTTTCAGTGATGACCCATAATCATCAACATCTTAAAATCTGGAAAAATAGATCCCTCAATACCCTCACAGATTGGTGGTTGACTGTTTTTTACGGGCTACCTATCTTCGTTTGGATTCCAACGCACAATCGAAATCACCATAAATTCACAAATAAAGAAGGCGATGTTTCTATCACTTACAGACATACGGAGGAAAATAATTTTCTTTCCGTTTTGAGCTACCCCTCAGTATCGGGCTATCATCAGATGAAAGAAAGCATCATTCCGTATATGGCAAAGTTGCGTCAAACCGACCGCCAAACCTATATTGAAAATTG
>JAYUUR010000036.1:0-2167 GCA_043754475.1 Saprospiraceae bacterium | reverse complement strand
GCCTTAACTATTTGAGCTTTTTTAACCCCCACCATAAATGGTGGAGTTAGTCAAAAAAGATGTGGGTAATGGACAAAGTTTCAAACTTGCTGCAAGTTATTTGACACTATATTTAAGTCTTGAAAGAGTCCAGAGGACTCTCACGTTTGTAGGAAATTATTATCTGACCTTAAAACGAGTCCAGCGGACTCGCACTTTTCAGAACCAATCAACCCTGCCCTTTGGGGGTTAGGGGCAAACGAAAAACAACAAAATCGATGAAATTATACATCAAATACATGGTCAGCACCCGTTGCAAAATGATGGTGAAAGAAAAGTTGAAGAAGCTGGGGCTGCATTATGTCATGGTGGATTTGGGCGAAGTAGAGATTATGGAAGATGTAGATATGGAAATGCGGGAACAATTGAAAATGGCATTGCTTCAGACAGGTCTTGAACTAATAGACGATAAAAAAGCGGTACTGATTGGTAAAATCAAAAGTGTTATCATTGAAATGGTGCATTATTTAGAGGATTTGCCCAAAATAACTTTCTCCGATTACCTCAGCCAGAAGCTCAATCACGATTATACATACATGGCGAATCTTTTTTCAGAAGTACAAGGCACCACCATTGAGCAATACATCATCGCTCATAAAATAGAGCGCATCAAAGAACTGATTATTTACGACGAATTGAATATTACGCAAATTGCCAATAAGATGAACTACAGCAGCGTGGCGCATTTATCCAATCAATTCAAAAAAGTAACTGGTTTGTCACCTTCGCATTTCAAAAAATTGAAAGATAAAAGGCGCAACCCAATTGAAGATATATAAATGAACGGTAAAAAAAAGAATAAAATCCCTAAACTCCTTTTGGGCAGTCCCGAAATGGGTTCGCCGATACAGCCTTACCAATCGCAAGATATGGTCATGGGCAATCCAGATGCTTGGTCATCTATGCATAATATATTTAAGCAGGCATCGGTGGCAATTATGGTTTTATCGGCGAATGATTATATCGTAGAATCAGCCAACGATTTTTATTTGCAAATCATTGAAAAAAATAAAAATTTTATAGGCAAATCCATCTTTGATTCGTTGCCCGAACTTGAATCACAAGGGATACGGCAACTATTAGATACTGTGATGGAAAGCGGCATACCATATAATGGCTACGAAATGGAAGTGCATTTGAATAGAGACGATAAGAAATCACAAGGTTTTTACAATTTTGTATATCAGCCCATTCGTGAGCAGGATAATACAATTTCAGGTATCATTGTAGTAGCCAGCGAAGTGACCGAGCAAGTACTTGCCCGTAAAAGGATTGAAGAAAAGTTTCGGCTTCTCGTGCAACAAGCACCTGTTGCTATTTGCGTATTGCGTGGAGAAAATTATGTGATAGAAGTGATTAATGAACCCATGTATGAGATGTGGGACAGAACATTAGAACAGGTTTCGAATAAGCCTGTATTTGATGTACTAACAGAACTCAAAGACCAAGGTTTTAAAGAACTGTTAGATAATGTTTATCATAACGGTGAACGTTTTGTAGCGGAAGAGCTGCCTCTTAGTTTGAAGCGAGACGGAAAACTTGATAACATTTTTGTAAAATTTGTATATGAGCCGTTGCGTGAAGCGGATGGCACTATTTCGGGTGTGATGGCTTTGGCACACGATATTACTCAGCAAGTAGTAGCCCGCAAAAAAATGGAAGAAAGTGAATCCCATTTTCGCCTAATGGCAGAGTTGATGCCTGAGAAAATAACCAATGCCAAACCCAACGGTATCATCTTTTATTACAACAAAAGCTGGCAGGACTATACAGGCGCGAGTTTCGACGAGTTGATAAGGGATGGTTGGGAAAAATGGGTACACCCCGAAGCAGCAGCAGAAGCCATTCAACACTGGCAACACTCAATAGAGACTGGAGATAATTTTGATATGGAATTGCAGATGTTATGTCATACAGGTGAGTACCGCTGGCATACGAGCCGTGCGAGAGCTGTGAAAGACGAAAACGGCGATATAGAACTATGGATCGGGTTCAACAATGATATACACGACCAGAAAATTCAAAAAGAAGAACTGGAACAAGTGGTAGCAAACAGGACTTCAAAGTTATTGGAAGCCAATGAAGAGCTTCAGCAAAAAAATCAAGAAATAGCCCTCAGCAAATACAA
>JAYUUR010000035.1:0-2174 GCA_043754475.1 Saprospiraceae bacterium | reverse complement strand
CTAAACTAATATTGGTTTCTTCAAGGAGGATATTGTGTTCTTTAGCCATGTCCATAACTATCAATCGCATCACCCCACCGACACAACCACTTGATAATAAAGGAGTTATGAGTTTATTTTCTTTTAATAAAAAAATATTGGATGCAATCCCTTCTGCAACATACCCCTCAGTATTGAGCATCAAAACGTCCTCCCAACTATTTTCTTTGGCATAAATACCGGCTAAAACGTAGGGCAATCCATTGCTCGTTTTGAACGATGAATAAAGCGTCGGGCGCAGTTTATAGTCTTTAAAAACGCCGATGGTTAAGCCTAAATCATTGAAAGGAAAATTGCGGTCGGGCAGGGTAGAGGTTTCAATAAAGAAATCTATATTATTGGTGGTGGGTGTATAATTTCCGCCTTCCTCTCGCCAAATGGCTAATCGCACGCGACAAGAAGGCATATTTTCGATCACTTTTGAAATCTCATTTCTCAAATAATGAATGTTTAAGTAAGTCGGAATCGTCATTTTCAAAGCCTTCATACCCCTCAGTAATCGCTCAAAATGGTAGTTAAAAAATGGCATTTTACCATTTATCACTCGAATACTTTCAAACAAACCGTCGCCATATCGAAACGCCCGATTTTGTCCATTGAATACTTTATCATCATCTTCGTAAATACTGCCGTTGAAATTAATCATGCTTTAAGGTTTTGTTTTTTTCAAATAATCAATCAATGCTTTGCGGATGTCATTTCGCAAATCCGATGCATCATTGGGGTCGGGCTTTTGAATATTGGAAACATTTGGATTGGCTTCAGTAAAAAATTCAAAATTGCCTTCTTTACCGCTGATGAGAAAATCGTTGGTCATAACATGATAAACTTTAGCGTCTTCTAAGGCTAAGTTATTGATTTTGAACGTTTTATCTGCTTCATTGTAGGTGATTTTATCCCATTGCAAATAGCCACCTTTATCGGCATTGAGCAGTCCAGTCGTCAATACTTTTCTTAATTCGACGCCTTTAATATCAAATTCATAGAGCTTACCGCCGTAGGGCAATATCCTTACAATATCGGATTGGGTGACTGTACCTTTCACTTGATCATCTATTCGCACCGAGCCGCTGTTGAAAAAAGTGCAATCGACGGGTTTTTTAGCCGTAGCAGTTATTGATTTTGCTATCAAACTGCCCATATTATTTTGCTGTTTGCGAATAAATGCTGAACGACCATCCAAAGTTTCTTTCAATTCAACGACCACTTCGTCGGGAGTGAAGCCGGACGATCTAAAAGATTTGTCCGCAATATCCGTCCATTTCTTCACAATCGCCGCTACTGAGGGGTCTTCTTGAATAGTATTATCAACCTTTATTAAATTAGAATTAATACGTAACTCTTTGGTTTTCAATGAATAAGAGCAGCGATGCACCCAAACCGTAATAGCATTGGCATCCGCTTTGGCGATGATGGTTTTGCCAATTTCATGGCGCATATAATTGTGTTCATGCCCTCCCATGATGAGCGATACTGAGGGGTTCTTCTGCGCTAACTTTTTATCATCGTCAATGTCAAGATGTGTCAGACCAATAGTCACATCCGATTCTTTTTTAAGCACATCTTCAATAATACTATTCGACCGCTCAAACACATCGCTGTAATGAATATAATCCTTTTTAGTGGCATCCAAAACCACGCTGAACAGACCAATTTTAGCAGATTCGCCAGATGCACCGTCTTTTACTTCTATGATTTTATACTCAGGGAAATACGTATTTTCAGGATCTTTTGAGCGACTAAATGGCTCAATATTATCCCCATTTTGATGAAAAGCGTTGGTCGAAATCCATTCAAATTGCGATTCGTCAATGCGTTTTTGCAAATCCACAAAATCGAGGTCAAATTCATGATTGCCGAAACAGACGTAATTAATGCCTGTAGCGTTCATCACTTCCACCATTTGCTTGCCCTTGATGCCTTCACCTTGATATTTTAAGGTACCAATCAATGAGGGATTGAGAAAATCACCTGCCATGACGGTGAAAGTATTGGGATTTTCAGCCAAAAGTTGTTTCCTGATAGTGGCTACGCGTGCCATGCCGCCTATTTTACCACCATCGAGTGCCCCAATTTCATACACATCATTCATTTGGAGGAAAATCCATTCGACTTTACCATCGGCAACGCCATAT
>JAYUUR010000034.1:0-6382 GCA_043754475.1 Saprospiraceae bacterium | reverse complement strand
CTAAAAATATGGTTGCTCAATTTGAAGATTTTGCAGAAGATTTCAAGGAACTAGAAGAATTCTTTTTGAAGGCTAAGTTTTTATAAGAAAGCCCTATTGGGGGTAGGGGGGCTAAGTAAATTTACATTCTTTTTCCAATAAAATGGAGAATTTCTTCTACATATTGCCGATGATTGGCAAGGCGAGGCACTTTGTTTTGACCGCCAAATTTCCCTTTCGCTTTGAGCCAACCATGAAAAGTACCGCGCGGTACGTGCCGCAGCCTTAACCGATCCATAGCCATGTCTTTAAAACGTTTGGCTTCATAATCTGAATTGATTTTTTGTAAATTAGTATCAAGGATATTATTAAAAGCCTCCATATCAGGCGGTTCGCGATCAAATTCAATGACCCATTCATGTCCTCCTTTATTTTTACCATCAAAATATATGGGTGCTACAGTATAATCACTCACTGCTGCGCCAAAAGTAGCGCACGTATCAGCCAAAGCTTTGTCGGTATTGGCGACCATGACCTCTTCACCAAAGGCATTCACAAACTGTTTAGTGCGCCCAGATACCTTGATTTTATATGGATTTGTAGAAGTAAAAAGAACAGTATCGCCCGGTACATAACGCCATAAACCGGCATTGGTAGTAATCACAGGCGCGTAGTGCTTGCCGATTTCCACTTCACTGAGGGGTATGGCAATAGGGTTTGGAGAATACCATTCGCTTTCGGGTAGAAACTCATAATAAATGCCATTATTGAGCAGCAATAACATATCATCCGCTCCATATTGACATTGCGTTGCAAAGAAGCCTTCAGAAGCATTATATATTTCCCAATATGTAAAGTCTTCACTTGGAATAAGGTGTTTAAACGTTTCTCTATAAGGCTCAAAACTGACGCCGCCATGAATATATACTTGCAAATTGGGCCATACATCTAAAATATTATTTTTACCTGTAATTTCTAAAATACGCCTCAGCAGCACGACCGTCCAAGTGGGTACGCCCCCAATGCTCCGCATATCTTCTTTAATTAAAGCATTTGCCATCAGTTCAATCTTTTGCTCCGAGTTGGGCATGGTAGCAATATCTACACTTGGGGCATAAATATAGCTACCTACTGAGGGGAGGTGTTCAATCATGATAGCAGAAACATCGCCGAAGCGAGTTGAGGGATGCGGTTGGAAAGATTCGAAGCTGCCGCCCATTACAAGCATTTTGCCAGCAAAACCTTGTGTATCAGGTCGAGCATTATAAATCAAAGCAGATGAATCCCAACCACCCTTGAGATGGCAGGTTTTTAGATTTTGAATAGTGACTGGGATAAATTTACTTTTATCGTTTGTTGTGCCGCTTGATTTAGAATACCATTTTACAGCCCCTGCCCAAAGCACATCACGTTCACCATGCATCATCCGATTGATGTAAGGCTTTAAAGTTTCATAGTCTTGAATGGGTATATTTTGACTGAACTGGTGGGCGTTTTTAATATTTTTAAAATCGTGAATTCTACCCCACTCAGTATATCGAGCAGTATTGACAAATTGACTTAACATAGCAGATTGCACATCATGAGGATGTGCTGAAAAATAGCGAATTCGTCGCATCCGTTTATGCAGGACATATCGCATAATACTATTGAGCCATGTATTTCCCATAATGCTTGTTTAAAAATTCTCTTAAAGTTAAAGGAATTTTTTTTGACAATAAAAATATTTATTAATTTAAGTCAAAATAAAAAAGAAAATGGCATTTCAGAGTGAAATGCCATTTAGGTAATTTTATATTTTATTTAAGAAAATATCAACTTTAAAAAGTCAATAAATTAATTCATCGAAACATTCATTGGAGAAGACTTTGCTGGTTTTGGTTTGCTCACAACTATCATATTATTGACGCTGTTGAGTAAATTTTCAACCACGGCACAATTCTCAATTGAAAGGGCTTCTCTAAAAGCTGCTGCTGCCTCTACTGCTACACCTTTATTCAAAAGTGCTTGACCAAAAGATTGCCATGCTTGTTTGCGATAATTAAAATTAGGATCAGTCTCTTTAAAAGGACGCTTTGTTACCAATTTCAATTCAAAAATCGCTTTTTCAAAATCATTCAATTTCATATGGCATTCACCTTTGATGCGGCGAGCTGTCCAGAAAACAGGCTGATATGGCACAGCATTATCAATAGCATTTTGGAAGTCTTCCAATGCACCTTCCAAATCATTCATATCCATTTTCACACGACCTCTGCCTAAGAAGGCAGGAGCATTTTTACACAATGCGATACTTTTGGAAAAGTCAATAATAGCATCTTCATTTCTACCAGTACGGAAATAGGCCATACCCCGACGTTCATAAGCCTGTGAATAGCGGTCATATTTCTCAATAGCTTTATTGAAAAGTTCGATGGCTTCGTTCTCTCTGCCCCCTTTTTTCAACATCTCTACACCGCGTAAATAATCGGTGGTAGCTACTTTATCACCTTGAGGTACAATCATTTCTTCACCACACAATGCATTTTTTTCATCAGTCACCCAAATATGAAATTCTCCTGCAACAGCAAACCCCCTCAGTTCACGAAGCAAAAAAGCTGTGTTTTTCCATGTCTTTTCAGAACATGCAACTTGCTGACGTGGCACGGTAATACTCAACGTTTCCTCCTGAAAAAAATCGGGATCTTTCAAAAGGATGTCATTTTTATAGTACGACTCCAACCGTTTCTGGAAATGAGTCAACATCATATCGTAGCTTTTTCGGTTTCCGAATTCTAAACTACCTTTCATAACTGCTTTGAACTGATACATGGTTGCTGTTTTTTAATGCATTTTGAGAAATAGAATCTCCTAAAAAATCAAGGCAAAAAAATCTGATACTGAATAAATGAATTATTCAGGTCATACTGTTCGAAAACTCTTGCCTCGTTAAGTTTCGTTTTAAAAAAAACATTGTGTGCAAAAAAAAAGCGTTATGGCTAATAGAATTGTTTTAAAAGGTGTCATTCAACTAATGAATTAATCAATGACACTCATAAGGGTATTTTACAACGTGTAGCCGCCACAAGGCTTTCTCATAGTTAATTGGATAAAGTATATTTCAATACTTTTTCTAATTTAATGTAATCTCAAAAATTGGAATGTCTTCTGATAGAGTGGGCTACAAAAGTACGAATAAAATCGGTATAAGTCAATACTTTTTAGTAAATAAATTATTTAAAAGTGTAATTTTTAAGCACAAAACACATATAAAATTTTTTAGAATAATATAAAATTCTGAGATTAAATTGTTATACTAATTATTATTTTTATTTCATCACCCAAAATCCTTTATTGTACGCACTATGTATCTAAATGTAAAAATATTCTTTTTATTGAAATAAAAAATATGCTTAAAACACTGATATACAATTAGTTAAAATAAAAATCATAAAACATACTCAATTTACCAACGAAAATGCCTTAGATTTGTTCCATCATGATTCAATTATTTTCAAATTTTTTTTCAAAAATCCTATTGTCGCCCTTTGCATTGGTGTATGGCATTGTGATTTCGCTGCGTGGTTTTCTCTATCGCAGCAATTTGATGAGGTCTTCCCGCTTCGATATTCCCACTATTTGTGTGGGCAATTTGAGCGTCGGCGGTTCAGGCAAAACGCCCCATATCGAGTATCTGATTCGCTTGCTACAGCCTTATATTAATGTCTCCGTTTTGAGCCGAGGTTACAAACGCAAAACGGAAGGCTTTCGAATGGTAGAGCTTGAAAATGACGTGACCGAAGTGGGCGACGAGCCGCTTCAATTCAAACGCAAATACCCCTCAGTACCAGTGGCTGTGGGGGAAAAACGTGCCTACGCTATCCCTCAAATGCTCTATCGAAATCCTGAAATTCAATGCATTCTGCTCGATGATGCTTTTCAGCATTTGGCAGTGCGCCCCTATCTCAATATATTGCTTACCGAATTCAGTGAACCATTTACGCGCGATTATCTATTACCCGCAGGTCGCTTACGGGATTGGCGTCATAGTTACCGCAGAGCTGATATAATTATCATTACAAAATGCCCTTTTCATTTAGAAGACATTGAAAAACAACGTTTTATAAATGAAATTAATCCATATCCATATCAACGCATTTATTTCAGTTATTACGATTATGGCACGCCATATTCTATTTTCAATCCCACCCCCTCAGTATTAGCTGTTGGCGAGCATGAGTCAAGCCCTCAATTAGTAGATTTAGACATGGACACGACCGTGCTTCTTGTATGCGCCATTGCAAAGGCGGACTATTTAGTTGAGTATCTTTCATCAAAAGTGAAATCCGTGCAGACCATGGAGTTTGAAGACCATCGCGTATTTTCAAATTATGATGTAGCTCAATTTAAACGATTATTTGACGATATGCCAGGGCATAAAAAAATAATCATCACCACTGAAAAAGATGCTACTCGATTAGAGCTTCATAAAGACTATCTTATTGAAAATCAATTGATTATATATGCGATTCCGATTGAAGTGAATTTTCATTTTAATGAAAAAGAGGTTTTTAATAATGATATTAAAAAAATGCTTTTAGATTTTAAAATATAGTAGTGCACAACTTCAATTCCACTTCATTTTCAAAACGGGAGTTCTGCGCTACACTAATATACGAAAACGTGAATCCACTTCTAAAACTAATATATCGTTTTATTCAAGGTCTTGTTTGGGTCAGCTATGCGCTGTACTTCCGCCGCATTGTATTCATCAATCAAGAGCGCATGAAAGCACGCGGTCCTCTATTGGTTATTTCCAATCATCCAAATACCCTCATGGATCCCCTCATGGCACTGTATCGGATGCGTGAACAATGCTTTTTGTTGGCAAATTATAGTCTATTCAAAAATCCTATCAGCAATGCTATTCTTTCCACGCTTTATTGCATCCCTATTCAACGTATGAACGATGTACCCGATGGACAACCCTTGCGCAATGAAGAAGCTTTTCGTCAGTGCAATGAGCACCTTCTCGGCGGCGGCAGCATTTATATTGCCGTAGAAGGAACGAGTTTTCCCGAACGGCGTGTGCGTGACTTGAAAACAGGAATGGCGCGAATAGCTTTTAGTGCAGAGATGCAAACGGATTTTAAACTCGATTTACGCATTTTACCTATCGTCATTACTTATTTTGACTCGCTTAAATTTTGGAAAGATGTGGTAGTAGAAATAGGTGAACCCATTTCAGTAGATAGCTGGCGCGAAGCCTATAACTCTAATCCTCGGAAAGCGATTGGTGATTTTACACAAAGTATTGAAAATCAAATGATTACGCATACTATTCAATGTGCGAATGCTAAGGAAGATAGGTTTCTGAAAAAACTTGAAGCTATTTTGCAATCTGAAAATTATTTAGAAACCGAAAAGCACTACGAAAGGAGTAAATATATTCTCAATAAAATACACGCTTGGCAAAAAGAAGATTTAAGCAGTTTTGAAAAATTTAAATCAGATGTGGATAACTATTTTTTAAAACTTAAAGCATTGAATATCAATGATTTAAATAAAAATAACTTTTCTAAAACTGCCTCCCTTCTGCCGCGCTCTACTCGCAGTGACAATCCCATTGGGATTATTTTGAAGCTTTTACTCAGTCTTCCTATTTTTATTTATGGTTTCATCAATAATATAATTCCCGCTTGCTTGAGTAATGGTATGGTAAAATGGTTGAAAATAGATAAATCTTATGATACGACTATCCGCTATATGTCTGGCTTAGTATTTTTTCCAATCTTTTGGGGACTTCAAAAATGGGGGTTGTCACACATTTTGCCATTTTCAGTCAATGGGTGGATCTATCTACTCACTGTTATCCCTGCAGGTTTGGCTGCTTATGTGCTTTATACTGAGGGGGTACGTTTTTATCATTTTCTGAAATTCAGAAATGCTGATAAGGATAATTCATTGACTCAAATTAGACAACCTATTGTTGATAAAATAAATAATTTAATTAATGTATAAAATATATTTTTTCAATTGATTATGGAATTTATTTTTTATTTTCAGTTGAATCTCTTTTTATTTTTAAAAAATTCACAACACTTTCCTCCATTTAACAATGCAATGATACTTTTTATTTTTAAACGAATAAACCCATATTATTGCCTTTTGCGATAATATGGGTTTATTCGTCAATCTATTTTACATGATAAAATAACTTATAAATTAAACTTAACAAAATTAATTCATGCATTAAATTGAGAAGTATAGAAAGCTGCTTTTTTACAAAATAAGCCTTTAAATATTTATAAAAAAAATAATGCCCAATTTACCTTGACTTTGTTAAATTAGGATAAAATTAAATATTGTCAATTTATGATGAATTTATTTTATATTTAGATTGAGTTGCTTTAGCCCTTTTAAA
>JAYUUR010000033.1:0-19411 GCA_043754475.1 Saprospiraceae bacterium | reverse complement strand
CAAAGCGAATACCCGCTTTTGAGTTCGTAGAGAAGTCGGTTGTTACCAGTATTTTTTTCATTGTTTTTTATTTTATTTTTTTGAAAAATTAATATTTTAATTTTAGTTTCCCTTTTCTTCTGTTTAATATTTTTTCAGCTTCCACTACGAAAAATATAATTGACGAAGCAGCCACCACTAAGATAAATTCATTCAGCGTTAATGCTTCAGTTTGAAAAATGGGTTGTAAAAATGGTGTATAGGTTATAACAACCTGCAACACTAAGGCTAATAGCACCGCACCAATAAGCGGTTTGTTGGAAAACAAGCCTATACTGAACAATGATTGGTTTTCACTGCGAATGACCAGCACGTGCATTAACTGGCTCACGCATAAAAAATTAAAAACAATTGTTTGCCAGTGAAGCCCATGAGTAATTGCCCATGCCTGAAGCGATAGCGCAATCCCAGCCATTAAGATACCTACCCAAATCATGTGTATGCCCTTTCCATTGGCGAAAACACTTTCCTGCGGTGGGCGGGGTGGGCGGTTCATAATGTCTTTTTCTTCTTTTTCAAAGGACAAGGCAATAGCGGGTAAGCCATCAGAAACTAAGTTTATCCAAAGAATATGGATGGGTAAAAGCGCAATAGGCAAGCCAATCATAGGACCCAATAGTAAAGTTAATAGCTCACTTGAGTTGGTTGTCATCAGATATTTAATGAATTTCAGAATGTTATCATAAACCCTCCTTCCTTCTCTGATAGCCTTGACGATAGTTGAAAAATTATCATCCAGCAAAATCATGTGCGCCGCTTCTTTAGAAACATCGGTGCCTGTGATGCCCATTGCGATACCAATATTGGCTTTTTTCAATGAAGGAGCATCGTTCACACCATCGCCTGTCATAGCCACATAATGACCTTTTTGTTGCAAGGTTTTGACAATCTGAAGTTTTTGTTCAGGCGATACACGCGCATAGACTTTAATCTTTTCTACTTTAGCCAAAAAGCTGTCATTATCCAATGCTGCCAACTGCTGACCGGTCATTACTATATCCTTTTCGCTGCTTAGTATGCCAATGCGTTGGGCAATAGCCTTAGCCGTTAGGGGGTGGTCGCCTGTTATCATTACCGTTACAATACCCGCTGTTTTGCATTGCGACACTGCTTCAAAAACTTCTTCCCGTGGTGGGTCAATGATACTTGTTAGACCTAAAAACTGCAACCCCGATTCATGGATATCACTTTCTGGGTTTTGGGGCAATTTATCCCAATAGCAATAGGCAAACCCGAGTACCCGATGACCTTTAGCTGCCATATCATCTACCTGCTGTTGCAGTTTCGGTGCATCAACATTCACACATCGTTGCAGTAAAATATCAGGCGCTCCTTTGGTAAATGAAATGATTTTATTTCCCTGTGTATGGAAAGTTGTCATTAGTTTTCGACTCGAATCAAAAGCAATTTCAGCCATCCGAGGCCAACTATCGGTGTTTACATTGTACGCTTTTGCCACTTCCATCAAAGCAACTTCGGTGCTGTCGCCTTTTATAATTTTATCCGCATCCTCAACAGCATCATTGTTCAAGGCGAAGGCTTGCAACAACAACATCACTTCTTGCTGATTTTGCATTGAGGACAAGGCATTTCTTTGATACAGTTGCCCGTTTACAAATACTTCCTCTACGTGCATCTTGTTTTTGGTAAGTGTACCTGTTTTATCGGTGCAGATATAGGTAACAGAACCCAATGTTTCGACGGCGGGTAATTTTCTGATGAGACTGTTAAATCGAATCATTCTTTTTGCAGCCAAAGCAAGCGAAATAGTGATAACCGCAGGTAAAGCCTCGGGTATGGCGGCAACAGCCAACGAAATACTGGTAAGTACCATTTTTGTAATATCCTCACCCCGCAACCAACCAGCAATGAAAAATAAAACACACAGAAACAATACCAACAAGGAAAGAATCTTTCCAAACTTGCCCATCCGTTGTTGCAATGGCGTAAGCGTTTCGTCTTCTTGCAGCATTTTGGCAATGCGCCCTAACTCCGTTTGCATACCTGTTGTTATAACTACGCCCGTACCCCGCCCGTAAGTAACAAACGTTCCTTTAAAAGCCATATTTTTTTTGTCTCCAATTGGCAAATTATCCGTTTCTATTGCATCAGTGAGTTTATCTACGGCTTCTGATTCACCAGTCAATGCCGCTTCTTCAATTTTTAAATTTTTGGATTCAATAATGCGCAAGTCTGCCGGCACAGCGTTCCCAGCTTCTAATAATACAACATCGCCAGGTACTAATGCCGTAGCGGATAGCCAAGTTATGCTGCCATCCCGTAGCACCCTTGCCTGCGTAACTGCCATTTGTTTTAAAGCCTGCATCGCTTTTTCTGCCCGGTATTCTTGAAAGAAACCCAGAAAGGCATTTAATAAAACGATTATTAAAATAACAATTGTATCAGTAAGGTCTCCAACAATACCAGCGATAATGGCTGCTGCCAGTAAAATTAAAATCATTACATCTTTAAACTGCGCTAAAAGCATAATGGCAACGCTTTTCTTTTTGCCCTCCTGCAATTCGTTGGGCCCTATTTGCAACAATTTGTCTTCGGCTGCACTGCCCGATAGACCTTGTTGGTTAGTGCCAAGCAATTCTAAAGTTTCGGGTATGCTTAATTTATGCCAGTTCATATATTATTTTATTTTATTTTAAACAGTTGTAATTTTTATATTAAATGGGTGAACGACACCTACCCTAAAGGGATAGGTGCTTCAAGGGTCAATACTCCCACTAACGTAGGCAGTTCACCTTGAATTTTAGTGTCTGTTCCCGACACGTAATTTCTTAAAGCGAATTTTTTAATATTTTTTGCTGCTTGAATATCTCTATCATAGGTTCGACCGCAATGTTTGCAAGTCCAAATCCTATCCTTTAGAGTGAGTTCTTTATTTAGTTGACCGCAATCAGAAAGACGTGAAGATGGTTCAAAACGCCCAATTTTAAGGATATTTGAGCCGTACCAATCAGATTTATAGTTAATCAAAACATCAAATTTACCCCAAGCTACATCTTGAATAGCTTGCGCTAATTTATGGTTTTGAATCATGCCTTTTACGTTAAGATTCTCTAAAGCAATAGTTTGGTTATCATCTACTAACTTTTTAGTTATCTTATGTAAAAAATCATGTCTCTGATTAGTTACTTTTTCGTGAACGATTGCGAGTCTTTTTTTAGTTCTTTGACCTTTGTATTTTGAATATTTACGTTGTACAAATTTTAATTTAGATAGCGATTTTTTTAGATTTCTTGGATTTGAAAATACTTCACCATTTGAAGTTATTGCAAAATCCTTAATACCTAAATCAATCCCTACCGTATTATTATTTGTAATGATAGGCTTAACAGGTAGGCTATCTAATGTTTCAATTAGCACTGAAATGAAATACTTTCCAGTTGGTGTTTTTGATACCGTACCGCCTTTTGTTTTACCCTCAATGATTCTATGCGTAACTGCCTTAATTCCTTTCTTGAACTTAGGAATTATTATCATGTTGTCCTCAATGATTACATTCTGAGGAACTGAAAATGACTGACGGCTTTTACGCTTAGATTTGAATTTAGGAAATTCCGCTTGACCTTTGAAAAAGTTTGTGTAAGCAGTATCGAGGTTGGTTACAGATGATTGCAATGACTGACTATTAATTTCCTTCAACCATTCGCATTCTGTTTTTAATTCCGGCAACTGTTTGATAAGGTCAAAACAAGATAGATTTTTTTGCATAGAAGCATAGGCAACTTGCTTTGTTTCCAAAGCTAAATTATAGACAAAACGACATGCTCCAATGTGTTTATCAATCAAAACACACTGTTCTTTTGTCGGATATAACCTATATTTCACTGCCTTTAATATCATAATGCAAAGATAATGTTTTATTTTAAAGAAATAATTATTTTCTTTAAAATATTTTTGGAAAGAAAATACGCTATGGTCGGATGGATACTTTGTTTGCTCAACAGGGAACGCAAGTTCTGAAACAATACGAAAATACATAGCCGAGCAGGGGTAGCACACTACACATTCGCTTTCATCCTCTACCTTAAAAGGATAGAGGTTTTTCGCTCAAGTATTATAAAGATATTTTAATCGACATAAAGTAAATTATTGTTTAAAAGCATTACTCCGCAATTTGACGGCTATCGCCATCAATGCTCCTTCTATCATCGGTCTTTGCATATTTTCAAAAACAGTTTTGTCGTAGTTATACTGATTTTTAATCATTTTATCCGTTTTAATGCTTTGTTCGAGTTCAAGCCTAAACGTATCATCTTGCCCCATCAAATGCTCAAAAATGGCTTTATTCTTTTCAAAAAGAGTTTTGCTCTCTTCTTTTTTCTTATTATCCAGTGCTTTTTCCAATTCTTGTTGGGCTTTTTTCTCAGTGTTTTTTAGGATGTCGAGTTTTTTCTTTTTTTCTCCTGCATCCTGATAAGCACCGCGCAAGGCTTCAACAAAAAAACCGGCGGTGTTTTCAACTTTTCCCGTTTGCATCACTTTTTCTGTAACCTTTATCGCCTTGCGCACCTCCCCCTCAGTATATTTTTCTACTAAACTCATAAATACTTTCAAACTGACTGCAAATTTTTTAACCACAATAGGCGTAAGTTCTAATATCAAGTTCTCTTGTTCTTTATCACTTTTAGATATTCCGGGTGCAGCAACAATAGCTTTAGATATTTCTTTCTGCCGATTATTGTAGGTATTGAAAACAAGTGCGGAAACTTTTTTCCCTGTTTTAACCTCTTCATAAGTGAAACCAATATCTGTTTTTTCAGTCAGTCGTTGCTGTGCTTCATCTAAAACTCGCATTTTAAAGCCCGCATATTGTTGATATTTATCAGATACACCCAAAATTTCTTTCAATTCTTCTAAATCAAAACGGACTTTATACTGGTTTTTACCCATGTGCGATTTAAAAATCTGATACAATCGGATACTCGACGCTGTTTTTAACTGCTTAAAAATATCCATATCCAATTTTGTAAAATCTCTATGAAGTTGGAGAAGAAAAGGTTTGAGTTCGGGTAAAAATGTGAGCGTGACATACATATTTTCATCTTGTTGAGGTTCAAAAAGTCGCCGCATACTCGTAACGATATGTGTTTCTATAATCTCTGTTCGCCCCTGTTCATCAACAGCACCAATCACTATTTTTCTGTCTAAAAGACGTTTTGCAGCGTCCATAATATAGCTATAGACATGACCACTGGGCGTTAATTCCATAAACTCTACCACCTCTTTTATATAAATTTTATAGGGCTTAAAATCTACATCATCAGGCGAAATCATCGAACACATCTTTGTAATCAAGAAACTTTCCCAAAAAGTCAGTGACTCCTTGTAACGGGCTTCAATAAATCTATTGGATTGAACAGCTATATGGTTCGAGTTGACCAATATCGGTTTGTCGTTTCCTCCTTTTTTCATGTTGTACATTTTGTAATAGTTGTAAAAAAAACAATTACATTGTAAATGTAATAATTGTTTTTAAATACCCATAAATTGGCAACAAGGTTGGTGAAAATTGATGAATTATGAGCAATTTTGGACATTCTTAAAGATATTCGTGCAGCCCCCTCAGTATTCCTATCTTTTTTAACTTTCTAAAATCGGTTATTCTTATTTCTTGTACATTTTGTAATAGTAACAAGATAAATTTAAATATAATAGCATGTACATTCTGTAATAGTGATGTACATTCTGTAATAATAGCATGTACATTCTGTAATACTTCATTGTACAATTTGTAATGTTATCATGTACATTCTGTAATAATAGCATGTACATTCTGTAATGTTACTTGTACAATTTGTAATGTTAAAAGTTGTAACAGATTGATTATCAATAGTTTATGAAGGGTTCAAACATTAAACAAGAAACATTGAAAATGTTGAATTAAACAACAAACAAGTGATGCTGTTTTTTTTTTATATAAAAAATTAAAGTCAAAAAATTAAATGTCCATTTTGTAATAGTTGGTTCTTATTATGATTAATCATTTTTCAAATAATTTTTAATACTGAAAATGAGAAAATTTTTGAGTGTTTGACCACTTTTATCCAAATGCGCTTGAACCTCGTCGTATAAATCAATCGGAATTTTGAAATTATAAGCATGGCTATCAGGGCGGTGTAATAATTTAACAGCTTTTTCTAAATCCTCTGTCGTTTGAGCCTTTACAGGCGCTACATTTCTTTTTTTCATGTGTTATCAATTTTATTTTTTCATGTTTTTAAAGATTTTTTCTATTTCAGTAGCCAAAGCCTCCATTTCTTCTTTGGCTTTTTTGTCTTTGTATTCCGTCACACCCATGCCATGTGAAATGGTTTCTTTGTAGGCGACCCGATCACCGAGCGTTGTTGTGAGTTTATGCACTTCCGTAAACTCTGTTTTCAGACTTTCGTTGAGCTCTTTCCCAATGTTTTGATTTTCATTGAATTTATTAAGCAAAATATACGCTTCAAGGCTTTCTTCCTTCATCTGGCATATTTGCTCAACCCGGGTTAAAAAGTTCTCCAAAGCCCAAAAATCGTAGGCACTGGGCGAAATGGGAATAATGACTAAATCGCTCGCCGCAATAGTAGCACTCGCCAACTCTTTTAACTGGGGCGAACCATCCAATAAAATGATGTCATAATTCTTTTCCATCGCTTTCACTTCGCGGATGAGGGTCTTCTCCCCTACCCTCACAACGGCTACGCTGACCAAATGGTCGAGCCTTTGTTCTGACCAACTGATGCTACTCTCTTGCTCCGCATCGGTATCAATAATACAAACCTTGTAGCCTTTTTGAGCAAAGCAAACCGCTAAGTTTGTGCTTATGGTGGTCTTTCCTACCCCACCTTTTAAACTTGTAATGGCAATTTTCATAGATACTTGAATGTATTTTTATGTATGTAAATGTATGTAAAAATACTTTTTTAGGCAGAAGTTTCGGCGCAAAAAGACCACAACTACCGTTTTCGAGATACAAATATATACATTTATATACATTGATGTATATTTATATGCATTTATATACATTAAAGTACACTTATATACTTTTTGACATTAAAAAATACAAAAAAGTATAACGCCTGTTCACTTGAGACTTGATATTATGAAAATTCTCATGAATGGCGTCTCACAAATGCCCCCCCTCAGTTGCCACGTTCCTCGCAATGACATCTTGACTATAATTTCCCCGTCAACCTCAATTTTAATGTCTGTTGATCTTCTCGTTTTAATTCTGGTTACTTCCTAAATTTTATACTTAAAAATATAATTTTGTGTACAAAGATACTTTTAAATACTTTTAAATACTTTTAAATACATAAATGTACCTTTAAATATCTGATTCTATTATCGTTCAAAGTTTTCGTTAAAATATGATACTTTGCGACAAAAAGGAAACAAGTAGGGTATAAGGTTTTTACTGAAAAAATAGTTTATGAATAAATTAATGAATTGGTTTTTATTTTCAATCCTCACTTTGATTTGGGGCAGCTCTTTTATCTTAATGAAAGAAGGTTTGGTCAAGCTATCGGCTTATCAAGTAGCGGCGATGCGGATTTTTAGTGCTGGTTTAGTACTGATGCCTATCGCAATACGTCAATTTAGGCAGATTCCGAAGGAGAAAATCAAAATGATAGTACTTTCAGGCACCATCGGGAGCTTTATCCCGGCTTTCCTTTTTTGCATTGCTGAAGAACATATCAATAGTTCATTGGCGGGTATTTTAAATGCCTTGTCACCGCTTTTTGCTATTGTGATGGGCGTTTTATTTTATCAAATGAAAATGACCACTCAAAAAATAACGGCTGTTTTGGTTGGTTTTATTGGATTATGCTTGTTATTTATATCAAAAGATGGTTTTTCATTCGAGGGCGATATATTTTATGTGCTACTCATTGTGGTTGCAACGATGGGTTATGGCTTAAATGTCAATATGCTCGCGCAGCATTTGGGCGACGTCGGCTCATTGAATATTGCCGCTATTGCCTTCTCCACTTTAGCCATTCCAGCCTTATTCATCCTTATTTTTACAGGCTATTTTCAAGCATCGTGGACGGATACAGCATTTTTAAGAGCTACTTTTGCAGCCATAATATTGGGTGTTTTGGGCACAGCAGCAGCGCAAATTCTGTTTTATATGCTACTAAAAAGAACCAATGTTTTGTTCTCCTCGCTCGTGACTTACACCATCCCGTTTGTCGCTATTTTATGGGGCGTTTTATATGGAGAAATGATTACAGGCTTGCAAATCGCTTGTTTGGGTGTTATCCTTTCAGGTGTTTATTTTGCTAATCGAACAGTTTAGATAACCGCGAAATGTAAAATGTAAAACCGAAAAATGTAAAAATATAATTAAAATGACAACTCTCGAATCTGTTTTCAACCCTCATAATTTTCGCCAACAGGCGCATGAATTGGTGGATATTTTAGCCGATTATCTACAAAATGCTCAAAATGAAACGCTGAAAACCACCCTTACCTGGGTAGAACCTGAGGATAGCTTGGCATATTGGCAAGCCGATTTCCAGAAGCCTTTGCTTGATAATCCCAACGATTTTTTCAAAGATGTAATAGCAAAATCCACGCATCTGCATCATCCGAACTATATGGGGCATCAAGTTTCGACGGTTGCGCCCTTGGCTGCGCTGTCGGGTTTGCTGACGGGTCTGCTCAATAACGGCATGGCGGTATATGAAATGGGCTTGGTATCGAACCCTTTGGAGCGCATCGTGACCGATTGGCTGGCGCAGCAATTAGGATTCAAAGAGTCGGGTGGGGGTATGCTGACTTCGGGTGGCACGTTGGCGAACTTGACTGCATTACTCGCGGCGCGGGCTGCGAAAGCTCCAAACGACGTTTGGACTGAGGGGTCGAATGAGCGTTTAGCAGTCATGGTTTCCGATGAAGCGCATTATTGTATTGACCGAGCGGCGCGGATAATGGGCTTTGGTACGGCAGGTATTATCAAGATTCCGACTAATGAAAAATACCAAATGCAGACAGATTTGCTTGAAAAACACTACGAAAATGCTCAAAAAGACGGTTTGACTGTCATCGCCGTCATCGGTAGCGTTTGCTCTACCTCGACGGGCAGTTATGATGATTTGGAGGCGATTGCCGATTTTTGCGAAAAGCACAATTTATGGTTTCATGCGGATGGTGCGCATGGCGGCGCGGTGGCAGTTTCTGAAAAATATCGCCATTTACTGAGGGGGGTCGAGCGAGCAGATTCGGTAGTGGTGGATTTTCATAAAATGATGTTGATTCCGGCATTGTGTACGGCATTGTTGTTTAAAAACCCCAATCATGCCTTTGAAACATTTCAACAAAAAGCTCAATATTTATGGGCAAATCAAGGCTCAAAAGATTGGTTCAATTCAGGCAAACGCACTTTTGAATGTACCAAATTCATGATGTCCGTCAAAATATATGCGCTCATGCGCACTTATGGCGAAGCTGTTTTTAAAGAAATGATAGATACCACCTACGATTTAGGTAAAAAAATGGCTGAAATACTGAGGGGTCGCCCGCATTTTGAATTGCCCGTTGAGCCGCAATCCAATGTCGTTTGTTTTAGATATATTTCTGATAAAGTATTGTCCCAAGGACTCCCTGTGGAGAATATCAATGATTTAAATGCTCAAATCAGACGACGACTGCTTGAAAAAGGTGATTTTTATATTGTCCAAACCACTTTACAAGGCGACATTTATTTACGCGTCACGCTGATGAATCCTTTAACACAACCGAGGCATTTAGAGGAATTGCTGGATGAGATTGAGCGATTGGGAGTAGAATTAGATGTTTGAAAATACTGAAAACAAATTGTTTTCGTTTGATTTAGATTGAAAATGAAATTCCATACTATAGAAAATTAAACCATTAAAATGGCAAAAAACAAACAAGACGAAGAACAAAATTCTATTAACAACCCGCATGATAAGTTTTTTAAAAAACTTTTTGGCTTAGCCAGTGTCGTTAAAGATTATTTCAACCATCTATTTCCAAAGCATTTAGCGGCAAAACTTGACCTTAGCACGCTTGAATTGGACACTACAACCTATATTACATCCGAACTGGATGAATATTATTCCGACATCGTTTGGCGATGTCGTTTAGTGGGTAAAAAAACTGTCGTCCATATTTGCTTCATTTTTGAGCATAAAAGTTATGTGCCGGATTATCCGCACATACAAATTGGTGACTACAAGCAAGGGGCATACAATAAACAATTGGCAGCAAAACAGCCTTTGTCAGTTGTTGTGCCTATCATCATTTATCATGGGAAAAGGAAGTGGATCGTGAAGCCATTTTCCGATTATTTCGGAGATATGGATAAAGAATTTCATCGGTTTATAGACCCTTATGAATATTATTTAACCAATCTGCAAGACTATTCAGATGAAATGATACAAGCCTTTAGTAATATCTTGTTCATAAAAGGCTTTTTAGCAATGAAACATCATCACGATAAAGTTTATGTTAAACGCCATTTTGTAGAATTGGTATTTGTAGGTTATGACAGTAACCATTCAAAAGAAATCCTTGATTTTATTCGTTCTTTATCCGTATATTTGTCAAATATCTCAGGTGGCATTACTAAAATAGAGATATACTATCAAATTAAACAATTAGATGATAATTTAAATAAAGAAAACATGTATAATCTTATTGATGAACTTAAAGAAGAAGGAATAGAAATCGGTATCGAATTGGGTAAAAAAATGTCAATTTATCAAGTTCACTTAGCGGGTCATGATATTAAATCATTGTCTCGCATTTTTGCTTTGCCTTCTGCGGAAATAATTCAAATTATTGAAGAAGTGAAGAATATTGAACTATTAAAATCTAAAGCAAAAAATTAAAAGGACAGATTTATTCATTATTTGCTCAAGTTGAAAAGGATATTTTTTTAAAAAGCGAATAAAAGTTAATCAGTAAAAAGCCATTTTGCCCGTGCAAAATGGCTTTTTACTGAGGGGGTCATTTTTTTATCAACTTTTTTTTCTTTGAAAAACGGGATTTATGCCATTTTAAGGATTTCGATTTTTTTAAAATAATGATATTTAATTTAATCAAAAATTAATTTAACAAAATTTAATTCTTTAATTGTTGAAAATAAGCTTTTTTGACAAAATTTAATTTTTGTGGCTAATTTTCAAAAAGCGTTTAATTATCGTAAAGAGAATAAAAATCTATTTGCGAATAATTCGCTAATAGTGTATCTTTGTTTTATTGAAAATTAGAAATCAATTAATTATCAATTTTGAGAGATTTTCTTTTGGTATAACATTTTAAATATTAAAGCTATGGAAATTAAAATATTGCATCACCCGTCAGACGAAACCGCTGCCCGCAAAATCAGTGAAGTATTAAACGATGACGGCATTTCGTCTCAATTGACTAACTCTGCACCTGCTTCAAAAGGTGTTCACATTACTGTATCTAAGCCTTCGGAATCTAAAAAGGAAGCATCCCTTTTGGCATCTTCTTTTGTGCACTTGGATACAAAGCCCGGTTACTAAAATTTGTATTTCAGATAAAAAAAGAGTCATTCCAAATTGCAATTTGGAATGACTCTTTTTTATTTAGATTCACTTAGAGGCGATTTCAATGTTGAAATAAACATCATCAATAGCTAATTCAAAGGGTAATGTTTTGAGTTTTAAAGTTCCTTCTGTCACTACTTCTCCGATTTCCCATTTTCCCTGCTCATTTTTATAAAATTGTTCAAAGCATTTATCCTCTTGAGAAACTAATATATACTCTATAAAAGTTGGAATATTGCGGTAAGATTTAAATTTATCCCCTCTATCAAAACTTTCGGTTGTATCTGATAACACTTCGACAATAAGCGTGGGATTCACTAAAACATCTTTCTTTTCATCATCAAAAATCGGTGAGCCTTCTACAATTTCAACATCGGGATAGAAATAGTTTTTATGAGGTAGATGGCTAATCGTTCGCATATCTTGAGCATACACCAAATGCTGAGTTCGATTTTGGCGTACTTGATGCTCAAGAGTATAGACTAAATTTTTAGTTACAAGGTTGTGATTGTTGGATGCACCAGCCATAAAAATTAATTTGTGGTTAAAAAACTCATGTTTGCCCATTTTTTCGCGCAGCCCTGTCCGTTCCATTTCAAGGTATTCTTCGGCTGTCAATATCTTTTTCTCTTGAATGGCAGTAGTCATATCTTCTGATTTTTAATCAAAAATAGGTTTTTTAAAGAGATTAATCTATTTTTTTTAGTAAAACTTATTGAAATATAATGGCGTTTAAAAATAAAACAAAAATATACTTGTTTATATGAACATTCATACATACTTTTGCGTTACCATAAAATCAAAAATAAAATTTTAACTTTAATTATTGTCAAATGGCAGTTGTAGCATATAAAATTAATAGAGAAAAGCTTGAAAAAGCCGCTTATATCCTCAAAACCGTAGCGCATCCTACGCGTTTGGCTATCGTGGATTTATTGCGGTTGAATGACCGGTTGAGCGTTAATGAAATTGGCGATACCTTAGAAGTTGAACAATCGCTTCTATCTCATCACCTGATTACGATGAAATTGAAAGGAATTTTGAGGTCTGAAAAAGAAGGGCAAAGCGTTTATTATTCGTTAAAAGAACGTGATGTTACCAAACTCATTGATTGTATAGAGCACTGCGATTGTAATATGTAGTTGTTTTTTTTGAAAAATTACATGAACAAATGTTCATAAAAACATTATAATATATTTTAACAAACATCCATTTATGATATATTTTGGCTATTTTTCTTCGATTCTTATCGGTGTTTCATTGGGGCTTATCGGTGGCGGTGGTAGTATCTTGACGGTGCCAGTCTTGGTCTATTTGTTTTCTGTTGATGCTGTTGTGGCTACGGCTTATTCTCTTTTTATAGTCGGGGCTACGAGTGCAGTAGGCTCTTTTAATTATCTTCAAAAAGGCTTGGTGAACATCAAAACGGCTATCGTGTTTGGGATTCCTTCCATTATCGCTGTTTTTATGACGCGTGCTTATATTGTACCTGCTATCCCCAAAGAGATTTTTCAAATGGGTGGTTTTATAATGACTAAAAGTGTGCTGATGATGTTGCTGTTTGCCATATTGATGGTCGTTGCTTCTTATAGTATGATAAAAAAAGACAAAGTTAAAGCAGAAGAAGCCTCTCAAAAGCAAGTTTTCAACTATCCACTTATCATAATAGAAGGGGCTGTTGTGGGTACGCTAACAGGCTTAGTGGGGGCGGGCGGTGGCTTTTTGATTATTCCCGCTTTGGTACTTTTATCTAAGTTACCTATGAAAGAAGCGGTGGGTACTTCATTGGTCATCATAGCTGCTAAATCGCTCATCGGGTTCTTTGGTGAAAGTAGTGAAACGCTTGTGGATTGGTCATTTTTGCTCACGATAACAGCCCTCGCAACAGTCGGTATTTTTATCGGTTCAGCTTTTTCTAAAAAAATAGATGGCGAAAAACTCAAACCCGCTTTCGGCTGGTTCGTCCTCGTCATGGGTATTTATATCATCATAAAAGAATTATTTTTTAAGTAAATACTGAGGGGGTATTTTTCTTGAAACCTATTTAACATTCATCATTCAAAATTTTAATAAAATGATAGTGGAACAAATTTATACAGGATGTTTAGCACAAGGTGCTTATTACATCGAATCTGATGGCGAAGCGGCAGTGATTGACCCGCTTAGAGAAGTCAAGCCTTATATTTTGAAGGCGAAAAGAAGCAAAGCTAAAATCAAGTATGTTTTTGAAACCCATTTTCATGCGGATTTTGTATCAGGGCATATTGATTTGGCTGAAAAAACAAACGCTACAATTGTGTTTGGACCCAATGCTGTCACCGATTTTAAAGCACATATTGCCAAAGACGGTGAGGAGTTTAAAGTAGGAAAATGCACCATCCGTATCCTCCACACGCCTGGGCATACGCTCGAATCCACGTGCTATCTTTTGCTTGATGAAAACGGCAAAGAACGATATGTTTTCACAGGCGATACGCTGTTTATTGGTGATGTAGGTCGCCCCGATTTGGCTCAAAAAAGCACTATAACGATGGAGGATTTGGCAGGAATGCTTTATGATTCGCTTGAAACGAAGATTAAAACCTTGCCTGATGACGTCATCGTTTATCCGGCTCATGGTGCCGGTTCAGCATGTGGTAAAAATATGAGCAAAGAAACTTTTGATACAATTGGACATCAAAAGCAAGTGAATTATGCCCTTTTAGCGACTTCAAAAGAGCAGTTTGTAAAAGAAGTAACGGACGATTTGGCAGCACCCCCTCAGTATTTTCCAATAAATGTGATGATGAATAAGCATGGTTATACGCCTATTGATACCGTTATGAAAAGAGGCAATCATGCCTTGAATCCTTTAGCTTTTGAATTGGAAGCAGAGGCAAATGATGCCCTTGTTTTGGATACTCGCTCTGCCGAAGATTTCAGCAAAGGGTTCATTCCAGGGAGTATTAATATTGGTTTGAGTGGTCAGTTTGCACCCTGGGTAGGGGAGATGATTTTAGATATTAAACAGCCTATTTTGATTGTTGCACCCGAAGGTAAGGAAGAAGAAACCGTCATTCGCTTATCGCGAGTGGGTTATGATGGTACAATCGGCTATCTCGAAGGCGGTTTTGCAGCTTGGAAAGCAGCGAATAAACCGGTTGATACTGTGAACCGCATCACGCCCGAGCAATTTGCCAATCAATGGAAAAAAGAAGATGTCGTTTATGACATTCGCCGCGATGGAGAATATGCTGCCGAACATGTGGATGAAGCCTACCACCGCCCCCTCAGTAAAATCAATGATTGGATACGCCATATTGATAAAACCAAGCCTTTTGCCATGTATTGCGGTAGTGGCTATCGCTCAATGATTGCAGCTTCCATTTTGAAAGCCCGCGGGTATGATAATTTTACTGAAGTAGCCGGAGGCTTTGGCGCTATTGCTAAAACGCTAATACCTAAAACTGACTTTGTTTGTCAATCAAAAAAGATTGCGAGTTAGATTTTCATAAGTAGTATTACCCGACCATATAATAATTTTCAACCGTTTGAATAAAGTTAAGAAAAGTGTATTTTAACAACTATTAATTAATATTTCAACAATTCCATCATGAAAAAAAATATGGGCAGTGCCGATCGGATTATTCGCATAACCATTGCAATTATGCTTACAGTTCTATTTTACAATGGCATTATCAGTGGTACATGGGGCATAATACTCATAGTTCTATCTTCTGTTTTTGTCTTAACAAGTTTAGTAGGCTTTTGTCCGCTGTATAGCGTTTTGGGTATCTCAAGCTGTAAAGTAGAAAAGCAAATTAAATAAAAACAAAATTAAAAATCATGTTAGAATTAATAAAACAACCTTGGCATTGGTCTATAGCAGGGATTTTAATTGGCTTAACTGTTCCTACACTTTTGCTTTTAGGTAACAAACACTTTGGTATTTCTGCCAACCTTCGTCACCTCTGCGCGGCTTGCTTGCCCGCCAATATTTCGTTTTTCAAATACGATTGGAAAAAGGAAATTTGGAATTTATTTTTTGCTGCAGGTATTTTAATAGGTGGTTTTATAGCAGCCTATTTTTTACAAAATCCTGAACCCATACAAATTGCGGCGGCTACACAAGCCAAATTGGAAGCGCAAGGCATCCATAGTTTTGAAGGTTTGATGCCTACTGATTTGTTTAGTTTTCAAAGTTTATTGACACTTCGCGGGTTTATTATCATCGTTTTAGGTGGTTTTTTAGTGGGTTTCGGTACGCGCTACGCCGGTGGTTGCACGTCGGGACATGCCATTATGGGCTTATCTGATTTGCAAGTACCGTCTTTGGTAGCCACTATTTGCTTCATGATTGGTGGCTTTTTGATGACGTGGTTTGGGCTACCATTTATTTTAAGTCTTTAATTTGAAAAAAAAGGTTCAAATACTGAGGGGTTAATCATGGAAAAATACAGTCAAATATTGAAAGAGACGTATGCGGGTTATGCGCAATACCTTTGGAATTCCATAGTTCACCCTTCGTGGGGCAACTATTTCTATTGGCTTATTAGCATTTCTTTATTCTTTTGGTTGCTCGAAATTTTATTTCCTTGGCGGACAAAACAGGGAATATTTAGAAAGGACTTTTGGCTGGATAGCTTTTATATGTTCTTTAATTTTTTCCTGTTTTCGTTGGTTGGTTATGCGGCAGTTTCAAATGTTGTTTCTACGGCTTTCAACGATGGGCTTTTGGCGGTTTTTGGATGGCGCAATTTGGTAGCTATTCAAGTCGGGCAGTTACCCGTTTGGTCGCAATTATTGATACTTTTTGTTGTGCGCGATTTTATTCAATGGCATATTCACCGCCTTTTGCACCGCGTCAATTGGATGTGGGAATTTCATAAAGTGCATCACAGCGTAGAAGAAATGGGCTTCGCGGCGCATTTGCGTTTTCATTGGATGGAAAATGTATTTTATCGCACCCTCGAATATATACCCCTCAGTATGATAGGCTTTGGGATTCAAGATTTCCTATTGGTGCATTTGTTCACGTTGGGTTGGGGGCATTTTAATCATGCTAATATCAAGGTGCCTTTAGGCTTTTTGAAGTACATTTTCAACTCGCCTCAAATGCATATTTGGCATCATGCCGAGCATCTGCCAACTCGAACAGGGGTCAATTTCGGCTTAACCTTATCGGTTTGGGATTATATATTCGGCACAGCCTACATACCCTGTGAAGGGCGCGATGAAAAACTCGGCTTCGAGCATGTCGAGCAATTTCCTAAAACCTTTTGGCAGCAAATCATTTATCCATTAAAAAATAAAAGCAATTAAAAAATATGAACTTAGAAATAAAAGAAAAAATAAACGAAGAATTTGTATGCGACGCACCCAATGATATGGTGCAAAAAGAAAGCGCAGTGAGCAATTTAAAATACCTTGTTGTCGGCGTGGTGTTCGGTATTGTCTTCGTCAAAGCGGAAATCGTCTCATGGTTTCGCATTCAAGAGATGTTTCAACTCACGTCTTTTCACATGTATGGCGTGATTGGTACGGCGGTGGTGGTGGGAGCTGTTTCAGTTTTCCTTATAAAACGCTTCAATATCAAGACATTATCAGGTGAAAAAGTATTATTTCATCCTAAAAAATTCACCAAAGGGCAGGTCTATGGCGGTTTGATATTCGGCTTCGGGTGGGCAATGACGGGCGCGTGTCCGGGTCCTCTTTTTGCTCAAATCGGGACGGGTGCTGCGGTAGTCGGTGTGACGCTATTGAGTGCGATTGCGGGTACTTGGGTGTATGGTTTGCTGCGGGATAAATTGCCTAATTGAAAGAATATGATGCGCTACTTTTTATTATTTTTATTTGCCTTCAGCTTTAAAAATATACAATCGCAAACGGTGCATGAAAAAACGTATTGGACGCGCCTCGCTGCGCGGGTAAAATTGGGTGATAAGTGGCTATGGCAAACAGAGGCAGAGAATCGCCGGTTTTTTGGAAAAAACCAAACGCTTCAGTTTGTTGCCCAAACGCATGTACATCGAAAATTGAGCAATTATGTCTTTGGGAGGAATATGGCAACTGAGGGGGCATTGGGTTTTACTTATTCGGCTGTTTGGAAAAATACTTTGGTGGTGCCTGAGTGGCGCATATTTCAAGAGTTTACGGTCTTTCAACCTTTAAATAAGCATTTGCGCTTATCGCATAGGTTAAGAATTGAAGAAAGATGGTTTCGCAATGCCTCAAAAACGGAATTGACTGAGGGGTATCATTTCAAACAGCGTTTTCGTTATCGGACACAAATGGATTGGCAGTTGGCAGAAAAATGGGTATTAAAATTCAATAATGAATTGATGTATAATAATGATAATTTTGACCAAAATCAGACTTATGCAGGCATAGAATACAAATTCAGAAAAGACTATTCGATAGAATTAGGCTATTTGAAAATGCTACAAAAACGCAGCAATAATGCAGGCTATTTTGATAGAGACAATGTGAGATTGACCATTTTTAAGGATTTTATTTTTCAATGAAAGATTTAATTATACCTCTTTTACTCATTACAGGCTTAGGCTTGATGTTGATTTTAGTCAGTGCTTTGCGGCAAGTTGACCAAGTGAATCGCATTATTGAAGCCAATAATACTGATTTCAATCACTATCCAAAGGCGAATGCTTATTTGAAAATCGCTAAATATTTTATTTATATACCGGCTTTGTTGCTCTTTGTTTTTTTGATTTTCCGTTGGCAACTCAATCGCAGCGAGACGCAGCGTTTGAAACTTCAAGCCCAATCAAAAGCAGTGGCGCAATTCGATACCGCTAAAATTTTTGAAGCACCCGACCCCCTCAGTATAAAAGCAGAAAATGATGCTCAACTGATACAATACGGACGGGATTTGATAGCCCATACCTCAGATTATTTAGGACCCAACGGTATCATAAAGCCCATTTCAAATGGCATGAATTGTCAAAATTGTCATATTGATGCAGGGTCAAAACCGTTTGGCAATAATTATACTGCCGTAGCGGCTACATATCCCAAGTTTCGAGCAAGGTCAGGCACGGCTGAAACCATTTACAAAAGAGTAAATGATTGCATTCAACGCAGCCTCAACGGTCAACCTTTGGACTCAACAAGCCATGAAATGCTCGCCATTGAAGCCTATATTAAATGGCTTGGTCAAGCAGTTCCCAAAGGTAAAACACCGAAAGGAGTCGGTTTGATGAAATTGAAATACCTTAATCGAGCGGCTAATCCCGACAGTGGGAGAGTGGTTTTTACTTTGAAATGCCAAAGTTGTCATGGTGAAAATGGTCAAGGTTTGCCGATGCCCGAAGGAAACGGGCGGATATATCCACCGCTTTGGGGCGATAAAAGCTATAATGAAGCGGCGGGTTTGTACCGCATCTCTAATTTTGCAGGCTACATAAAAGCCAATATGCCTTTCGGTGCGAGCTACGACAATCCGCAATTGACCGATACTGAAGCATGGGATTTGGCGGCTTTTATTAATGCTCAACCGCGCCCGAAGCACCCGTTTTTAGCCACTGACTGGCCTAAAATTGAAGGCAAACCCTTTGACCATCCGTTTGGTCCGTTTGCGGATACGTTTCCAGAAGTGCAACATAAATTTGGACCGTTTCAGCCGATTGTGGATTTTCAGAATAAGAAGAAAGCAGGCATGTAGGGGTTGTGTAATAAGGTCTAAAAGTTACTTTATAGAAAAAAGCTACCAAATTTAATTCTAAATTTTCCGAAATAACCTTGCGAGGGTTTTGAACCCTCGCAAGGTTGTATTAAAAAACAGAATATAATTTGGGCAAAAAAACTTGAAAAACTTATTACACAACCCC
>JAYUUR010000032.1:0-2178 GCA_043754475.1 Saprospiraceae bacterium | reverse complement strand
GAATGCCGCTGCTCACGTTCAGGATCGGAATCCTTTCGGTTAACCAATGACAATATCGAGATTCATATCTCGGATGTTATTGCAAAATTCGTTTTTTTTAGTAGGAATCTAAACTATGTGCTCTACTATGAACTATGTGTCTTAAAAAAATATCCAATCTATTATGTGTTAAACGATGTTTACTGTATAAAATAGTTACCCCAAAAGAACACCATCAGATACAACCATAAATAATCCAAAAATTGCCAATACAGACTCAGCAAACGCAAGCGCAATTGCTTAATCGGATCACTGAAATAAACCAAAACACTGACGGGTTCTTTCATGCGGCGATAAGCGGTTATGATGAAAATAATGAAAAAAGGCAAGCCGCCCAAGATGTGCAGTAAGTGAATAATAGAAATTGCCCACACATAATCCACCATAACACTGTTATTTAAATTCGGATTCTGAGCCCACAGCATATTCCAACCCATGTATTGCAAAATCATGAATACAAGAGTGAGAATAAAAGTTCCCCACAGGCATTGTTGATACCCCTCAGTATCATCGGCTTTATAGGCTGTTTTGGCGCGTCTCAGCATCCAACTACTGCCCGTCAGTACGAGGGTATTCGCGATAAAAAGAAAAGGAATTTTGATAGGCACAGCACCCATTGTGACCCGTGTGTAGAGATAAGCAGCTGAAAGCCCGAAAAATATCATTGTCAAACCTGCCAAAAGGAGGTACATCATAATACTGTAAGGATGGGTGGGTAAGGAGCGAAAATCGTTGATACGTTGATTCATATTGTATATAAGTAATGAGTAATGGGTAATAAGTAATAATTGAAAATCACGGAGTGATTAAATATGAATAACCCCTGATGAAATCAGGGAAGACATTGTAAAGAATGTCTATAACTGCGGAGCAGTTGAATGTGTAACATTGCCAATTATTAACTATTTCACATTCAACTGCTCCGCAGTTAAGACAATTCATTTAGTTTAACCCTCCGATTACATCGAAGGTTATTCATATTCAATCGCTCCGCGATTATCTCAACCCATTAATTGCAGGTGCGCAGGTTTAGTTTCAGATTTTGAATAAAAATCCGAAGTTATTTTATCTTTGCGTGAGTTAAAATATGTACCCGTTTTTAACAAACAACGATGTGCATTGTTCAACGAATTTTAAATAAGACCATCTTATCTACCTATTAAAATTTCTATACAATGGAAAGGAAACTCGACGGTTGGCACAGTCCACACTTGAATAAATATATGGAAATCGCAACCTATGGTCATTATGGCTTCGCGCTCTTGCTTGTGCCGACTGCGGCGGCTGATTATCTCGAATATGAACGTTTTTTACTCATCAAAGCCCTTGAAAAATATATTGATGCAGGCAAAGTGAAGATATTCAGCGTCAACAGCATCAACACCGAAAGTTGGATGAATCAACAAATGCATCCGCACCACAAGGCTTTGCGGCATAAACAATTTAATGAGTATATTTATAACGAAGTGATACCGTATATCAAAACGCATTCGGGCGAAACGACACCTATTATTACGTGCGGTGCGAGTTTCGGTGCCTTGCATTCCATGAATTTGTTTTTGAAACGCCCTGACTTGATTAATGGCGTGATTGCGATGAGCGGCTGCTACGATTTGTCGTCATATACTGAGGGGTTCTTCGATGATGATGTGTATTTCAATTCGCCTGAACATTATATGCCGCGACTGACTGATGAGTTCTTTTTATCTCGCATTAAAGCAGCAGAGAAAATACTCATTTCAACAGGCAGTGGTGCTTATGAGACACCTGAAGCCAGCCGCCGTTTTTCAAAAATATTAGAGTCGAAAGGTATTCCGCATGAATTGGATGTTTGGGGCTACGATATGCCGCATGATTGGGATACTTGGCGCAAGATGTTGCCTTATTATTTGGAAACGAGGTTTTGAATGATGCACAATGTAAAACAAGCATAATATTAAGGTTTGAATGTTCGAGCATTTTTAGATTCGCCCCCCTGCCCCATGTGCATCAACATCATTTTTAAGAATATGTAAAATATTGATTCTAAATATTAATTTTAAACTATAACTCCACCATTTATGGTGGAGGCAAATTGTTAAATATAGTTTAGGCTTTAGCCGTTCATTTTTCAAAGCCAAAAGGTGGACGGCTAAAGCC
>JAYUUR010000031.1:0-6398 GCA_043754475.1 Saprospiraceae bacterium | reverse complement strand
TAGGTTACGGTGCGCTGCACCTTAACAAATCCGAATAAAATTTGCTACAAATATTATGGTGCTCTGCACCTTTTAAAGAACTTAACAGCCCTGCCCCCTTGGGGGTTAGGGGGCTAAGTAGTTACGAAATATCACACTATTTAAATGATTGTGGATGAAGGTATTTTCGACCATCTTCGACGTAACAGCACTACATTTCAAGAATTGTGGCAACATCAGATAGTTGAAAGTTATGAGTTATGAGTTTGTCAAAACAACTCATAATTCATAACTCTCAACTATTTTTTATCAATAATTCTGCAATTGTTTCTAAGCAATCTTCATTTTCAAAGGCACAATTGAGTCCCGCTTGACGCAAAGCTTGAAGGTTACTTTCTTTGACATCGTCCATTTCAGGATTAGCGTCGCCGAGTTCGGGCATGATGCGGAAATATTGATTGGGGCGTTCGAGATTTTTATAGAGTTTTCGAACTTGATAATCGACCGTTTCAGATACGGCTGTCATCATAATATCAATAATAGGTGTAATCCACCTTAAAATACCCCATTTTACAGCGTCCACATACTCATATTTCTTTTTGATTTCACCTGTGCCGATGGACAGTATGAATAAATTATCTAAGCGACTCAATTTATTTTTTTCATCTCTAAATATTTTCATCGCTTCTATTACCGCGCACATCGTCGGATTATTGGCAAATAAACCGCCGTCAATGGTATGGAACATCAAGTCATCTTTAGCAGCAGCCATTGCTGGAGGAAAGTAAGTAGGGGCTGCTGAAGTAGAGCGAGCGACTTGCCAAATAGGGAAGTCCGCATTGTCCTTCGATTTAGCATCATGCGAGGTAAAAAACACAGCGCGTCGTTGCTGAATATCATAACTGGTAATCAAGCAGGGCTTGAGCAATTCGCTCATTCTGCGTTCACCGAGGTACTGTTTCAATATATTTTCTATTTGCAAACTGGTGAATTTAGAGCCGCCAATACCCGACAGGAAACCGGGCAACTTGCCTGAAAAAGTCGGTTTGAATATCACTCGACCAAATTTCATGTACATTTCCACTGCTTCTTTAGCTGAAAATTTTGGATAATCAGGGTCTTTGTCATCTCTGCACAGTAAAAGGCAGGTCAAAATGCCGCCCGTGCTTGTGCCAGCTATGAAATCGAAATATTGACCTAATCGAATGGGCTTTTCAGCTTGTTTGCCATTGATTTGGAAATATTTTTTATTCAATTTTCCTTCAAGAGCCACTAAAACCTGCCCTGTCATAATGCCTCGAATGCCACCTCCATCAAGCGTTAATATGCGATGAAGTTTTTCATTGTTGTCTTCTGCCATGATTTTGATTCGTTTAATTTAATGGTTTAACTCTTTTCACTTTCCAACGCTTATGCGACCAGAGCCAATCTTCGGGCTTTTCACGAATGACTTCTTCAAGCCGTTGCATAAATAGCCTTGTGATTTCACCCTCAGGTTGCTCCGCCGGACTGTCGAGAAGTGGTTCAAAAGCTGTTTCATAATAACCCCGTTTCTGGCGCCACATTCTTAGAAAGTAAACAGGATAATTAAATTGCCGAGCATATTTATCGCCGCCATATGGGCAAGCTGTATCTTGATTCAAAAACGTGACCCAATGTGCTTTTGGGGAATAAGTACTTTGATCGCCTACGAAAGTATAAGCCGAAGGTTGATTTTTATATTGCTCAAAAGTCCAAGCAGTCCGCCCAATATCAATTAGAACCGAGCCGCTTCGGGTACGTTTGGCGAGGGCATATTTTTCTATAAAAACATTCGTTAAAGGTTTATAAAATCCAATAACGGTTCGTTGTGTCAGAAAATACGGAAAAATAATAGCACCCCATTCCCAATTGGTATAATGTCCAGCCATCACGATAGAATTGCCGCCTGCTCTATAATTATTGTGCAACAATTCGGGGTTGGTGAAAATATACCTTTCAGCCATTGTTTTTTCACTCACACTGAATCCTTTGATGCTTTCTAATAAAATATCCGTCATATTTTTATAAAACTTACGGGCTATTTCTTTAATTTCATTCTCAGTTTTTTCAGGAAATGAGTTTTTTAAATTGTTATAAATAACTTTATAGCGATATTTTAAGACATTAAAAAACAACCATGCTAAACCATCCGATAACACATAAAGCATCCTAAAAGGAATCATGCTGAAGATAAAAACAGCGAACCGAAAAAACAAATATCCAATATATTGCATTGTATAATTTTATTGACTTGTCCAATATTTATTGTGCAAATTTATACTTTCATCCTGTAAAATATGAAATTTATTTGTTTTTCTATTTTCTTTTTTAAAATCATTTTTATCAATGCACAAATTGATACCCCTCAGTATTTGACTGAAAAAATTACTGAAAAATTGACTCAAAAGCTCATTCAAAATATTGATAATGATTCTCTTAAAGTGAAAGCTATTTATGATTGGATTACCTCAAATATTCAATACGACCATGCATTTCGCCGCCGAATCGAAGGCGATACAACCTTGACGCAACAGCCTGATTATATTGTAGCGAATAAAAAAGCAGTCTGTATCGGCTATTCAAAATTAGTGAAAGAAATGTGCAGAATTGCGGGTATCAACGCTGTGATTATCGAGGGTTTTGTCAAGGGCGATAGAGGCAATATTGAGAATGAGGAACACGCATGGAGTGCTGTCAAAATCAACAATAATTGGTATTTATTGGATGCTACTTGGGGAGCAGACAATGGTTTTTTTTCAAAAAAATACTTCCTTGCTAACCCCTCAGTATTTCAAGAAAATCATTTGCCTCACGACCCTTTATGGCAACTTGTTAAGCAACCCCTTGATTTTGAATGTTTTATAAATAACAGAAATTGTTTTAATGAAAATAAAATCTCTTTTAATTTCAAAGACACCATAGCCGTTTGGGAAAATCTTGATTCAATGTCAAGAGCGTTTAACGAAGCAGTGAGGATTCTGAATTATAATGAAAAAGACGTGCGCGCTATGCGACAATTGGCTGAATATTATTCCAATACAGCTTTAGATTTTTTTAAAAAATATGCTGAAATAAGGCAAGCTGTGAAAGAGAAAAAAGGGGATATTCCTAAGCGAGAAGACCTTTTAATGCTCTTGAATAATGCTTCAACTCACCTCGAAAAAGCGAAATTGCAATATCAGCGCATGCTGCCGTTTGCCAAACGCAATCGATATACGGACGCTCATATAAATATAGAAGTGATGGATGAAAATTTGGCTAATATTGAGTCGGAGAAATTATATGTTTTAAAATATTTTAAGAATTAAATAAAAATTTCTCCAATCATATATGTCACTGCCGAGCCGCTGATATCCACTCTATCCCCCCTCAGTACACAGGTTAAATCGCCTTTGCGAGCAGATAATTGTTGAGCTACCAATTCATTTCTGCCTATTTTTTCAGCCCAATAAGGCACCATAGTTGTATGTGCCGATCCTGTTACGGGGTCTTCTTCAATGCCTGCTTCTGGGAAAAAACAACGGGATACAAAATCCACTTCATCGCCCAAAGCGGTTGCTATCAAGCCCCGTGCGTCAAGGTCTCTCAAGAGGGCGAAATTAGGTTTCAATGCCTCTACTTCAGATTGAGAAGAGAGTATGACCATATAATCATCACGCCCTTTGAAAACATCTAAAGGCTTGATTCCCAATATTTTATGAATAAAATCCGTCTTTTTTTTGCGCTGTTCCAGCTTATCCGTTGGAAAATCTAAAGTATAAAGATTGCCGTTTTTAGTCACCTTTAAAACGCCGCTCAATGTATCAAAAGCAATGGTCTCTTTTTCAAAACCCAAATGATTCCAAAGAATATGAGCCGTTGCCAAAGTAGCATGACCGCAGAGCCGCACCTCATAACTCGGCGTGAACCATCGCAAATGAAAATCTGTTTCGCCCCCGGTCGGAACAATAAAAGCCGTTTCGGACAAGTTATTTTCAATAGCTATCTGTTGTAAAACTTTATTGGGTAACCAACCGTTTTCTGAATGAACACCTTTAGCGAGTGGAATGACGGCAGCAGGATTGCCACCAAATACTTTGTTGCTGAATGCATCAGCTTGATAAATTTTTAAAGTCATTTTCTTCTAATTTTTTGCAAATGAAAGAAACTCTTTTATATTTGTTTGAATTCAGCATCAAAAATTATTTTTTATTAACATTTAATTTTAAAAAACCGAAATAATTCATTGAAAAACAAGCACTTACACATCATTTCATTTGATATTCCTTTTCCTGCTGATTATGGCGGCGTGATGGATGTTTTCTACAAAATCAGAGCTTTGCATGAAGCAGGTATTGTCATAACGCTCCATTGTTTTCAATATCGTGAACGCCATGCACAGCCTGAATTGGAGAAATATTGCGAAAAAGTATATTACTACAAGCGCGATTTGTCTCCCCTCAGTATGCTCAGCAGCAAACCGTTTATCGTGAAATCGAGGATGACTTCTGCCTTATTAAAGAATCTGAAAAAAGACGATTATCCAATCCTTTTTGAAGGTTTGCATACATGCGGCATTTTGAATGATAAAATACTGAGGGGTCGCTTGAAAATCATCAGAATGCACAATATCGAGTGGCAATATTACCGCAATTTGGAATTATTGGAAACCCGCATTTGGAAACGCATTTATTTCAAAACCGAAAGTATTAAGCTCAAACGCTTTGAAAATGAGATAGTTAAATATGCTGACTATATCTTAACTGTTTCGCCCAACGATGATGATTACTTCAAACAACTGTATGAAAAGGAAAATCTAAATGAGAGCAATGTCGATTTCATCCCACCTTTTCATCCCAACGAAAAAGTGGAATGTAAGACTGGACGTGGCGAATATGTGCTTTTTCATGGCAAATTGAGTGTGCCCGATAATGAATTAGCCGCTATTTATTTGATAAAAAAAGTGTTTTCAAAAGTGGATGTGCCGTTGATTATTGCGGGCAAAGACCCCTCAGTAGCGTTACTTGATTTGGCTCGTTTGCACGATAATGTTCAGATAATAGCTAACCCAAATGATGCTAAAATGAATGATTTGATTCTGAATGCTCAAATCAATGTTTTGCTATCTTTTCAACGTTCAGGCATGAAATTGAAATTGCTGAATGCCTTATATCGGGGCAGATTTTGTATTGTCAATCGCTCGATGATTCAAAATACAGGCTTGGAATCGCTCTGCATTTTAAAAAATACGTCCAAAGAAATTGCTGCCGCCATTGAAAGCTACATGAACCTCCAATTTTCTCAAAATCAAATTCATGATAGGCATGAGATTCTTGAAAAATCATTTTCTAATAAAAAAAATGCGGCGAAAATTGTGGAAATACTGAGGGGGAGTACTTTGGAAATTGCAAAAATAAGAAATTAAAATATTATGAAAAAACAGGGAGCTATACAAATATTTGAAGACAAAAAGGTGCGTATTCTTTGGGATGCAGAACAAGAGAAATGGTATTTTTCGATAGTTGACACTGTTGGGGTTTTGACAGACAGCCCAAACCCTAATAATTATTGGAAGGTTTTAAAAAATAGGCTTAAAAAAGAAGGAAGTCAGTTGGTTACAAATTGTAACCAACTGAAAATGCAGTCTGCAGATGGCAAGTTTTATAAAACTGATGTTGCCGACACAGAACAACTTTTTAGGCTTATTCAATCCATTCCATCGCCAAAAGCAGAACCATTTAAGCTTTGGTTAGCAAAAGTGGCTACTGAACGATTAGATGAAATGCAAGACCCTGAACTGACTATTGATAGAGCTTTAGAGCAATATCTACAATTAGGTTATTCTGAAAATTGGATTAATCAACGTCTAAAAAGTATAGAAATACGCAAAGAATTGACCGATGAATGGAAAAGTCGAGGTCTAAGCGAAGAGATACAGTTTGCAACTTTAACAGATATAATTACCAAAGCTTGGGCTGATAAAACCACGAAAGAATATAAGACACTCAAAGGTTTAAAAAAAGAAAACTTAAGAGATAATATGACCAATACAGAATTGATTTTGAACATGCTTGCGGAAGCATCTACAAAAGATATTTCACAAGCAGTCAATCCTAAAACTTTTGATGATAGTAAAAAAGTAGCCCAACAAGGAGGCAATGTAGCTAAAGTAGCATTAAAAGAATTAGAAGCCAAAACTGGTAAAAAAGTAGTTTCGCCTTTAAATGCTAAAGCTGTTTTGCAATTAAAAAAAGACAGTGATGAAGTCTAAATAAGTAGTTCAAGTTAAAAAAGTCGGAAAAAAATCGTATTGTTGTTGATGAAAAAGCCAGCACCGTTAACAGAGGCAGAACTTGTGACACTACAACAAGCGCAAAAGTATTCAAACAAAGACCACTTTCGGAAACATTGTTTAGCTA
>JAYUUR010000030.1:0-2185 GCA_043754475.1 Saprospiraceae bacterium | reverse complement strand
AATGACAACTTTAGAAAAATTCACCATTTCTATGCGCATTTTATTAGTCGGTTCGGCTGTATGGGTCGGTTCGATGGTTTTTAAGGGCGATAAATACCTTCAAAAAGCTCTTGAAAAAATCAATGCTGCCCAAGCTGAAATCAGAGCAGCTCAAACCAATATCAAAGATGCCCGCGACAGCCTCAAAGTGGTGCAACTACAATTAGAAAATCTGAACAAACTCGCCAATGAGACACATTCTACCCTCACTTTGCTGCGCGTAGAACGCACTGCTATGTCCGAAAAATTTGACAGAATGATTTATAATAGCAATACCATTCTTGAAAAACAAAAACAAACTTTGGCGGATATTAAAAAGCATAGAGAGTTCCTCATCGCTGAAATTAATAAGATGAATATGGAGCAATAACATATGGGTGATGAGTGATGAGTGATGAGTAATGGGTGATGAGTAATGGGTGATTGGTGATGGGTAATAATTGTATATAACTAAAAACATTTAAAAAATAACTAAAAACGTTTAACTAATAACTAAAAACGTTTAATAAATAACTAAAAACGTTTAAAAAAAAGAATCTATGAAAAACCTAATTTTAATACTCCTTTTTTTGATACCCCTCAGTATAACGGCTCAAATTCGCTTAAATGACAAGCTCATTACGGGCGATACGATTCCTGAATGGTACAATAAAAGCACTCAGAAGCCATCGTATGTCGTGAAAGGGACGCAGATAACCGTTATGGCGGACACCATTTATTTGGTGAATGGGATTCGCTACGGCTATTATCAAAAGCTGCAAGAACTCAAGGAATTGATTCAAACGGACAGTGCCGAAATCATAGCGATGGAAATGATGAAAGGCTACGAACGGGCGATTGATTCATGCCGTTCCTATTATTTGGAACTCTTGAAAAATGCGGAGAAAACGGATGCCACAAGCACTGTTTTTATCAATAAAGCGCAGGAAACTGTCGCCAGTGCTCAAACTACTTTGAGTAACGCCGATAAACAATTGGATTTAGCCAATAAACATTTGGAGACGGCGAATAAAAATCTGGATGAAGCCAAAGCCTTGATTAAAAAAAGTATCCGATTCGGGTGGTTGGATAAAATCATCATTGGGGTGAGTTGTTTGCTTGTGGGTTTTGCTATCGGCAAGCTGTGATTTTTTTTGTCATTCAGAAGGAATCTCTTTTTATCTTCACAAATGCACAAAAGAGATTCCTATCTAAATGACAAAAAAAATCCTACTTAATATCCAATAATTCAATCTCAAATACCAAGACGGAATTTTTAGGAATATTGCCTTGTGCAGCACTGCCGTATCCTAAAGCAGAAGGAATAAGCAGTTTACCTTTACCGCCTTTTTTAAATTTTTGAAAGCCAATTTGCCAACCTTGAATCAAACCACCTAAGCGAAAATCAACCCCTGTAGTATTTTGATCGAATACAGTCCCGTCGATTAAATAACCTTTGTATTTTACAGTGACGATGTTACTCGGTGTTGGCATTTGAGTACCTGTACCCGCAACATCGATGGTGTAATACACACCTTCGGGCGTGGAGAGGGCGGTCAAACTTTTATCCGCAATGTACTTTTTGATTAATTCAATGTCGAAAGCCAATTGTTCTTCGGCAGATTTATCTTTTTTACAAGCGAAAAGTGAGAAAAGTGATAGGAGAAGCAGTAATTTTTTCATGTATTTTTTTTATAAATGTTAGATTAAGTTGCAAAATTAAAAAAAAAATGGATTCCGAAGCGAATTCGGAATCCATCCCAACAAAAAACTCATTTTTAACCATTACCTGATGATTCACTCACGAACCAAATCTCTTTATATGTTGCATAAAAGAACATTTCAAAAAAACGGGTTCAAATAAAAATAAGAACCCATCCCAACAAAAACTCATTTTTAACCATTATCTGTTGATTCACTCACGAACCTTCATCACTTTTTTGACAGCTCTAAAGCCGTTTTTTGAGACTATAATAAAATATACACCTTGTGGTAATTCCGAAAAATCAACCTGAACTTTTCCAAAAGACTCTTTAGAATTAGGGGAATAACTTTTGTCAAATCTTAATTGACCGTTGATGTCTGTTATGCTCACTCTGAAATTTAATTCATTTTCAGGTTGTATTGAAATTGTCATTATATCACTCACTGGATTTGGATAAACCAA
>JAYUUR010000029.1:0-2191 GCA_043754475.1 Saprospiraceae bacterium | reverse complement strand
TGACTCGGAGAGTCAAAATGTTTATAATAATCCATATGCCAAATGTTTCTTAATGATACGTAGTATCTAAATATTCATCTAATTTATTGATTATCAATTATTTGTGATAGTTTTTAAATTAATTTTAGTGTTTAATAATTGTAATTCATGCAATATAAGATTCTGTCTTGCTTGACTTTCTGCATTCAATTCAATCAAATAATCGTTGGCAGTCATCACCCCATTTTCTAATTGAACCGCAGCAGTCGCTTTTATTTTACTTCTCAAATCCACGATTTGCTTATCTTTTTCAAGCAATTGCTCCCATTTTGTGATGTCTGCTGATTGCTGTTTGATTTGAATTTGGGTGTTGGTCAAGAATAAATTGCGTTGAATATCTATGGATTGTTGATTGATTCTCAAAATATCCAAATCATTTCTCAATGTTTTAGTGTAATAATTGGAGATATTCCATTTGAAAGTGATGCCGCCGATGCCGTACAGTGCAAATTCATTTTTCAGAAAATTCAAACCCGGGCGTCCGTAGCCCGCCGTTGCGAAGGCATATATGCGGGGGAAATCTCTCAAGGAAGTGATTTTAATCGTTTGGTCAATTTGTGTTTTTTGCAATTCATACAATTTCAACTCAGGACGATTGATTTGTAAACCGATTCCCGACTGAGGGGTCTCTATTTGCGGTCTTATAAAAATGGTTTTATCCGTCAATTCTTTTTTAATCAATTCATTCAGCATTTGGATAGAGGCAGACCGCATAGAATTCAACTCTATTAGGCGTTGGTCAGCTTTCAAATTCTCAGCTTCTAATACTTGTGCCGTCATTTTTAAAGCCGTGCCATTGGCGATGCCGCCTTCCACTTTTTTAAGTCTCGCGCTAATATCTGATTTTAACAAATCTATTAGTTTAGAGTTTTCATCAATTTGTAAAATGCTGAAATACAGTTGATTAACGCGCTCTTTGAGCTTATTAGTCTCTACCTCTACTTTTTGCGTTTCAACATCTGCTTGACTTTTTAAGACGTTTTTTTGTAGATTAATCACACCGCCATCCCAGATCAGTTGCTTCACATCCAAAGAGGTTTTGTACTGATCTTTACTGAGGGGTATCACTTCTACGTTGGGCAATTTGACAGGAAACTGGGTCACTTCCGATTGATACGTCGCTTGGGCATTGAGTTCGATTTGCGGCAGGAGGTTTTTTTGTAAAGTATTGGCAGTCAATGCATTAGTTTGCCGAATGAGGTCTTTTTGCTTTGTAAGTGGGAAAGCCTCTTGTGCCATTTGATAACACTCCTCAAGGGTAATTTTATCAATCGTTTGAGCCGAAAGGTTTTGATAAAACAACAAAAGTAGGATGATTATTTTTTTCATATTTTCATGAATTAAATTTAAAATACTACCAATAAGGCGAATTATACATGATTTCATCTACAAAATCATTGTAAACGCTCGGTCTTAATAAAACGGCGAACATAATTCCGTAGATAGCCCCTGCAAAGTGGGCATCATGTCCGATATTGTCTTGCGAATTTTTGCTTGCCCATTGTTCATATATCAAATAAGCGATGCCACCGACAATTGCTCTAAATGGAATGATGCCATAAAGGCTCATTGTCGCCCACGGATAATACAATATAAATGTGAAAACAACCGCAGAAACGGCACCAGAAGCACCTATGGCAGCATATTGTGGGTTGTCTTTATGCTTTCTGAAAGTCGGCAAATCGGAGAAAACGATGGAGGTCAAATACATAATTAAATATAAAAACATACCCATGCTTGAACCAAATTGAGCTTGATAAACTTTCTCAACAACGCCCCCAAATTGCCATAAAACGAACATATTGATGCCTAAATGGATGTAATCGGCATGTAAAAAGCCCGATGTGAGCCACCGATAGTATTCTTTATTCCGAGATTCGGTGTAAGGATGGTGCTTCAATTTTTCAAAAATATCCACGCGATTGAACGCTTGAATGGATATGATACAAGTAAAAATGATGATAATGAGTGTTACTGACATAATTTTTAGACATTAGACTTTGAGATATTAGACATTAGAACGCTAATATATTGACTATCAATGAGTTAGCAAGAATCTATAACTCCACCATTTATGGTGGAGACGGAATAATTAGCCATAGTTAAGGCTTTAGCCGCCCACCTTTCACTATAAATGAACGGCTAAAGCCTT
>JAYUUR010000028.1:0-2192 GCA_043754475.1 Saprospiraceae bacterium | reverse complement strand
TGCACTATCATTCCTTTATGGAGAATGAGAGGCATTGTTGTGGAGTGAATCAAGGTTGTTGCGTTTTAGGCGAATGACAAAAAATATGTGTTACTAAACCGTCCTATTCACATCAAATTGCTCCAAATAATCTGCTACTCGGCGAAGGAAAGTACCGCCCAGCGAGCCATCCACCACTCGATGGTCGTAACTCATAGATAGATACATCATTTGACGCACCGCTATCACATCCCCAAACTCAGTTTCGATAACCGCCGGTTTCTTTTTAATTACCCCGACAGCTAAAATCGCCACTTGCGGTTGATTAATAATAGGTGTACCCATAATATTACCGAAGCCCCCGACATTCGTGAGGGTGAACGTACCGCCTTGCACTTCTTCGGGTTTGAGCTTGTTGTTGCGGGCGCGATTCGCTAAGTCATTAACCTGCTTGGTCAAACCCAACAAATTGAGCATATCCGCACCTTTTATAACAGGTACAATCAAATTGCCATTGGTCATAGCCGTTGCCATACCAATATTCAAATCTTTTTTAATGATGATTTTGCTACCATCTACCGATGAATTGACCATCGGGAAATCCCTCAGTGTTTTGCATATCGCTTCTATAAAAATAGGTGTGAAGGTCATGTTTTCACCATATTTCTTTTGAAACTCGCCTTTCACTTTGTTGCGCCAATTGACCAAATTCGTAACATCGGCTTCTACAAACGAGGTGACATGCGGAGCAATATGCTTCGACATTACCATGTGGTCAGCGATGAGCTTACGCATTCTGTCCATCTCTATGATTTCGACATTGCCAGATAAACTATGGGCAATGGGTAATGGGTGATGGGTAATGGGTGATGAATCATTGGTAATAGATGATGGGTGATGGGTAATAGGTGATGGGTGATGGGTAATGGGAGAAGTAGTTCTATTTTGAACAAAGTTTAAAATATCGGATTTGGTTACGCGCCCGCCTTGACCGCTGCCTTCTATTTTATCCAATTCTACCACACTCACATTTTCCTCTTTCGCAATCGTGCGCACGAGGGGCGAGTAGAAACGGTCGCTGTCGCTTTGCTTGGGCATTTCAGCAACGGCGGTTGTCGATTTCGGCATTTCTACAGGGGATGCCTTTGGTAAGGTTTCAGATTTGGGTGCAGATATTTCTGATTGAACAGTTGCACTGCCGACATCTGACATCCCAATTCCGACATCCAACACCCTTTCGTCGTTTGCTTCAGTGGAAATAACAGCAATGATTTTACCAATTGGCACGACAGCATTTTCTTCAAAAAGAATTTGGGTGATAATACCCGATGCAGGAGAAGGCACCTCAGAATCCACTTTATCAGTGGCGATTTCGAGGATGGTTTCTTCTTCTTCCACATAATCGCCAACTTTCTTTTTCCAAGAAAGAATAGTCGCTTCGGTAATGCTTTCCCCCAGTTTGGGCATAATAAGTTCTACTTGAGCCATTTTGTGAATTTAAAAAACTTAATTTAAAATTTGGTTTGTATTTGGTTGATAATCAATCAATTATACATCTTTTACTTTTAAAAACGCAGCCATCTCGTTATTTTGTAAATTCATAACTGATACCTGTTTTGTAAGCCATGCAAGCCTTGTTTTAAGCCGCTGCACAATCGTTCCATTTCGAGCATCTCTTCTACGATTAAAGACATCTGGTCTTGTTGATAATTTATCTTTTTCTACCCAAATAACTACATGAATAGGCTTTTTATCATTTTGAATTATAGATAAATACTTGTTCCAAGTCTCTTTTTTATGCGTCGAATGTCTTGCACTATTTAAAATACCAGCCAATGTATCCCTTACTTTTTGAGCGATTTCAATAGTGAGCGAATTATGATTTTCTCTTTCTAAACGCTCCTTCGATTCATCATTTTCAGGGTCATTATTAACTCTATCTTTTTTTCTAAAATTTTTAATTTCAAAAAAGACCAATTTGTCATTTTCCAAAATGCCAATAAAGTCAACGGCTTTCGTTTCAGGAACTACATCGCTTATTTTTTTATAATCTACTTCTTCATCATATTTCATCAAATCAGACCAATCGTCCGTAAATTCAAACAGCAGTTTGCTTTCAGAAAAGTATATCATAAATATTTATTTTTTTACGCCGATTTTGTAGAGCGGCTGGCCGTAGCTCACCACCTCGCTCGGCTCGACGTACACCGTGA
>JAYUUR010000027.1:0-2192 GCA_043754475.1 Saprospiraceae bacterium | reverse complement strand
TTACACTTAATCCCCAATAGTTTTGTTCGTTCTCATTCTTTTTTAAACAATTTTTAATTCATAGTAGCTTTTTTGCTAATTTAACAAAGTCAAGGTATGTCTTTTATTACACATAGTTCATATAGTGCACATAGTTTTTTCCTACTGAATGACAAAAACTATGTGTTCTATGTTAACTCCTATATAGGGTCACCCTGTAAAAGTCTCCACAAATTGTCAACGGAATGTTATTTTGTCAACAATTTTTATTATCAGCCCTTTCAAAGGCGATAAGTATTAAAAAGCCTTAATATTGACTCGTCTATTTCTGACATTTATATATTTTGCATTTCATACTCATATAACTCCCCAGTCTCATTGCGCCCAATGAGCATAAAGAGATAAGAGGATTCATAATACAGCCTCAAATAGTTAACCTCATTTAAATCAAGCCGCTTGTCGGATTTTGGGTTTAGGTTTAAGAGGCAGTTGAGGTGGTGGTTTAGATTGTTTATTACTTTCGAATCTTTTTTGTGCTATTATAGAGGCATTAGCGGTTAAAACGCCGAAAAAAATCCAGACGACTTGCGTGTGTTCGTTTCGGGCTTTGATTTTATTGAGCAGGTAATGATTTTTTTCATTACCAAAGCTACCTTCTAATCGGGTGGCACGAGCTTTACCGATAATTTGACGCATTTTGGATTCGGCCTCATATTGTTCTTTATCTTTTTTCTTCCAATTGGGGTTACCTTGCTTGGCAAAACAGGTTATAATGCCTTTTTTCTTACAAAAAGCTCGATTTTTTTTGGTGGCATAGATTTTATCACCGCCAAATTGTTTGCAAGAGTGTCCTGTGATACGTTTATGGAAAGCCAAAGATGACAGCAAGCGATTGCCTTCATGGAAAGCCTTAAAAGATAGTTTTTCAATAAAATTGATGCCGCCCACTTGGCTCATATGGACTTTGGCACCAAATTCCACATCTTTGGCTTCTTTACCTCTGACGATGGGACGTAAATACGGTTTGTAAAAACTGACTCCGCTCTTTCTTCTTGGTCTTTTTACGTAACTTGCTGTAAATCAATTGCGTAGAGGCTTGTTTGCTGTACTTCTCAAATCGTGGCAACGGCAGATGGCTACCCTTACACGCTTCCTTAATTCGCTCAAATAGCCACTCCGTACTGTCCCACAACAACTTAACATTTGCATACTCAAGGGGGCTATGTCTTTCATATCCCCTTGCCAAGCCTTCGCCAATACCTTTTGGGCTGATTCCCATGTCTGTCCCTTATTAAAAGACGCTAAATACCGTCGCCATCGCCCAACCATGTCCACATCTTTTATTTGTTTAAAAAGCGATAACTCTATCCCACAGAAATACTGCCAGTGCCAATTGCCATTCAAATGTGCAACCACCTGTTCATCACTCATCCCTGAATGATGCTTCAATACTTGTAAGGCCATGCCGCCTTGAACATCGAAAAAACCTTTCACTCCTTGGGGGTGTGGGCTCTTCTTATAGGGAAATAAGGTGGCTAATTCAGATAAGGGTAGGACTTGATAGATCTGACCGATTTCGGTCTCCAAAAATATGCGCCATTTAAGCGGGCGCAACATCTCGCACTCTTCAGTGCGAAAATAAACGAAGTTGGATTGGTGTTTCCAAATTAAATTCCGACTTTTGTTGTGATAATATATTTGAACACCCCGAAGTTACGCAATATGCGACACTTTCGAGGTGTTTTTTATCGCTTTTTTTCACCTAATTTATTGACTATCAAGTAGTTAGCGTTTTACAGGGTGACCCGAAATATACTCACGGCTCAAATCAGTCAAGGCGACTTGACGAATAAACCGGGCTGGATTCGGATGAGTATTCACCCCACTATGACGAATGAAGAAATCGAGTATATTTGCGATGCCCTTGAATCATTAGTAGAAAATCATGCTGAGTGGAGTCGAGATTACAAATATGATGTGCGGACTAATGAGTTTACGCACCGCCATTTTGAAGATACCATTAGTGAGACGGTGGATGGGTGGTTTGATTTATAAGATATTGATAATCAATTGATTATAAAACTAAAACTTGCAGCAAATTTGAAACTCTGTCCATTACCCACATCTTTTTTGACTAACTCCACCATTTATGGTGGGGGTTAAAAAAGCTCAAATAGTTAAGGCTTTAGCCGTTCATTTATAGTGAAAGGTGG
>JAYUUR010000026.1:0-6451 GCA_043754475.1 Saprospiraceae bacterium | reverse complement strand
TTCCATTGGATGAGGCATTAATTTTTGAAACCGTCAAAAAACATGGGCGATGTTTGGTGGTGACAGAAGAAGCCGTCAGCCCAAGTTTTGCTCAAAGTTTAGCAGGCAAAATTCAAGAGGTCTGTTTTGAATATTTGGATGCACCCGTGCGGACTTTGGGTGCTGAAAATGTACCGGCTGTGCCGTTGAATGAAGTGCTTGAAAAGACGATGATTCCGAGTGTGGAGAAAGTGGAGAGGGCGATTGAGGGGTTGTTAAAGTATTGATTTTCAATTGATTGTAATTAATTGAATTTTGAAAACTATGCTTTAAAATATTTGATTTTTCTAATTTTACAAGTCTTTTTATTTGCCTCATTAAAAAAAATAATTGATGAAAATATTTAGCATTTTGATAATGGTTTTCTTAACGCTTACGATTTTATGGCAGCGAAGTCATATAAATTCAATGGCTTTTGAAATCAGACAACAAAAAGACTCAATAGAAAATTATCATCTTCAAAAGCTTGATACTTATGAAAGGTATGAATCGCTCAATAAATTCTTTAAAAAAATCAATGAACCTCAACATTTAGATTTGTATAACAACGATACAATTCTTGAAGCACACAGAATAATGCAAGGGTTTGGTAATAAGTCTCGAATATTTAAAGTAGAAATTTCAAAAGATAGTACCGTCAGAATGGCTTTTAAGGTAGTTTCAATAAACAATCCAATGACTGGAGTAGGTATTGACAGCCTTTATAAATCGCATGTTCAAATGATTGATAGAAAAATTTGGAATGACTTTAAAGAAAGTTTCAATAAAATAGAAGTTTATGATGTGCTATATTGGAATGGAATGCTTGATTGTTTTGGAGGAGAATTATCATGGGAAGCGACAATTATGAACAAAACATATCGTTTTGGAACACATTGTAGACAAGCACCTCAATTTACAGATGCGTGTGAAATATTGATGAGACAAGTTAAAGATAAAGATTTACAAAATGAATTTAAAGAAAATGATAAACGTCGTTCTGAGGCGTTGAAGTAAGTGAAGCACCCCCTCAGTATAAAAGCCAATTATAGGCAATCGGAACGGAGATGACACAGATTTAGCAGATTAACTCCGATTTTTTTAGAATTCGCTTCGCGGAAATGTCTCTTCGCTTACAGGAAATGTCCCTTCGCCTACAGGAAATGTCCCTTCGCTTCGCGGAAATGTTCCTCCGCTTACAGGAAATGTCGCTTCGCATACAGGAAATATCTCTTCGCTTCGCGGAAATGTTCCTCCGCCTACAGGAAATGTCTCTTCGCTTACAGGAATTATCTCTTCGCTTCGCGGAAATGTCCTTTCGCTTACAGGGGATGTCGTCTCTTCGCTTCACATAAATGCCCCATAATTCGCATACCCATCAATACCTCAATCCAAATCCACATCCTCCTCCAAATCCGCCAACGGATGCCAAAAGACTTTATCAAAATTTTGGACTTTACTGTCTATCACTTCAACGCCCTCTAAGGTCAAAAGCTCTTCCATGAGAGTCGGCGTAGGGAAATGATGCCTGCCCGTCAGTTCACCATTCCGATTGACGACGCGTTGCGCGGGAATAATGCCGCTGCCAAGTGGATCTTGTGAGAAGGTGTGAGCATGATTCAAAGCCCAGCCGACCATGCGCGGCGAACCCAAGCGGAGGTATTCAGCAATTGCGCCATAAGTAGAAACACGACCTGGCGGAATGAGCCTCGTCACGGCATATACATCTTCCCAATAATGGCTTTTTTTCATGGTTCAAACGGTTTGTTAGGCATATTTATGAAAGCGCTATTTGTTAACACGCAGAAAATTTTGATTCAGAATGTTCTCAAATCTCAAAATTTAGTTTCCTTTGTGGTATGATTGGCAAAAGTAAAAATTTTGCTTGTCATTTTAACACCTGTTTTCATCCTTATTTGGCATCATGAATCGTTTGATTGGTTGGCTTTTATTACTCATATTCTTTGCAGACAGCTTCGTACACCCGATGCTCGTCAGCTATGAATATGTGGAAGTGCAACGCCAATTGACTGCCCTGGAAACTGAACTCTCGGCTGAAAAATCAGAGCAAATCGGTCAATCTCAAGCGATTATTGTGCTTGATGAACAGAACGCCCGCCATCGTGGAGATATATACAGCGATAACTTTTTTGCTGAAAACCGCAACGGTCAAACTATCTGCTATACGATTGTTGATAGTTCACAACTGATTGATTATCAAGCTATTGAAAAGAAATCAAGCCAAGACCCGTTCTCTAAAAAATCAACAAATGCTTTTTTCAAATTGCAAAAAGATTTGTTTTGTGAAATCGTTAAAGAATTATCACCGTCTCCAGCGGTGTATGAAGAGCAATATTCATTCTTGTTGTATTTAGACACAAAAGCTGACCCATTCCTCACTGTTCAAAAGCCACCGCCGATTTTCGGTTGAGTAGATTTTAGATTGTTAGATGTTAGATGTTAGACCGTCTAATATTTGCCTATAGAAAATATTAGGCGTTTTATGACAATCTAAATTTATGTCTACTCATATTTTATCTCCACTATTCTTTTAAATTTCTTAAAAAGACTTAAATCCTTGTTTCGCGATGTCGAAACTGTGGGTTATTTGACACATCAATTTTGACACATAGTTAACATAGAACACATAGCCATATATGCAAACCTATGTATTCTATGTTAACTCCTATATAACTAATTATAAATCGTTGAAAATCAACTGTTTATAAAAAAGCTTTTTCACCCTTTTTTGAATTTGTTATATAATTTGACGTTGGCGTCCTTCCGCGCCCGATTACTATGTGTCAAAATTGATGTGTCAAAATTGATGTGTCAAAAAAAAATAATTAATCAATTAAAATGAAAAAGATACAACTACACATCATCATCGGCATCATCAGCCTGATGACACTTTCAGCATCGGCACAAACGCCCAACGATGCTCTAATGATGTCCAAAGGGCAAATTTGCATTGCCCTCCCATACGCGCAAGAAAGTTGGACAAACTATTGGGAGGCGGATTTGAAGCGCAGCAATGCTAACTTAGGTAAGGTGACTATGAAAGGCATTATGCCCCAATTTGCACTCGGTTTATTCGATAATTTGAATTTATTGGGTGGTGTTAATTACATTTCTACTATCGCCAGTCAAGGTATACTGAGGGGTCATTCGGGCTTGCAAGATGCATCTATCTTATTGAAATACAAGCCTTTATCTGTTAAAATAAATGAACATGAATTGGCGGGTTTCATCGTAGCAGGCTTCTCAACACCTGTCTCAAATTATTATCCCGACTATATGCCCTTAGCGATTGGAGCTGGCACAACAAATGGTTCAATCAGAGGTATTTTGAATTTTAAAACAAAAAGTGGTATTTACGCAACGCTGAATGGTGGCTATACTTCGCGCTCTAATATCAAGCTCGACCGCAGTTTTTATTACATCAGTACGCCCAATGGGACAAGTGAGGGGGGCATCACTTCCAACGCAATGAAAATGCCGAATTTTTTTGATGGCGGCGCAGCTTTAGGTTTCACTAATTCGCGTACAAAAATTGAAATGACGGCTACCATGCTCAATACCATTGGCGGCACTGATATTCGCCGCAACGATATGCCCTTGCCTTCCGTAGGCATGGACAATATGCGCGTGGGCATTTTCGCTCAATATTTCCCTGAAATACTGAGGGGGGGTGGCGTCATAGCATTCAGCAATTACACTTTGAGTGGACGGAATGTCGGACAAGCGACGACTATAGGAGGGGGTATCACTTACCGTTTTGACGCATGGAAAAAAGCAGAGTAAGTTGGTTATGAATTATGAATTATGAGTTATGAGTTATGCCCAATAAAGATTAATAAATAACTAATAACTGATTAATTATTAACAATTTACGATTTCAATTTTATTTAAATGTTTAAATTAAATTTCAATGAAAAATTTTAACTCTCTCATAAAAAAATCAAAATCAGCCATATTGGCATTAGGATTTATGGCTGTCATAACTGCTGTTGGTTGTAATAAAGACGTAGAAGCCAATCCTGAAATTGAAACTTACGGCTGGGCATCAGTGGATGATAATGCAGGCAATTGGAAGCCTATTTTATTGGCAAATGCCGATGAAATTAGCGTAGCAGCACCCAATTCTCCTACTTCATCAGCCTATTTGACAGATTTAGCTGCCTTAAAAACGGCTTCGGCTCAAGTTACTGTTGAGCAAGAGAGCGTTATAAAATATTGGTCGGGCAATGCGACGGTGCGATGGAATGAAATCGCTCGGAATTTGGTAGCCAAATATAATTTGCCATCGGCTGCTAATGCTGACGGCACATACTCATTACCGAATGCAGCAACACCTAATGTTTATCCTTATTTCCCATTTTCAAATCCACCGTATGCAGCGCGGGCTTATGCTTATTGGAGTGCTGCTCAATTCGATGCTTTGATAGTGGCATGGCGTGCAAAATACAAGTACAATCGCCCCGCACCTTATGAAACGGATAAAACTATAACGACTCGCTTGACAAAAACCAGTTTGCCTACTTACCCTTCGGAAGATGCCGTGGTAGCAGCGGTATCGGTAGATATTTTGAGTGCATTATTTCCGAATGAAGTAGATTTTTTAAAGAAAAAAGCAGAAGAACACCGCCAAACACGCCTTTGGGCAGGTATGAATACAGCGGATGATTTGGCAGCCGGTGAAGCCATCGGTAAAGCAGTAGCGGCAAAATTTATCGCTCGCTCAAGGATAGACGGTATGAGAAATGCGGCGGCTGGTCAAGTCATTTGCGATTCTTTAGCGAATAGTGCTCAAACACGCTTTAATTGGCAATGGAAAAGCATGGAATCACCTGCCCGTTTGCCGATGTTAGCATATTATGGCAAAGTGACGCCGTGGTGTTTGCCGAATGTAGTGACTGTTCGCCCCGTAGCACCGCCAGCATTAACGTCGTCTGAATTTAAAAAAGATGCGGAGGAGGTGAAAAAATATTGCGATAAATCGACTGCCGAAACCGAGCGCATCGCTAATTTTTGGGCTGATGGAGCCAGTACTTACACGCCGCCGGGGCATTGGAATAAAATTGCAGCCGATCAAATACTGGCTACTAAAATGAATCCGATTCGCACGGCTCGCACGTTGGCTTACGTCAATATGGCTTTGGCAGATGCAGGCGTTAGCTGTTGGGATACAAAATATTTTTACTATTATCCACGTCCTTCTCAAGCTATTCCAGGTTTAAAATCCATCTTGGGTTTGCCTAATTTTCCTTCTTATACGTCGGGTCACTCTACGTTTTCGGCTGCTGCGGCAACTGTTTTAGGGTATATTTTCCCTACGCAAGCAGCGGAATTTGATAGATTGGCGAAAGAGGCTTCGGAGTCGCGCATTTATGGCGGCATTCACTACCGTTTTGATTGCGAGGTGGGCTTAGATGTCGGTAAAAAAATAGGTAATTACACGAGTGCTGTTGGGCAAAAAGATGGGAGTAATTAAAATTGTATAATAAATCAGTGAAATGGATAATCTTTTTCAAGATTATCCATTTTTTTTAATTACACAGCACCTAATTCAATTTTTCAATGCACCACCACCAACCGCTTCACCTCCTTCAAATCCCCATTCACTAATCGAACGGAATAAATACCCGTCACCCACGATGACATATCCATATTCAATGTGCCTGTCAAGTTGTTGGGCAAATTGTAATTGGTGACGAGTTGCCCAGCTTCGTTTTAGTTGCACTTTTTTTATGTTTGACATTAAAAAAAGGCTACCCAAAGGTAGCCTTCACCAAAAAAACAGCATATCTATAATTCCCAGAACAAATACATCAATGGTTATGAGCCAACTGCCCACCTTTCACATCTTATCCAAATCAGTGAGTTTATATTTTTCAATAATTTCAATCAAATCATGTGCAAGATGGTCGCCACCAGCAGGGTAGCCGAGTTTTTGAAGCCCATTTGCCCATGCTTTATAGTTTGTATCGCCCAGATTACGCAATTCTGCAAATTTACCGGACGTGATAAAAATACTGTGATCGCGGAAACTCAGCCAAGCATTTTCGTACTTGCGATAACATTCGTCGCCCATTTTTTCACCCGCTCCTGTCCAATCGAAAGTACAAGGCAAGGCGAAATGATTATAGCTTTTCAACGTTAATTCACGCTTACCGGCAAAGCTCTGGCGCAAGGCATTAGCCAATATAATGCTTGCTGGCACGCCGTATTTCTTACGTTCTGCAAGGGCAACCGGATAAAAACGTTTCATAAACGTTGTTTTAGTCGGCTCATCCATTTCTGGAAATTCCTCATTTTTATTCCCTGAACTCAGCAAATTGCCAAAAATACTGAGGGGGGTACTTTCGCTGCCTTCTGTTGGGGCGATAGTAGTAAATTTAGTGTCGGGTGATACCTTTTTTTGTTCTACTTT
>JAYUUR010000025.1:0-2197 GCA_043754475.1 Saprospiraceae bacterium | reverse complement strand
TCGTCTCAAACGGCACATAAGATTGAAATCGCTTGATAGTCTTCATCTCTTCTAAAATAGAAAGCTGCCAATTGGATGTCAAACTATCCGTTCCGATGGTAACGCGAGCCTGAGCATTGATAAAATACTGATAATTGGGCAAACGATTTTCGATATATAGATTCGCATTGGGGCAAGTTGCCCAAAAAACGTTGGCAGACCATGCGTGTGCTGCCTCAATATCGGCTTGTGATGTCAAAGTATTATGCACAAATAAGGTCCGATTATTCGGATTCATATTTTCCATAGCATAATAAATAGAAGGTTGATTGTAGGGTTTAAAATTATCTAAAGAAATACCGAATTTTCCATAAAAATCATAAAATGCGCCTTTCCCTTCTTGAAAAAGGTCTTGTTCGGGCTGCGTTTCTTGATTGTGGATGCTGACGGTGATGCCGGTTTTTTCATTGGCTTCATTAATTTGTTTAAATAAATTTTTAGAAACGCTGTACGGTGCATGGGGAACTATGCTTTTACGACTGCCCTCAGCTATATTTAATGCATTCAGTTTGTCGTAAATCGCCTTGTATTTTTCAAACTCTCGCGCTGCATCACCTTCTTGTAGAAAATCGAACATTTCGATAAAGGTGTAATACCGCAAATTCCCCTTCGATTTTTGAGCAAACGTATCAATGACATTTGAAATATCGCCTACCGCTACAATGCCGCCTTCCAGCATCTCAGCCTCTGCATGTGCAATCGCTGCTGCAATGGCTTCTGCTGTGGCGTGGCGCTTCGTTACAACGCTTGTGATGAAGGGAATGAGCGTTGTGCCTGTATCCACCACGCCTTTCATGTGCGACAACTCCAGATGGCAGTGCGTATTAATAAAGCCCGGCACAATGACTCCTCGATAGGATTCAATTAGGGCAGGGTCGTGGTTATCTTTATCGTCAATGGACAGAATTTGACCGTCATCATCCAAGACAATGACCGCATGACTGAGGGGCGGGCTTGAAACGGGGAAAATCCAGTCGGCAGTTATTTTACGCATCGTGTGATTAATTAAATTTAAAGAGGTCAAAAATAAGCACCCCTCAGTATTTATTGAAATTTAAAGTGAGGGAAAATAGTTAAAAATGGTTAAAGCATTATTAATCAATCAGTTATCAATCTTGTGGGCAACCCGATTGAGTTAATTAAACTCATTTATACCGTCACAGATGATTGTTTTTTTAATCAAAAAGTGAAAAAATTAGGGTAAAAGCTATAATTTTAAAAATAATGAATTAAAATATTTATTTTAAAAAATATCGTAAACATTTGATTATCAATATTTTAAAAATAACATAAATCAATTTTATAAAAAATAACTCTTGACACAAGGCAGATTCGGGACTACATTTGTATCATCAATCGAAAATAAGTCACAAACACGAAAGATAAAAACGAACAACACTTAAATTTATCATCAACACTTCAACAAACAAAACAAAAAACGAACACTTTTTGAACAAAACAGTTAAGGAATTAAGATTGTGAATGAGTTAGATTACAAAAAACAAACACTTTTGAACAAGCAGTAAGGTATTAAGATTGTAAATGAGTTAGATACAAAAAACAAACACTTTTGAACAGACAGTTAAGAAATTAAGATTGTGAATTTAGTTAGATTACAAAAAACAAACACTTTTGAACAGACAGTTAAGAATTAAGATTGTGAATGAGTTAGATTACAAAAAACAAACACTTTTAAACAAACATTTCCACTAAGAACTTTAAGAATACTACTAAAAAAAACAGCTTGTATCAATGATGCAAGCTGTTTTTTTTAGTAATAATTAAACCAATACTCCTATACAATTTAGCCTCTCATACTGAGGGGTGGCTTTCGAAGCAATTGCGTTGGTTATTCTAAATAACGATGTAGAGTCCTTGCAATCGTTTCGTGATCTTGTATTAATGCTGTCAAAAAATCGGCTTTACCGGCATCTTTTTAAGATTCAGTACATAAATCAATCATTGAATAATTTTTACACATTTTGGATATTCTTATTACCAAAAGGTATTAAACGACAAAAGCCCCATCCGATTTCTCGGACAAGGCTAATGTTATATTGAGTTGGCAGCGACCTACTCTTCCACATTCAAGGATGCAGTACCATCGGCGCGGGTGAGCTTAACGACTCTGTTCGGAAAGGGAAGAGGTGGAACCTCA
>JAYUUR010000024.1:0-6460 GCA_043754475.1 Saprospiraceae bacterium | reverse complement strand
GTTCAAAGGATCTTATAAATAGCCTAAAAATGCTTCTCGACAAAGGTTTAGCAAACGGAAAATTATTTTTTTTGAAAAAAAATAATTTTCCGTTTACTAAACCTTTGTCGAGAAGCATTGTAAATTATTGAAAATCAATACTTTATTTTTAAAACAAAATCTTTTGAACACAATGACGATGAGTTATAAGTGATGAATGATGTGAATTTGTAAGTAATTGATTATCCATTATTTATGTACTTAAATTATAAAAATACATCAACTTAAAACCTAAATAAATGAAAGTAAATCAAAAAAATATTAAAAAAGCCAGTGCTTTTTTTTTGTACACATACTTTGAAATACAAAGTTCTTTAAATCAAAATAATATAAAAATGAAACAGAATTCAGTCTATCAAAAAGTACACGCGGTGCGTGAAAGCGTGTTATCAAAAACGGTGGGTTTATTGAATCCTATTTACAAAGCAGTGATGCCTAAAAATAGAGCTTGGAAGTTGACCAAAGAGCAATTGCGGGTATTTCCACAAGGCACATTGGGTAGAGATTTAGGGGATTTTATGGATAAAAACAACTTTGATATGCTGCCTTACCTCGAAACGCACGACGTTTATCACGTGCTTTTAGGCTATCAACCAACGATTGTAGAAGAGGCACGGCTTTACTTTTTTCTATTGGGCAATAGGAAATATAGCTTCGAAGTGATTAATACAGTCTTAGTTTCACTGTTTTTATTGCCTGATTATTGGGGCAATTTATTTCAACATTATCGTCGAGGTAAAGCCTGTAGTCGGATGGGTCATTGGGATTTTCGCTACCTCATGCATGAAAATACCGATGTACTGAGGGGTATCATTTTCAATCATTCGGAAGCTAAATTTTATGTTTAATTTAAAAAAAGAAAAACCTTAATCTAATGAAAAAAGACATTTTAATAAACGTGGCAGTAGCCCTTGGAGCTCTACTTTTCAACTTCATTTTTTGGAACGAAACGATGGGTTTAAACACTTTAATTTTTGCAGTTTTCCTCGTAGCAGTTCTTTGGTTTTTGAATAAAGAGAGCTTTTTAGAACGCACTGTTCAAATTGCAACGAGCGGCGTTTTACTCACTGCACTGCTTGTAGTTTATCATAACTCCTTGTTTGTCAGGGTTATACATGTTTTGATAATTCCTATTTTGATTGGTTTTGTCCAAGCTCGTACCCTGCGTTTTGTCGTTTTAGCTGGTTTAATTTATGCCGCCAATTTGGTTGAAATGCCGCTTCATATTCTCCGCCAATTGAAAAACCTTCCGATACTGAGGGGTCGTGAAAACCTATTTAAAAACCTGCGATTTGTCTTATTTCCGCTTTTTATATTGCCCATATTTTACCTGATTTATTATGTTGCTAATCCCAATTTTGCTGAATTGGCGAACAGCTTTTGGGGAAAAGTTTTTGAATTTCTAAACTTCAATTGGGATTTAGACCGCGTGTTTTTCTTCCTGCTCGGTATCTTGATTGTGGGGGCAGCTTTATGGAAACAGACGCTTATGAATTTTGAAAAATTAGAAATTTACCGCCCCGATGCCCTCAACCCCGATGATTTTACTGAGGGGGAGAAGTCTGGCATCTTTAACATGACCACTGACGACCGTTATCGCAACGGCATCTCGCTTTTAATTTCTCTCAACGCTTTGATTTTGTTAAATAATATCCTCGATTTTCAACATGTTTGGCTCGGGGGTGCACTCACTCGCTCGCCGTGGGAGCTTAAGCAATATGTACATGAGGGTACGTACGTCCTCATTTTGGGTATTTTATTGGCGATTGCCGTTTTGACTCATCTCTTCCGAGGTGCTTTAAATTTTCATCCGAAGGCTTCTATACTGAGGGGGTTGGGCTTGGCATGGTTGGCTCAAAATACCTTTCTTGCGCTCTCGGTAGGCTGTCGAAATTGGCAATACATTGACCATTGTGGCTTAGCGTATAAGCGGATTGGCGTTTTCATTTTTCTGACGCTGACGCTTTTTGGTTTGTATTTTATGTATCTGAAAATCAAGGAAAAACGCTCTTTCTATTTTGTCATACGGCGAGTCGGTTGGGCATTTTATGGTGTTTTATTAGCCGGTTGTTTCATCAATTGGGATGTTTTTATTACCAAATATAATATTGAAACGCCTGTCAAAACAGGCATTATTGATGTTCGTTTTTTGTTACAAGACGTTTCTGCTAAGAATTTGCCTCTACTTTATGAAAATCAAGACACTTTGAAAGCGCATTTTGATAAAATATCAGATGGTTCTAAAGAGAGAATGGGTAGCTTTGATAATATGTTTAATGCTAAAAAGAATAGCTTTCTACAAGAGCGAAATACTTACTCATGGCTTTCGTGGAATTATATAGATGCTCAGGTTTTACAATTTTTGAAAGAGAAAAATTTAAACATAAACAATTGATATTCAATCAAATGCGTAAGAATATCAACAAATAAAAAAGCGATTATGACCATAAAAGGATAATCGCTTTTTTATTTATACTATCAAATGAAATCAATTTTTATTTGCCTAAGAATCCTATATTAAAACCAAAATTCATAGCCAAACCATTGTCCGCAATGACATGACCGTAGTTGGAAGAGCTAAAATTGACTTCAGTGTATGAGCCATTTCCTGTTCTGACTTTACCTCTTGATATGAGACCGATGCCCACGCCTGCAAATAAATCAATTGCAAAGGCATCGTCGAGAATCCATTGCTTACCAAAAGTGAGCATGGCAACGCCAAAAGTGGTGGTTACTCGTTGTGAGATTGGAGTAGAAGTGGTACCGTTGAACGTATATGAAACCTTATTTTCAGCATAAGAAGTCAGATTGATTTCAGGGCGGATATAGCCCCCTTTGAGCAAATGTGCATAGCGTTGGCGGCTGCTATAATAATCCGGTTTATGATAAAATTTATAACCCGCCGTCAAGCCCAATCCAAACGGTTTAGGTTTGATAGTCGTATTGTTGTAAATGTAATTATCATTGTTTTGTCTGCCCAATCCGATGATATTCAAACGTCCTTCGATACTTTTACCCGGTTTGAGATTGCGCTCATAAATAAAAGAAGTATGCCCGAAAAGAGGATCTAAAAAGCTGATTTTATAAGCCGTTCTCTTTTGACCGGCATACAATTCAGGGTTGTCGATACCCGCTTCTTCTTTGGCAAAATTATGAACCGTGCCATTTTCAAAAACAATCTTTTTCACTAAATTGATGTCAATAGTGAATGTAGCACCGTTGGGTTGGTCAAACATTTTGTACTTCACATCGTCAGGATTGATTTCGACGATTTTAGCAGCAATTGTTTTACCATTTTTGCGATGGATGATGTCTTGCGCTTGAGCAGCACAAAAGCTGAGGAAAATAATAGACAGTGTCGCAGCAATTTTCAGGTTTCGATACATAATTTGGAAATTTTAGAAGTTGGGAAAATATTTTATAAAATTTAGTCTGATAAATTTAATAACTTTATATTTGTTATCAAAAATAAAAGATGAAATCATCTAATGTTCAAGATAAATTGCCCGTTTTACCCGTTCCATTAATTGCTCCCGATGCTGATGTTGTTTTGGAGTTGGGTTAATTCAAAAATAACTTTATATTTGTAAAAAATTAAAAAATGAACCTTTCTTCTGTACAATATATCATAAATGACAAGGGTAAGAAATCCGCTGTTGTAATACTTATGAAAACATATCTTGATATCCTCGAAAAGCTTGAAGAATTAGAGGATATAAAACTTTATGACGAGGTCAAAAGCCGCAATGAACCTTCTACTTCTTTAGACGAATATCGCCAGCAACGCCTCAAAAGAAAACAACATGCCTTATCAAATTCAAATCCGTAAAACAGCTCAGAAACAGTTGGATAAGTTACCGGATGAAATAGCTGATATATTGCTTGACGCTATAGAAGTCCTTGCTGAAAATCCTCGACCGAAGGGTTGCAAAAAACTTAAAGGGCGCAGTGGTTTCCGCATCAGAAAAGGAGATTACCGTATTATTTATGACATTTATGATAGTATTTTAATAGTTGATATTATAGCTGTAGGACATCGTAGAGATATTTATGATATATGAAATGACCTTAAATTCACGATGGTTATCTTTGATTAAAAATCGGACTCAATTTTTAAAAACTATTAAAATATAATTATCTATTCTTATTTGACAAGCCGTTGCGCCACTATATTCCTTAAAGTCCCAATCCCATCAATCGTAATTTCAACCACATCGCCAATAGCTAAAGTAAAATCATTCGGCGGCACCAAACCAGTCCCCGTCATCAAAAAAACGCCGTTTGGAAAAGTCATTTCTCTGAACAGATAACCCATGAGTTCATCGTGTTGGCGTTTCATCCGATTGATTAATATATTGCCTGAAAACACACTTGTTTCATCTCGATAAATATTGATTTGAATACCTGTTTCCGGATGAATCGGCTTCTCAGGCACATACAGGCAAGGACCCAAAGCCGTAGAGCCATCATAACTTTTGGCTTGAGGCAAATACAAGGGGTTTTCACCTTCAATATCCCTTGAACTCATGTCATTTCCGCAAGTATAGGCGACTATTTTACCACTTGCAGTAGCAAAAAGTGTTAACTCAGGCTCTGGCACATTCCATTTTGAATCGCGGCGAATAAATACTTCTGCACCTGTACCGACAGTCCGCTCAGCCGTAGATTTGAAGAAAATTTCAGGGCGATCGGCATCATATACCCGCGCGTAAAAATCGCCACCACCGGCATTTTTGGATTCTTCCATCCGCGCTTCTCGGCTTTTCATATATGTGACGCCCGCTGCCCAAACCTCTTGTTGACTGATGGGTGCAAGCACATCCAATTCCGAAAAATCTTTAATAAAAACAACAATTGGGCTTGCCACTTCTTCTGCCATATACTCATATAAATCATCTCGATTGATATAAGCATCCCAATCTTTTCTAAATGACAGGTAAAGTTTTGATTTAGCACCTATGACGATGCCTTGCTTGGTGTTGTAGAGTTTCATATTGATGGAAGTTAGTAAATTATAGATGAAGCAAATAATTGATTATCAATGACTTGTGAAAAATAAAAGTAGTCATTATTTTTATTTCCCTAATTAAATATTTTTGTGCATTTCAAAATAAAATGTAAATTTATGACACCCCCTCAGTATTTCTCAATTATAATAAATTAAAACATGAGTAAAATAACCAACGAAATAGCCCGCCACATTCGTGAAATTCACTTCGGCAATAACTGGACAGACAGTGATTTGACAATGGTGCTCAAAGATGTTACTTGGCAGCAGGCTGTTGCTACGCCTATTCCTAATGCCAATAGCATTGCGATACTTGTTTTTCATATGAATTTTTGCTTAAATTATGTTCACAAGCATGTACAAGGCATAAAGTACATTTTTGAGCATGAGGAGAGTTTTAAAGTACCCGCCATTCAGTCGGAATCCAATTGGCAAGCCTTGCTACAAAAAACGTGGGACGATGCTGAAGCCTTTGCTCAAACGGTTGAAAAATTGCCCTTTGGTGATGATTTTTATCAGGTTGTACCGCCTAATCACAACAGTTTTTATAAAAATATACAGGGTGTGGTTGAGCACAATCATTATCATTTAGGGCAAATTGTTTTGTTAAAAAAACTGATTTGATTCAAAACCTCTCAGTATATTTTCGACATGAGAAGTCAGATTTCTGTATGTTTCCGAAATCTGAAATCCCATATCCGAACTCGAATACCCCTCAGTATTTTGAGTTATATTTTTAACTTCATTCAGTATGAAGTTGCAACAATTCTTGAGTTGAAAGGCAGTTTTTAAACCCTTTTTTAATCAATGCTGTGCGCAGTACCTTATCACCTGTCCAAAGTTTGATGTCTAAAAAAAGGCTCAAAGCCACAAAGGCAATATCATCCATATCCACGTAAGTTAGTTCGTCATAGCCGGTTATGTCAATTATTTTGCTTTTATGATTGGCTATTCCTCTCGAAGATATTCGCAAGTGTAGAACTCAAAATGTTCCTGTGAATTCAGAAGTACATCACCGATAACACTGTGCTTATTAAGCATTGCGCTGAAAACGATATTGCTATCAACGATAATTTTCATTTTTTAGGAAGAAATTTATTTTTATTTTTTTTCCACCAATTTTTATTGATTTCGATAGCGAGCTCATCGGCATCATTTTGAGATGCTTTGCTTTTAGCTGTCAATTCTCTGAACCGCAAATAATTTAAAAAGCGTTGAATTTCATCAATATTTACATCAAGTGGCAGCCTTAAAATGATGGCATCAGATGTTCTTTCGATTGTCATATTTTCTGTTTTTAATTTTTTCTTAGTGTACTAAGTAGTTGACATTAAATAATCGACAATAATTACCTTTGAGGTATGTTATATGTATCGTCTCTTCCAGAGGAAGAAAAACAGACCTTGCAAGAAG
>JAYUUR010000023.1:0-2200 GCA_043754475.1 Saprospiraceae bacterium | reverse complement strand
CTAATAGGATATAGGGTTAAATAGCTGACACGCCCAGCCAAACTTTCTGATACGCCTTGAATCAAATCAGGCGAAGCAGACCCCAACAAGAGATACCGCCCGGGCGTACGTTTAGCATCAATCATCGCGCGCAATAGGGCAAATAAACGAGGCATACGCTGTACTTCATCAATAATCACCAATTTATCAAGATGTTTTTCTAAAAGGCTTTGAGCATCTGTATTAAATTGAAAAAGGTCTCGATCATTTTCCAAGTCAAAATAAATATTTTGCACAGGAAAACTTTCAGCTAAAGATTTTGCCAATGTCGTTTTGCCGACTTGCCTCGACCCAAGCAGGGCAAGAGTCGGAAAATGCGTCAATAAATATTGCGCTTTTATAAAGTCATCTCGAATTATCATAGAACAAATATAAGCATTTACCAAGTAAATTCTCATTTTTAAGCACATATTTCTTGGTAAAAAAATTTTACACCCCCTCAGTAACTCAATGTTTTTCTCATTTTTTATTTGAAACATATTTACTCACCCCAATAACTCTATCGAAACGCGCACCAAATGGGCGATAATAAACCAAAACCGTGTATTCATTCTGCGTTTCAAACCAATCGCCCTCCAAAGCGGAGCCATCGTAAGTCTTTTTGTCTTTCGGCACAGTCACATATATATAGTTGTAAAAACCCTGCTTGATTTGTACGGTCGCATCATAAGCCTTTTTTTGAGGATTAAAATCCAGCTTAAAACGTTCGTCAATTTTCCAATTGGTCAGCTCTCCAAAAATATAAATATCTTCATTTTCACGAGCCTCTTTTTGATAAAGAGAGAAGACCACATCCACATAATCAGCATTTGAACCACTGTCGCCCCCATTGTTGAAATCAGAATTTTCAATAAAATAACCACCATTCAAATCGGGATAAATTAAATACGGCTCGCGTGCGCGGTCAAGGTCTGTTCTCAAAGTGTAATACCATGTTTCATCGTCTTTATCTATGCGCGAAACACGTTCTGAACGAAAACGAGTACTCCTCAAATCCACATATCGCCACTCTTTTCCTGCTAAAAAAACAATCGAATCTTGATAATCAAACACCAATTTCTCACCTTGAACATATAGCGGTTTAATATTGTTTTTCGCATTGTCCCAACGGCGATTTTGAAATACACTCAACTGGATTTCATTCATCGGATTCGATAATCGAAAGTTTTTAGGTTCTATTGAAATATCAAACTCATGATGTGTATTGTATAAAATGGCATTCGGAATCGCTGGTTGAATGATGGGCACAACGATGGTTTCAAACACAATAAATCGCTTGGTCATCACAATCGTTTTGTTGGCATCATCGATATAAACCTTCAAAATATAGTTGCCCGACTTCGTCACCCGTATATTTTCATTCGGAAAACTCAAATTATAATGCACATAAGCGATATTCGTAGCCGACGCATTTTTATAATTCAAAATACGATCTTCTTGATACCCCTCAGTATATTCCATCCTATCGAGCTTCGTCGGCTGTTGCCAATCACGGTCATATAATTCCACTGAGTAGGAATAATTTTTTAAATCATTGTCCATATCATCAAAAGATAGCCTGAGAGAACCACCTTTCAAAGGCATCGCAGGCAACCCGTAAGGCGCACCACTGGCGATAAGCTGCACCGTCCGCAGGCTTTCAGCATAGACTGAATCTACAGGTATTAACTTGCTATTTTGTGAAAATGAAAAAAAAGGCGAGAGCAGTGTGAAAACAAAAAAAGGGGATTTAAATTTCATCGTACAATATTTTATATAAACGAAAGTATATTTATAAAGTGCAAAAATAAACATTTTGCGGTGTAAAGACTAATGTCCATTTTCTAACAGCTACTTAAACGCCATAAAGTTGTTTTGATTTTATTTAAAAAGTTAAAATACTGAGGGGTATCTTCTCAATCTTTTTAACTTTGGCTTTTCAATTTTCAACCCAATAAAATCTCATTATGACAAGTATTATTTTAGAAAAAACGCATGGCGTGGGTATTATAACAATGAATCGCCCCAAAGTTTTTAATTCATTCAATACTGAAATGCGCCGTGCAATGGTCGGTGCGTTGGATGATTGCGCCGATGACCCCTCAGTACGCTGCGTCATAATCACGGGCGAAGGCAAGGCTTTTTGTGCAGGACAAGACATTGCAGAAATAGCAGACGTTGA
>JAYUUR010000022.1:0-6475 GCA_043754475.1 Saprospiraceae bacterium | reverse complement strand
TTTCAATTTCGGTTTTATAACTATCGTAATACTTAACCCTTGCCCTTCTAAATTCGGTTGATTGTATTGTAAATACCCCAAAAAATCGCAAAATATGCGGTCGTCTGCTTGTAAAATTGAGCCTTCGACGCTAAAAAACTTATCGAAAAACTTATTCTTTTGATAAGGTTCTAAATTTGATTCGTTGTAACGGATATAATATTGTACACCGTCATTACGGTTAATCCTACAAAATCGCAACTGTAAAATGTTGTTAGACGGTTGACAAATACTTGCATAAAACCCGACTAAAGTATCTCCTACCATGTTTGGAGGTACGGCAAAAAAATTGTTTGATTGTAAAGGGTGCGGTACATACCTTAATGTATCGTTACAATTTTTTTGTGGAAAAGGGATATATTGATAATACTTCTTAAAAAATGAATCAACATTACTTGATACTGAGGGGGTCACGTTCAAAGTATCTAATCTTGCTTTTATGCTATCAATCTGTCTTGTATGAAAATCAACTTGATTATTGATAATTTGAAAGGAAACATTTTGTTTATCGTTAATCCAAACCAAAGAAATTAATTTATCTCTGTAATACCTTACTAAAAAATAATCGTTGTTAGAAACAGGTATTGGGTTGTTAGGTACTTGAATCAACACGTTTGTAAAATCAACGCTTGCAAGGTCTGTAACCGTTGCATTTGCTGTAAACTTTACAATGTAGTACCCGTTCTTTTTCATGCTGCTACCCCCTGAACTGGAGGTTATAAAGGCTTCAATACCTGCCCAAGTAAAGTTTTGACCATTAGCAAAATTGATATTTGTAAAGGTTCTTACATACCTTTCAAATGGGCTAAACAGTTTCCACCAACCATGTATTTTACTGTTTACATAAATTGCTTGTTCCGTACTGTCATAAGCCAAAAGAGACGGATTAGTAGGATAATTAGGCACATACTGAGGGGGTACGTCTGTATGCGTGACCCCTGCACCATATTTTACTGTTTGCGCTCCACAACTGATTGATAAACAGATAATTATGTATAAGATAAATTTTTTCATTCTGAAATTATTGATAAATATAAACGACTGTTCCACTATACATTGAGGGGTCATTGTCAGTAATCAAGTAATACATTTCGCCTACCTTTACGCCCCCTGCCTTTGCTTCGTCCGTATTTCTGAAACCGCCTTTTATTTGGTTCTGAATATTCGTAACATTCACATTATGGTTAATAATAGTCATGTTAAGATTTTCAATGTATTGATTAAAAACTACCGTATTATTTGTTATAAAATAGTCTTCAATTATTATTAAGGTTAACCCCCCCTCAATAATTTGAATATTCATAACATTTGTGATTGTAACAGGGCTGTTAATGACGCTCCCAGTAAAATTAACTATGTTGGTAATGATGGTGACATAATTATTAGTCGTGCCGCCGCCGCCGTTGTTGCCGTTTCCGTTGCCTGTATATACTGGAGATGTGATAATTGCCATGTCTAAATATCGTTGTAATTCAAATTTTTTACTACTATTTCCGCAATTTGAACGCATTTGACGCCCGTTACGCCCTTTTTAAATGTTATCTTAAATTCGTCCTCCAGTATAAAATTAAGGTTGTCATATCCAAAAAATTTGGGTTCGCCGTTTGGTTTTAAATCCCAAAAGTCATTTATTTTTGCTTCTACTTCTCCGACATTTCTAAACTCAATACCATGACATTTTACTTTTATTGCCGTTGTATCTTCGTCTATTGGATTGCGTGCCATTGTACGCCACTTGTAAAATTTATCATTGTTGAGCATGTTGTACTAAATCTTTGCAAGTATCAGTAATAGGGTCGTACTGAATACCAAGTTGAGACAATAAACCTTGTAACATTAATGGTTGCATATTTTCTAACATATCCCCTACCCTAACAATTACCGTTTCAGTTTTCACGCCTTTCACTTTTGCCCGTATCTTTTCCAAGCCGTACAAAAGTTGTTGATTGTCATAAACATACGGTTTATCTGTTTCCGTTTGTTCAGCTTGCGCCGCTTGTTCCGTTGGTGGTGGAGGTGGTGCAGTTTGCGTAAAATACTGAGGGGGTACACCGTTGACCGCTTTTTGACCACCGCCTACTAAATTACCAAGAAAATAAAACACACCATTAAAAAAGGCGTTCGGGTCGAAATTTGGGTTTGATACAAAAGGGGAAATCAAGCCACTAATAACAGCGTTATTACTGTTTTTACCCGTTTTCATATCTAATACCTCTTTCCTTAACATTGCCAGTTCTATCTTTTCGTCAATTTGTCGCTGGTCATAACCGCCTTGTTGTTGCATCGAGTACATGCCGTTTATACTGCCTTGTGGCTGGACATTACGGAACTGGTTAAAATCAATGAGCCTAAAAATAGAGGGTGCATTGTCTTTGGCTTTATCGGACATGGTTAAATAAAAAGTGCCTCCAGTATTGGCATAAGGTTTTAGGTTATCTTCCAATAAAGACCATGCCTTGTCAACGTCTGAAAGATGCCAGTTATAAGCAATTCGAGGTGCTTTAGTGTCTTCGCCTTGATAGAGTGACCAAAACGGATTTCCTACCTCTCCAGCCTTTCCCTTAGTTGCATAATTCAAAAAAACCGTCTTTATGTCAGCTAAATTATTCAAAGCCGCTTTAACTATTGCATTACTCATTTTAAGGCGTTTACAGGTGTATAAATGTTATTTGTACTGCGAAATTAGGCGTACCCGTTAACACCTCTCCAAGTTTAATTTCACACTCTCTAAGGGTCAAACCTTTTGCATAAATAGGCACGTACAAAAGTGGCTTTTTTGCAACATCAAACATTTTCAAAGGTGCATTTTTGACAAAATCGTTTTGATTGGCTGTCAACGTGATGTATGCACTATTCATTTGAGTAGCACCCAGCAACGCGGTATTTGAACGGCTTTGTAATATGCCGTTGTCGGGAAAACTGATAAAGAAACCGATAATTTCACGTTTTGCCAATTCTGAATCGTCCGCAAATTTGAACGCTAATTGATTGGCTTTATTAATCAAAACCTCTATTGTCGTAGCGTACGGTATAGCCTGCGCCCGTTGCAATTCAAAAATATCTTTCATAATTTAAAAGGAAAGTTTAATGAAATTAAGAGGGGGAATTGCACCCCCTTTTAAAAATCGTAGATATGAATAAGTAAATAATATTACTTTTTAACGCTTCATACTTTGCTCATACTTTGAAAAAGCACTTGCCAAACCAGCACCTTTAAAACCAAAAGCCAAGATAGTAGCACGGTTTTTACCACTGTCTGAAATTGCATCGTATTTGCCGTTGTACTGAATCTTGAAACGGCTGTTAGCCAAACCGCTTACAACCTCAAAAGGATTCCAAGCGATTGCGCTTTTACGCAAATCAATAGACGGATAAGAAACAATCCTACCAGTACCATCAATTTCCATTTGACGCATAGGCACTTTCAAACATTCAATCATAGGGTAATTGTAAAACCGCTTATTATGGTTGTCTTCAAGTGCTAATTTTCCGTTAAAATAGCACATCAACGCCGCCGCTTCGCCTACATTGTCAAACAATACAGGGTCCGGATATGGCAATAAAATTGAGTTGCCGCCCTCTGTATCAGATTCTTTTGAAACAACCGCCAGCAAATCAGTGATAAAGAAAATATCATCATTTGACAATTTTTTATCCAATGGATAATCATTGTCATTCGTTTTTACTGGTATCTCAATTTCACCTCTTTTTTCATCAAATTTTGCTGAAATACGCAAAATATCGGTATTGACTATGACAGATTCGGGGTCAATACCCAATTTTTCGTGAATCCAATCTTTGACTATTGACAATTTGGCACGGTTCACGTCTGGAAAAATATTAATATTCGGCATGATTTTTTTTTTAGATTTTTAAATGATTTTGATTTTAAAAACTGTTTTGGTTAAAAAATTGAAACCAACGTTTTTAGTGGTAATGAACTTTTACGGCTTCTTCTTGACCAGACATATTACGCCCCGTTTCTGCAATATTTGGATTGATAAAACGGTTATGATTGACAAAGCCAATGCCTTTAATACCTGCCTTTTCAAGCAAATCTTGACCACCATTAACACCCATACCTACCAAAAAAGCCGCTCCGTATTGGTTTTCTACCACTTCAGGAAAAAACATACCTACGCCTAAAGCCGCTCCTACTTTGATAAGTCCGCTTGTCAATTTGTCCGCTTTCATAAATTCGACGTGGGTAGATAACATTTCAGCACCTTTGTAACCAACTGTACCAGCACCAATAGAAACAAGTGTACCGAGTACACCGTCAAACATATTACTTTGTAATGCCCCGTTGATGTGACCACCACAACCACAACTTTTACTCATGTTGTAATTTTTTTTAGATTTTAATAAAATTGATTTACACTTTTGAAACCCTGCAATACTGAGGGGTATTACTTCATTTCAATACACTTACCTGTACGTGTTACCCGTTTTTTCTTCGCTTTCATGCCACCTTCTACCCGTTTAGCGATTGCTTCCGTTTTGTAACATCTTTTATCGCCTTTTTCCATTGGAGGCTTTACCTTACTTTTATTACCATTAGCCATGATATATAATTTTTTTTGATTTGAAAATATGATTAAGAAAATTATTTACTGTCACTATTGAGCAAGTACAAGGCAGCCAAACCGCCACCGCCTACTAACAATTCCGTTTGATACTTTTTAAAAAAAGATTCGCTATTGTTGCCATTATTGCCACCGTTGCCACCATTGCCATTATTGCCATTATTGCCACCATTGCCATTATTGCCACCATTGCCATTATTGCCGCTATACGGCGTATTATCGCCCCCTTGCGCTGAAAATAGAGCCGAGCCAATAGAGCCGAGTCTATCTAATGCCGTAGGTTCTTGTTTATTGATAGCCTGTATTACTCCAGCAACTGCCACTAAAGCCGCCGCACATGCAAAAATGATATATGCCGCAATTGGTATAAATCCAACGGTTACGTCTTTGCCCGTTTCAGGGTCTTTTAAACTGCTTAAAACCTTTTCAAAAGTTGCGTCTTGATTATCAAAAAGAATATTAATCGTTTGTTGTGGAGGCAATGCCCCTACCCCTTTGAGTGCATTATGACGCATAACCCCCAGCCTATGCCATTCAGTAATATTTGAACGGCTTATTTTAGATACCTGTGAAATCATAGATATACTTTGCTGGTGCATCCCTACTTTCCAAGCCGTTGTAGGTCTTAACTTTGCCGCTTGTAAGTCGTCGCAAAACTCATATAAAACATGGTGTGAAGACCTTTCAAGATGTTGATTGAGTGTAAATTTCCACTCTCTATTTTTATCGTTGAATAAGTTACTGATACATTTATCATAACCATCCATCGAAAAGTTTTTATATACGTCACACTCTTTAAAGTCAGTCCATTGTATGATAGGGTCTGCACCAATGCCTACATTAGACCGCTTTACTAAAACTTGCCCGTCTCCAGCTGGAGCGTATCGCTTTGCAGCTTGCAAAATATCCCGTTGAATTTCATTCAATTCACGTGGTAAATATCCCGCTATGCCAGTATTGCCGCTTACACCGTGTACGCCTTTATAGATTGCGTTCATGTACATACTTTCCGCACCCTCCCACAACTTACTATCCGTATGATTTGGAAACGATGCCTTTAGAAGTCTGAATTGTGCCGCCTTCAATTGTAGGTGCATTTCGCCATCTGTCATTTGCGAAAAGTCAAAATATTCTTTCTCATATTTTGGCTTTACTACATCTGTCAAGACTTCTTTATTATTCTGATTAGGTAATCCGTTTACATGAACTAAAGGCATATCTTATTTTTTAGAGATTTTACTAATGGCTACTACGCCCAAACCAAACCAAAGAAGTTTTGTAAAAAAACCGTTCGATACTGAGGGGGGGGTATCTCCTACATTGTCGGGAAAACCTTTACTTTTTATCGTTCCTAACAATTCATCAAAAGGCAATTCGTTATTAAAACCGCCGTATGTGTTAACTGCATCTAAAACAAATCTTTGACCGCTACCAGTTACCACGATTGAATAAACATGCTGTGATACTGAGGGGATGCCAAAAAAGTGTGTCACATATTTAACAAACTTATATTGGTAGCTAAAGCCGTAATGATGAACGATTGAATTAATTAACAAACTCATGCCTTTGCAATCGCTGTAACCTTCGTAAATCGTTACATTGTCTTCTTTAACTCGCTCATAACCGCCGTTATCTTTCACATACTTTATACATGACTGGACAAAATGATAGACATTCTTTAATGTCTCTTTATCATTGCGCCCTCTGAGTGCTTTTGCTAATTTTTCGGTTCTACCTTTTTTAATGTTGATGTCGTGGACCTCATTAATCAGTAAAATTATATCCTCCGTATTGTATTGCTGCTTTGTGATATTGTCTCTAAAATTGGGTGCAACAACTAATTTTTTTGC
>JAYUUR010000021.1:0-6500 GCA_043754475.1 Saprospiraceae bacterium | reverse complement strand
CTCGCTCTTTAGACCAACAAATAGAGCGGGTACAGCCCGGCGCAGCAGGTCGTTTTGTCAAATTGACGCAGGTAAAAGTAGTGCCCGGTCAAGGGGCAGAGCTTAAAAAACATGAAAAAATGATGGAGCCTGTATTTATTGAGGCAGTTAAAATGGGCAAGATAGCGGGCTGGCGTTTTGGTGCACATATCTACCCGAATGATGCCAATACAGGCGGTTTTTATCGCACCATCAATACCAATACGTTGGAGGAAATGCTCAATAACGAGTCCAATGGCTACCTCGAAACAGCTTTTAAAAAGGTGTATCCAACAAAAGATTTTGCTGCTACTATGAAAATGATTAGAGAAAGCATCCACTCATATCCGCTGGAAGAGATTTGGGAACGGGTGGATAAATTGGATTAAATAAAGCGGTATGAATGAAAACGCCGCCGTTTTGAGCAATTGAAGCGGCGGTTAAAAAACTGAGTAAGTAGTAATGCGTAAATAAACGCTACTTTTTTCATTATTAGATAAAAAACCTTAATTTTATAGAGAATTATAGATTAAATAAAATGACCTCAAGTATAACTCGTTTTTGATAATACATTTAAATCCATTTTTAAAATCATTAAAAAATCATTATCTAAATGAAAAACAATCCTATTCTTCCGTTCATCGCAATTTGTATTGCCTTCTCTCTTTTCACCTTCGGGTGCAATCCTGCTACTGACACTGCCGCTAAAGCAGCCGAAGCAACCAAAGAAACTGCCAAAGAAATGGTGGTAGCAAAACCCGACATGGGAAAAGTAAAAGCCGAAATCCAAGCCTTAGAATCCGCTTGGGCGGCTGCCGACAATGCCCGCGATGCCGCTGCCATATCGGCTTTTTATGCTGATGACGCCATAAGCATGAGTAATAACAATCCGATGTTAGTCGGTAAAGCGGCTATTCTAAAAGACATTGAAGCAGGTCTTGCCAAAAGACAAAAAGGGGCTACGGTTTCTTACGACATAATGGATGTATTTGGCGACGAAAACACTGTGACAGAGGTGGGTAAAACGACTTCAAAAGATGCTACCGGAAAGGTTTTTAACACTGGCAAATACATGGCTATTTGGGAAAAACGCAATGGCAAATATGTCTGCGTGAGGGATATTTATAATGATGATGCGAAGGAGAAATAGTGGCTGATACTGATACTGAGGGGGATATTCGATTACCCCCTCCGTATTTTAAAGCATTACAAAGTAGGCGGATGAAGTTCTGCCGTTTTCAAGAGTCTCCGCAAGTTGATATTGCCCTCTCGATTGACTTTTAAAAGCTGAACATCGGTTCGAGGATTGAATAAAGGAAATAATTGACGGGTCAAAGGGTCTATGGATTCTATCTTATCTTTTTTGTGGGCATTGCAACCACCACAACTGAAAGCAAGATTTTCTAAGGTAGTTAATCCTTGTTTGATAAGCGGTATGATATGCTCAAAATTGAAAGAAGCGGGAGAGAAAGAGGCAGGTAGCTGGCAGTATTCACAATAGCCTTTGGCGCGTTGAATGACTGCCCGTTGCATCGGGAGGGGTACATGAACTTTAGGCATAATTCAAAGTATCTAAGCCTAAATTATTCATCAATTCGGTCAAGGAAATGCTCCGTAGTTGAGACAATTCTAAAAGAAATTGAAAACGCTTGTTGCGAATTTTTTCTTCTTGATTAACTAAAGTGAGTAGTTCTTTATATTCCGATTCAGATAGGCTTTCAAGTTCCATTTTGTCTTGAAGGAATACATAACGTTCCAAAGCCTGTTCAGACAAAACGGTTTGATTGATTTTAAGGAGTAGGGCTTTATCTCGTTTTCCTTTGTCCGCCACTCGTTTTCGGATTACAAGGGCATTTAATCCATTGATAAAAGACTCCAAATCGTTCAAAGGCATTTCTGAAAAGCCGCTAATGAGCGTTTGAATATTATTATTCGGTTGTATTTGAATATTTCCCATTGTCTCTATTTTTAAATTTTAAGTATTACAAAGTTAAGTGTTTTTCTTGAAATCAAATACCCCCTCAGTATTTTCTCTATTTTTTAATCAAAAAAATCAAATTTTAACAATGAAAAGAAGAACATTTTTAAGCAATACAGTCTTATCGGCTATTGCTGTTAGTGCAACGGGTTTTGTCCGTTTCGATGGCAAACGTTTTGTCGGCGACTGCGAAACGACCTCCGATATTTTAGGTCCATTTTATAGACCCAATAGCCCTGTTCGGAGTAGCTTAGTTATCAAAGGAGAAAAAGGCGTTCCTGTTAAATTATTGGGTAAAATCAAGCACCAAGACTGTACTACGCCTTATAAAAATGCCAAAGTCGAAATCTGGCATTGTGACGGGAATGGCGTGTACGACAATGCTACTTCAGAATTCAAATATCGAGGCACTTCTTTTTCCGATGAAAATGGCAATTATTCTTTTCAAACCATTTTGCCAGTGGCTTATGACGCAGGGGGAGGTGAGATACGTCCAGCTCATTTTCACTTGATGATAACTGCCGAAGGCTATCAGCCTTTGGTGACACAATTGTATTTCAATGGTGATAAGCATATTGAAAAAGATATTTATGCCAATGCTGATGCAGCCAAAAGACGAAGATTAGATGTAACGGAATCCAGTACAGGCAAAAAGGTAATATATGATGTGTCAATGGCAAAAGTGATGCTTGCCGAAACAGCTTCTCTTGATAAATTATCAGGCATTTATAATAATGAAAAAGATAAAACCAAAACCATTGAATTTTTCAAACATAAAACTTCACTATGGAAAAAAAATGAAGTTTTTGGTACAGAATATCAGTATATCGGCAATAATACATTCAACTATCCCGGTTTGACAAAAGGCAATTCTCGAACATATACTTTCGACATTTTAGGCTCTGGTGCGATAAAATCTACGATGAATTATGTGTTTGATGGCAAAAAAGGCAGTGAAACTTATTGGAAAGCATAAGATATCAAATGATGAATTGGAATCAAAATAGTTTTTTAAAATGGCATTTATACTGAGGGGGTGCATTATCCCCTCATTTGCCACGTACCTCGCAATGACATTTTCTCTATTTTTTAATCAAAAAAACAAAAACGGGGAAGCCGAAAACCGTTCAGAGTAGGCAATCAAAAAATCAAAAAAATGTTGAACAACATGAAATACCGCAATGCTGCAAAAACAATTTCTTTATTTATTTCAAGCCTATTAATTGGCTTTACAATGCTGACAAGCTGTAATAATACAGCCACATCAAATCATTCCAAAGGCATTGTAGGTACTTGGCGTTTGGTTGAGTTTGCCGACTTTGATTCTATTGCTAATGTTTGGGTGTATCGTTACGGAAAAAATCCAAAAGGCTATTTTACTTATACACCAAGTGGTGTATTAAACATCAATATTTCAAATGAGAATCCTCTAAAAATATCAGAAGAGGAAGGTAAAAAATACAGTGTGATTGTATATGACTATCAGAATAAAAATTCATTCGGCTACTTTGGCACTTATACACTGGAGGCTGAAAAAGGTAGAGTAATTCATCATGTAAAAGGTGGCACTATTCCGTGGTACACTGATACTGAACAGCCTCGTCAAATTAAGTTAAAAGGCGATACGGCAATTATTGGTGATAATAAAAAAACGAGAAGGGTGCTGGTAAGAGTGGATTAATCAAAATTTATCAGTTTTTGGACGAAACGCATAATACAGTAGTATGCTGGGTGAACTTAAACCCCTCAGTATTTTCTCTGTTTTTTCAATCAAAAATCAATTATAAAAATGAAAATTCTATTTAAAAACCATTTCTTATTATTGCTTATTTTGATGGTATTTCAATCAAAAAGCATATATTCACAGGAGTTTCCAAAGGTAAAGGAGAACACTGTATCTTCTATTATTCTGAAAAAAAACGTGAAACTCATGGTACGTTTGCCTGATAGTTATGAGACGTCTAAAAAAACCTATCCTGTCCTATATTTTTTAAATGGCATGGATAAAACGGTGGAGGAAATAGCCACTTTGTCTCAAAAACTACAGGCTGATAAAAGCACGCCTGAAATGATTGTGGTGGGCATCGACATCAGCGATGAAAATATAGACAGGATGCCAGACAAAGCAAGGGCTGATAAAATCCTCTCCTATTTTGAGAAAGAATTGCTACCTTCAATTGCTAAAAAATACCGCGTGAATGGGCAAAAGATATTGTACGGCAGGTCGCTTTCAGGTTCATTGACATTGTATGCTTTTCTGAATAAACCGACATTATTCAATGGCTATATCGCAGCCAGTAAGCAATGGTATGAAAAAAACAACGATTATTTCAAGGGATTAGCCAATAAAATAGGGCAAAATCGAGAGAGTTTCAAAGGCAGAAAAATCTTTTTAGCTACTTTAAATGGGGCTTATAACAACAATAATATTCCAGAAGTAGATAAGCAAATGACGGCATTTTCAAAGTCATTGAGTACCAAATCAGGCAATACAATTTCCAGTAAATATCAAGCTTTTGACGATTGGTGAATAGAGCCACAACCGGGTTTTAACGATGGCTGGCTGTTTGTATCTAAATTAGAAGCTGCCAATAAAGCCAAAGCCTCCTCGCTGACCATGATACAAACCACCAATGGCAAATGGGTAATTATGGACAGTAAAAAAACGACCCTTTATGAAGTATTCCCTTATGACAATGGTCCTGATAATCCTTCCGAAGGTTTGATAAGAGTTGTAAAAAATGGAAAAATCGGCTATGCTGATGCTAAGACTTATGCCATTGTCATTACCCCTCAGTATGATTGCGCTTTTCCTTTTGAAAATGGGAAAGCGAAGGTCAGTAATAATTGTAAAACCGTCAAGGATGGCGAACACAGCGTTTGGACAAGCGATACATGGCAATATGTGGATAAGAAGGGGAAGTTTTAAAATCCTTCCAAATCGTGTAAATCCTCGTATGTTTGAATTGCTTTTGAACTAAAGCATATTTTTGATAAAAAGACCGCCTCCTGCCATGCTCCGCTCGCAGTGACAATTTGCCACGTACCTCGCAATGACATTTTCTCTATTTTTTAATCAATAAATCAATAAAAAATCATGAAAAAAATTATTATCTCTATTTTATCAATTCTAATTTACTTTAATTGTTTTGCACAAAATAATAACACTACTAAAGTAAATGATGCCTTAAAAAATGAAACAGCAACATCCATACAGTCGGGTTATGAGGCTTATAAAAAAATAGCATTCAGTATTTGGGATTATGCAGAATTGGGATATAAAGAGAATAAAAGTTCAGCATTGCTACAAAATACATTAAAAGACAATGGCTTTGCGGTGGATGCAGGTGTAGCAGGTATGCCCACTGCATTTGTTGCTACTTATGGCAGCGGTTCACCAGTGATAGCTATCTTGGCAGAGTATGATGCATTACCAGGCATATCACAAGACAATTCTCCAATCAAAACCGCTATTCCAAATAAAAATAGTGCTCATGCCTGCGGTCATCATTTATTTGGCACTGGTTCAGTAGCTGCTGGTATATCTATCAAAAAATTATTAGAAACAGGCAAATTAAAAGGTACTATCAAAGTATTTGGTTGCCCAGCCGAAGAAGGTGGAAGCGGGAAGGTATATATGGTTCGGGAAGGGTTGTTCAAAAATGTAGATATAGTGCTGCATTGGCATGCAAGCGATAATAATTCAGTCATGTACACCAGTGCATTGGCTAATAAATCTGCCAAGTTTAGGTTTTATGGTATTGCATCACATGCGTCTATGTCGCCTGAGCAAGGGCGTTCTGCATTAGATGCGGTAGAGGCTATGGATAATATGGTGAATATGATGAGGGAGCATATTCCTCAAGAAACCCGCATTCATTATGTCATTACCAATGGCGGAAAAGCACCCAATGTGGTGCCTGAATTTGCTGAAGTATATTACTATGTCAGACACCCTGATAAAACGACGGCAGTATCCATTTTTGATAGGATTGCAAAAGCTGCGGAAGGTGCAGCCCTTGGTACAGAAACAAAAATGGATTACGAAATAATTGGTGGTACACACGACCTATTTATCAATAAAACTCTCGCAATGAACATGCAAACCAATTTGGAAAAAGTAGGTGGCGTAACATACACAGCCGAAGAAAAAATTTTCGCTAAAAAAATACAATCAAGTTTTTTAGGCAAGGCTACAGCAATAGATTCCGCAGCTATTGTAAAAGCTATACACATCGAAAAAAATCAAGGCTCAACAGATGTAGGTGATGTAAGTTATGCAGTACCGACCGTAGGTGTAGAAACGGCTACATGGGTGCCAGGCACGACCGCGCATAGTTGGCAAGCGGTAGCCTCTGGCGGTACTGATATTGGTGTAAAAGGAATGATGGTGGCTGCAAAAACATTAGAAACTGTTTTAAAACCCTAATTGCATCTATTAGCCATAATTTTAATCATAGCTAAATAGCACATAGATTGACTATTACGACTTAGTTTTTCATAA
>JAYUUR010000020.1:0-6507 GCA_043754475.1 Saprospiraceae bacterium | reverse complement strand
AAACTTAACAACCCTAACTGCACTGAGCAAGAACGCCATGAAATTGCTCAACAACTGTCTTCTATTGAAAATATTTTAATACCTGAAAAATTATCTTCCTATAACAATAAAACCGCATAATCGAATTTTATTCGGTTATGCGGTTCATCGGGTAATTTTAGGTAAATTCTTACAAGCCTTCATCTAATTTTTCATAGTCTTTAATAACAGCTTTTAATGCAATCTTCTATAATATCGGCTTTTTCTATGTGTAAAATAGAGGTTGATTTAAGCTGTTGCTCTTCTTTTTCAACAAAGTAAAACAATAACACAGCTAATTCTGCTTTGTTGAGCATTTTATAAATGGTTTGTTTTGAAAACCCAAGCGAACGGTATTTTTTAAATCGTTCTAACACTTCCGATAAAAATGTCTGTTCCATGTGCTTTTTTTTTACAATATTACTCTTTTTTTCTTGAAATTCAAACTCAAATTTATACAAATTGTTTTGTCTTTCAAAAACTTAATACCCAATTATGACCCTAAACCCAAAATAATCATTGCTGCTTGAAGCCGCCATAAAATTACGCATGGCATTACGACACATATTATAAAGACTGTATGCCGAGCCGCCACGCAAAACACGATTGTTTCTATCTATGATTTGAGGGTTTATTCCGCGCGTATTTTTATAATAATCATCACCGCCTACATCACTGCACCATTCCCATACATTGCCTGACATGTCGTGAATGCCCAATTCATTGGCAGCTTTAGTGCCGACAGTATGCGTTTTACTACTTGAATTGGCGGCATACCAAGCCACATCCTCTATTTTATTGGAGCCGCTGTAAATATAATTTCTATTTCTCCTTGATTTGTAGCCATCTCTTGCCGCAAATTCCCATTCCGTCTCTGTCGGTAAGCGGTAGTTTTTACCTGTTTTTTTACTGAGCCATTCGCAATAAGCCACCGCACCATACCAAGTGACGCCTACCACAGGATATTTTTCATAGCCTTTTTGCACTTCATAATAAGCCGTTGCGACGTCCCCTTTACTGCGAAAGGCGATGCCCCATTTATTTTCATCAATCAGCTTTTGTCCTTTATTAGGCTCACCGATTTTAAAATCAATGCCATAGTCATTTAAAAAAATGACATATTCTTCATTGGTCACTTCATATTTGCCCATGTAGAATGCACTCACAAAGGCTTTTCTCGATGGTTTTTCATTATCCTGACAAGGGGCATCCCTTTTTTCATCGCATCCCATTGTGAAGTTACCCCCATCTAAAAAAATCATTTGCCCTTCAATGGGCATCACGGGTGCTTTTTGAGGAGGTGGATTCTTATCTAAATTAGTTGAAATAGGCGGTCTTTGTTCGGTCGGGGCTAAGGTTGGGCTATTATAAAATCTTACGTCATTTACTAATTTATCTTTTGAAATAGTTACGAATGCAGAATCAGACATATAACCAACTACATGAGCGGTAATTAAATATGTTTTACCCACTTCGATTTTATCAATACTCAATGATTTGCCTGTAAAAGTTTGTGAGAGAATTATTCTTTGTGTATTGGCTTCTCTCATATCTATTTGAGCACTATTTACAGCATTAGAAAAAATAATGTTAATAACCGGCGCATTACTTCGCTCAACTGGATTGGGAACACTTATTTGAGGAGGAACAGTTGCTATATTAGTATTTGAACCTCCTGCTATTCTTTTACCCGTTTTATTAATAAAAAACATCTCTTTACCTACCTGTACCTGCGCCCGACCCTTCTTAAAATTCTGAGAAACGTTGTCATACTGAGGGGGTATCACCATATTATTATCGTGGTCAATAAATCCCCATTTATTGCTGACCTTCACAGCTGCAAGGCTTTCAGCGAAGTAATAAGCGTTCTGATACTGAGGGGGTATCAAAGTCTCTTGGGTTTTAGCATGTCTGAAGCCGTATTGCTTGCGGGTTTGATAGGGTTCAAAATCACGGTCTTGTAGTTGTTGAGGTGGCGGTGCTATATTTTGTGGCTGCTGTTGTACGATTTCAGGATAACAGGTTTTACCGATTAATGCCACTTCTTCGGGCGTTAAAACACTGTCTCGCCATGCCCATTTATCAAGTTTAGTGAAATAAATGCAAGCACTGTCTCTAAGTTTTTGTTGAGAAGTAGCCAGCATAGAAGCTGTATATCGTTGTGGTAATTTGGAAATTTTATTATAAATGAAAACACCTGCATTCCAGTAAGCAATGGGTATATTTCTATAAAAAGAAGCACTATCCAAAGCATTTTGGCGTATTAAATTGAAGGATTCAGTCAGCAATATTTCTTCTAATGAGGCATTCTGAGGATAACCTTTTTGAGCGAATTCTCTTTTCAAACGCTCTTTGGCATCTTGAATATTAGTAATATTTCGAGTCAATTCCTCTTTTCGAGCCGGATTTAATTGAATACTATCTTGGACCGATTTAATATGGTTATCATAAGAATCTAAAAGTCGTTCATCTATTGCTTTTCCAACCCAATCGCAGAAGTTTTGCTCATTAAATGTCAGCGAATCTTGAGGCGTTTTTAAGCAATAAAAGGTGTTGTTGAGAAAACCTGTTGCACCATCGCACTCTTTTGAACGAGGGTTGAAAAACCAAAGGCAAATCAAAGCCGGAACCGCTATGAAAGACTGCCAAACCCACTGCGGCGAGCGAGGCAAACGGTTAGTCTCTTGCACGCGGACATATTTCCTCAAATTATCAGGTACGACAAAATCCAGCGGCGTGCGCGGGCGATTCAGATACTCGGCTACAAGGAAATCCTGCTCGGCATCGAGGGCTAAAAGCTTTTCCAATTCAGTTTCCAAAGCCTTGCGTTGTCGGGCATCGGGTTTGAGGAGGAGTTCATTCATCACCATTTGTAGGCGATAGTCTTCATAAGCGATGGAGTCGCTTGGCGGCTGGCAATTTTTCAGAATTTCAGCTAAATGCCGTCTGGTTTGCTCCAATACTGAGGGGTGTGTTTCCGCCAACCATTTGAGCAATGTTTTACGCACGGGCTCAGGCATTTTACCATCTACGAACCATGATAACCGATTGATTGTGAATAAGTTATCTAAGGTTAAAAGCGAAAGCACCCCCTGCCCCCCAAAGGGGGGAGTTTGAGAAGCATCACGGGCTAACTCCCCCCTTTGGGGGGTAGGGGGGGCTGTCAGGGCTGTACCTAAAGCCAACGTCAAATCCCAATGCAAGGTCGGATAGACGGCACAAGCGGCAATCCATTGTACCAAACGGTCGTCGGCTTGGCGGTTGTTGTAGCGCATAAATTCGGCTTTCAAGACCATCATCAACTCATCATCAGTCAGCGAATTGGGCAAGCGGAGGGGTTGTACTGAGGGGTCTTTGACGGTTTTCCACAAGCGATAATCTTTGGCTTCAACGGCTTCAATCGTCTCTACCAACTCGCCAATACCTTTCAATGAGGCTGGTAAAATGCGGAACTTTTGAGCGAGTTGTGCCTCGCGCATATCCCATTCGGAAGCAGGTCGCGTGGAGAACAAGGCTTTGATGCGCCACCGGTCAAAAATGGTTGCCCATTTTGCCAATTTGCCATTCAAAGGGCTAAGGAAGCTATGACCTGAACCGACAATTATTAACCGATGCTCAGAATAATGGTGCTGCAAATCTTTCAGAGAAATGCCTCTTTTATGCGTTTCATTCCAACACAAGCGAATGTCGCCGTCATAAAAAAAACGCTCTACTAAAACCTCATTATCGGTCAATGCTTTATTTAAAAAATTGAACAATTGCGCTTGGTGATTTGCTGCTGAAGGCATATCTATCAACAGCAAATATTCATTGGATTGGGTCAACTGGCGATATTGAAAATTCACTCTGCCCGCTTGTTTTATAGTCGCAGTCACTGTTCGAGGCACATCAAAACGGCTGATTTCATTGTCAGAACGGCGGCGTAATTGATTGGAAGCGGTATAAAAAACATCATTCAAATCTATTTTATCTGCTCCATCAATTTTCACTGTCCAAGCATAAGGTGCTTTGTCATTGCCTTTTAAGTCCTTGAAAATCAATTGTTTACGCCGATTGAGCCATTTGCCTAAAGCCAATATGGCTATTAAAATGCCTAAAAAAATAAATGTTTTTGTCCAATTCCAATAAGCGAATCGAGAGCCGAAACGCATTTTTTCTGTGGGAATGAGGCTTGAAATATTAGGCGTGTGTTTGTAATCTTTAAAAGCAAGAGTCTCGGTAGGAATAGGGGTTTGATTACTTGGGCTGGGAGTATATACATTGAAAACGTAGTTGACAAAAGAGCATGAATTTTTATTATTTAAACAAACCCTATATCGAACACTATCTTGTCCGTTTGAAATGCCTTTGTAATATATACAGGCTTTGCCATCCTTCAAATAAGTTTTGAGTTGTATGTGTTTAATTTGTGAATCGGGCGTAATTTTATCTAATGACTTAACCGAATAGAAAAAGTTAGTATCTGTAATGGTAATATTCTGAGTGTATTTGAAATTTTCTTCGATGAAATTTGTGCTATCAATGCACATACGCTGCTCCTCTTTTTCCTGCAAATTGACCATTACATTTATGTACACGTCTTCTTTGGGTGGCGGAGGTTTAGGAATTAAGACATTTTTCAAAAGCCAAATAGCCGCTAATATGGCTATCCCAACTAATATTGTAATGCGCCAATTTTTCCTTATTTTCTGCCATGTTCGTACAAATGAAGATGATACTGAGGGGTCAGTAGCAGGCGTTTTAGAAAGTGTTAAATGCGCCGTTTCAGTAAAAAACTGCTCATTTTCCTTCAAATTTTTATCGAAAAGCTCATAAAATAGCTCTTGTTCATCACGGGTATTGGCGAAAAGGGGAGCGAGTAGGGTTTTTAAATTTTGAATATGGGTATCATCGGGCAATTTTTGAGTGAGTTCGCGGAGTTGCAATTGCGTTTCCACGCCTACGGCAAAGCCCTCCTTTTCCCACGCAGCGAGTAGGTTGGCAATCAGGCGAAAGGCTTGTGGATTATGCTGCATAAATGTTATAAATTGTCTTTCAAACTCATCAAATCCTCTTTGTTTTTAGCTAAAACCGAATAAGACATCCTTAATGTTTCCTTCTCAGCATCGGACAACGTACCGCCTATTTTCGACATCGGAAAACCGACATTTTGCAGCAATAAAACCCAAAAAATCAGTTCAGCCGTAGCGGGAGATTTTTTCAATTTCATATCCCGAATCTCGCCGAAATGAGCGATGGCTTTTGCCATATCTGCTTCAGGAATACCTGTCGTTTTACTGTTCAAAATTTTCAATAAATCCTCCGCCGAAGGAAAAGGAATGTGATAATAAATGACTCGCCGCAGAAAAGCGTCGGGCAAGTTCTTTTCAGAATTGCTCGTCAAAATGATGATGGGGCGCAGGTTGGGAATACTTTCATAGGATTTATCCAATTCAGGCACTCTAAATTTGAGTTTTTCAATAGCAAAAAGCACATCATTGGGCAAATCGCGCGGTGCTTTATCAATTTCATCAATCAAAACGACCGCCCGTTTTTGAGTGCGAATGGCTTCCCCAAGCGCATTATAGCGAATAAAACGGTCTTCCATTGCCTCTATACTGAGGGGGTCTTTATTGTTCTGATTGTATTGAAAATGCCCGAGCGCATCGTATTTATAAAACAAATCCATAGCGGTTGACGATGTTTGCGCCGTAAAAACGAGTGGAGTACCCAAGCCGAAATAATGCGCAATGTGATACGCTAATTGCGTTTTGCCCGTGCCGGGTTCGCCTGTAAGCAAGAGCGGTTGACCAAGCGAGAGGGCAACATTCACGGCATCAATGAGCGCATCCGAAGGAATATAGAGCGCAGGGTCATTCAGCTTTGGATTATTTTGAAAATCGGGGAGAGCGGATTGCCCTGTTTTTCCATATATTTTGAAACTCATTTGAAAATTGAAAATTGAAAATTATGAATTATTAGAGTTATTGCGATGCGATTATATGAATTATATGGGGGTTGTGTAATTTATTTTCATTACCAAATTAAATTTGGATAGGGCTTTTCCAAACAACCCTACGAGGGTCGAAATGAGATAATTGCTTTAAAAATCGAAGATTTTTAAAGCAATTATCTCATTTCGACCCTCGTAGGGTTTATTCCGAATTGGTATTTCAAAGAAAAGCATTTCGATTAGTTGACTCATCATTATTTTTTTCTTACATAATTTGCGTATATTTTTTCTTGAAATTGCTCAACATCGGTCATGTCTATTGTACCATCTGCCTTCAATTTACCTTGTAAAGAGAGGCTATTGCTGAATTTTTTAACGATTGCTTCAATTTTGGCTTGGCTGCGTTCGCCATACGAGCGAATCCAACGGCTCAAATCTTCGGGTTGTAAGGGCATCAATTTATCAATGATGTTACAAGCACCGTTGTGGCAAGTCATGATTTTTTGTAATTCTGACATCACATCGGCGCGTTGTTCGATGTGGGCATTCTCCATATT
>JAYUUR010000019.1:0-2213 GCA_043754475.1 Saprospiraceae bacterium | reverse complement strand
CGGCATCAATTCGTTTTTTCTGATTAATTCTTCAACATCGTCTAAAATTGTCCACGAACCATTCTGTTTAGCCCTTTCAATGCTTTCGTAACCTGCTTGTATCATAAGTCCTTGGTCAATTAATCGCTCAACCTTTTCTTTATTCACTTTTGACCATACGCTTTTAGGTTTTCTTCTAACCATTGTCTCCAATCTTGTCGGCTTGTTGGGTAAAAATTATCTAAATCATCTTTTATCATGATTCGTTTTTATTTTATCTGTCTATGCAATATTTAGACCTTTAGCGAGCCACGGAAGGCTCTGGCGGCATAGTAAGATTCTGCACCGTTGTGATACACGAAGACATTGCCGTAGCGGTAATCAGCAAAGATGGCACCACCGAGCTTTCTAATTGCAGAAGGTGTTTTCACCCAGCTCGATGTTTTCGTATCGAAATTTCCAAGATTCTGCAACTCACGATATTGTTCTTCAGTTAAAAGTTCAATGCCCATAGCAGCAGCCATATCAATAGCGTTATTTTCTGGTTTGTGTTCTTTTCTTGACTCCAGCGCTTCAAGGTCGTAACAAACACTTCTTCGCCCTTTAGGACTTTCCGCTGAACAATCATAAAAAATGTATTCGTCCGTCTTTTTGTCAAGACCTACAACATCTGGTTCACCGCCAGTTCTTTCCATTTCATAGAGCGACCACTGTTTTTCAGTATTAGCTTCCAGCTTTGCTAATATTTTAGCCCATTCAAAACCATTATGGCGGTTCATGTTTTTCTCAAAACGGGCTTTTAATGCGCTGAGTAGTTCTTCGCGTTGTTCTGGTGTCAACTCCTTTTTATTTTCCATTGTCATAATGAATTATTTTGATTGGCGTTCTTGGGGGGTTGAGAAATACCCCCTCAGTTGCTTCGTGCCTCGTAATGACATTAAAGCCAAATTTATGATAAAAAGTTGAGTGAATACTGAGGGGGTGCTTGTAACGTTAGGGCTTTGTGCAGGTGTGGCATTAGAATTTCTTCCGCCCGAAACCACAGCCCGGCTTTTGCTAAAGATAAATGTTTAGAACTAATGTTTGGCGATGTTGGTCAAGCCCGAACAAAAGCCGCCATATTGCTACTGATGATTGATACAACCTCAAGCCGCACTTGCACAAAACCCACTGTTGTGCGTTCGTTTTATTCTTTGACGTAATTAAAAGGAATTTGATATTTTATACCTTGCGATTTAAAAAATGTTTCAAGTTGTTTCCACATAATTTTAGGATAATTTATATCCGAAGTTCCAATTTCGTTTGATGTTACAAGGTTTTGACAAGCAAAGCATATTTCTATAAATGAGGTCTTACCGCCTTTTATTAATAGAATTGAATGATGAGGTAAAAAACATTGCATCGCTTTCATTTCCCCGTCATTATTTGGCTGTGTCAAAATAGAAATTAATTGATTTTTTAAACCACTATTTAATAAGACAGTCTCATGAATTATTTTTTTATTTGGACGTCCTCGTAAAACTATTGGAGGCGATTTTCTAACTCCTCCACCTGGTTTGTCTTCAACTATCTTTTGTTCAGTTAGATTGTGACTGACCAACAAAACTGTGTCAGCATTTAAAATGGCTTCCTTTACCTTATTACTTTTGACCTGTCCAATTAAATTGAGTTGTGTCAAAATAAATATGCTGGCAAGAAATATAGAATAATGCAGTCTCATTTTTTTTATTGGAATGTCTGTTTAAAATGACGCACAACGAAAAGGGCTTGGCGTTGTGGCGGCGGATTTATCCGTCGGCCGATAACAGAAGCCTAATTATTATATAAAGTTAAAATATAATTCAATTGACGGGTTGCGTTCCGTCGAAGACGGAACAAAAGCTCGAAAAATAATAAAAAGTCGATTGCGCATCCGTCGAGCAGCCATAATGCCAAACCCCATGTTGGCTGCCGTTTTTTACTCCAATTTTAGTCGTCCACTTTCTTTATGAATTCTGTCTTTGTCGTCCCAAAAATCTTTTCTTGTCAACTTTAAAGAATTAATATCTAAGTCTGTTTTTAAAGTCAAATTTTTAGTATCGCTTTTATATAAATCAAATTGAAGGGGTGGCTCCGCCCACTCCAAAGTATATTGGTAGGCGTCAATGATTTTATTCTCGTTGTCGGTTTTGATAATTAAAATGTCGTGAAAATCTTTGTCAACCTGTTGAAATGAATGTCCTTTAAAAGTTGAG
>JAYUUR010000018.1:0-19728 GCA_043754475.1 Saprospiraceae bacterium | reverse complement strand
TATGCTATATTGGTCTAATTTATAAATAATTGATAATCAATTAGTTGAAAAAACACCTTTGGTAACTAATTGATTTTCAACTTACAACAAGTCTATTGAGCATTTGTTTTAAATTTCATCATTGCTGCTGAAAAACATACCTTATAATATTTGCCCCCATTTCAAGCGCTTTTTGACGCAATTCCTCAGGGTCTTTGTGCACATCGTCCCAACCGTCGCCTAAGTCCGTTTCAAAATTATAAAACGCTACTAAGCGACCTTGCCACATAATGCCATACCCTTTTGCAGGCTTTCCATCATGCTCATGTATTTTCGGGCAGCCGTTGGGAAATTCATATTTTTGATGATAAATAGGGTGCGAAAACGGTAGCTCTACCAATTCGGTTTCAGGAAATACCTTTTTGATAGACGGGCGTATGTAAGGATCCATGCCATAATCGTCATTGATGAACAGAAAGCCGCCGCCCATCAAGTAAGCCCGTAAGTTCTCCGCTTCTTGATTGCTGAAAACCACGTTGCCATGCCCAGTCATATACACGAACGGATAATTGTAAATCTCAGCACTGCCCACTTCCACCGTCGCATATTCAAGGTTGAAATTAGTACCTAAATTTTTATTACAAAAAACCGCGAGGTTTTTCAATGAATTGACATCGTTGTACCAATCGCCGCCGCCATTGTATTTCAATAAAGCCAGTTTCAAAGTAGGCTTAGGTATTGAAAATGAAAGTATTACACATGAAATTAAAACTAAACTACTGAATAGACCGATTTTTTTCATCATTGCTAATATTATTTTTGTATTAAAAAAAGTCCCCCTTTGGGGGATTTAGGGGGCTTCATTCAATAAATTCACTGTATGACAAGCCACTAAGCCCGCCGTTTCTGTTCTCAATCGGCTTTTTCCCAATGAAACGCCGATGAAATGATGTTCAAAAGCCATACCGACTTCCCCCTCAGTAAAATCACCTTCGGGACCTATCAGAATAACGCTATTTTCTTGTTTTTGGTACGCTATACTGAGGGGTCTGATGCTCTCGTCATTGCAATACGCAATCATTTTATTTTTCACTTGAGAAAAATCATTTTTCATAAACCGTTGAAAATCAATGGCTTCGTTCAGTTTGGGTAAATAAGTTTTCAAAGATTGCTTCATCGCTGAAATCAAAATACCATTGAGCCGCTCTTGTTTAACAACTGTCCGTTCGCTTCGTTTACAAATCAAAGGTGTTATTTCATCAATGCCTATTTCCGTTGCTTTTTCTAAAAACCACTCGAAGCGGTCTATGTTTTTCGTCGGTGCAATAGCGATATGAAGATGAAAAGGTCGTTTGTTGTACGCTTCAATCGTTTTTTTGATACCCACTACGCCTGTTTTTTTACCCAATTCCACGATTTCACCTTCATAAAGATTGCCTTTACCGTCTGTCAGTTGCATCGCATCGCCTACTTTTCGCCGCAGCACTTGCACTGTATGCCGCGCTTCATCTTCATTGAGAATCGCTAAACCGTTTTGAATATTGGTCGTGTAAAATAATTGCATTTTATTTTTTACCTCTTTAACTTTTACATGTAATGCCAATAATAGACTGAAAATCACGGAGTGATTGAATGTGAATAACCCTTGATGCAATCGGGGGACAATGCCAGAAAGAGTTTTTATAACTGCGAAGCAGTTGAATGTAAAATAGTTATTTATTGGAAACTTTACACATTCAACCGCTTCGCGGTTAGGGCAACCCACTCAGTTTAACCCTCCGATTACATCGAAGGTTATTCACATTCAATCGCTCCGCGATTATTTAAATCCATCATTCGTATATTTAATATTTGCGCTTTTTTTATGATAATTGAGTTCAAATACTGAGGGATCGTTTAATCGAACAAAATTAAACATTTGTCCATTTTAAAGCTAAATGAAAACAGATAGTTTTAAAATTTGTTACATTTGCACCCTTGTAACGCGGAACTCCAGTTCCGCATTTTGTAAACAATGTTTGAATGCGGAACTGGAGTTCCGCAATACTATCGGAACTGGAGTTCCGCGCTACTAAAAAAATTGAATAAATGAGTATTGCAATGCTTGGGCAGTTCTTTTTGAGCTTGTCTTTATTGATAGTTTTACACGAATGTGGTCATTTTTTCCCTGCCAGATGGTTCAAAACCCGCGTTGAGAAGTTTTATCTATTTTTTGATCCCTACTTCTCTTTGTATAAAAAGAAAATTGGCGAAACTGAATATGGTATCGGCTGGTTGCCCTTGGGTGGCTATGTCAAAATCAGTGGCATGGTGGACGAAAGCATGGACACCGAGCAAATGAAACAACCCCCTCAACCTTGGGAATTTCGCTCCAAAAAAGCATGGCAACGCCTTATTATAATGTTGGGCGGTGTGACGGTGAATTTCATATTGGGTTTTCTGATTTTTGGTTTGATGATTTGGTATTATGGCGAAGAATATGTACCCGTTGAAAGTGCCAAATATGGTATTTATGCCGACTCATTGGGTCAACAATTAGGGCTTCGAACAGGCGATAAAATATTGAAAGTAGGGGATAAACCCTTTGAAAAATTTGAAGACAGGATTGTTTTGAGAGAAATCGTTTTCAACGGTGTTAAAAATATTCAAATCGAACGCGGCGGTCAAACAATGGTTATCAATATACCTGTTGAAGCAGTTAAAATGCTTACAGCATTTGAAAATAAAGATAAAAATGTTTTTTCATTGCCTCGACCATTCACGATTGATTCCGTTGTGAAAGATAGACCTGCTGCTAAAGCTCAATTGAAGAAAGGCGATTTAATCATGGCATTTAATGATATTCCAACGCCTTTTTACAATGATTTTGAACTTTTAGCTAAAAGATTTAAAAATCAGCCGTCCACATGGAAAATACTGAGGGAGTCTGACACCTTGGTTTTGAATGTTCAATCCGACGAAAAAGGGCTGTTCGGTTTCTCTGCCGGAACAGATATGCGTAAATTTTATACCACTAAAAAACAGACTTACACGCTCGCGCAAGCCTTACCGATGGGCGTAACGAAAGGCTACGATTTCCTCTTGAATCAGATAAAAGCTTTTGGTAAAATGTTTAAAGGAGAAATAAAAGCGAGTGAAAGCGTAGGCGGATTCAAATCCATTGCTAAAATGTTCGGCGAAACGTGGGATTGGGAACGCTTCTGGCTCATGACGGCAAGCCTTTCTATTATCTTGGCGTTCATGAATTTGTTGCCGATTCCGGCTCTCGATGGCGGCTATGTCGTCTTCCTTTTATGGGAAGTTTTCACAGGCAAGCGCGTAAGCGATGCCTTTATGGAGAAAGCCGTAACTGTTGGATTTTTCCTTTTGATGGGTTTAATTATTGTCATTAATTTTTGGGATTTTATTCGATAAAATATGACTTACTTTGAATTTTATAATATCCCCATTTCTTTTAAAGTAGATGAAGCCGCTTTAAAAAAGACGTTTTATGCCAATTCTAAAAAGTACCATCCTGATTTTCATACTCTTGAAAGTACCGAAAAACAGGATGAGATATTAGAGCTTTCGACGCTCAATAATCAGGCTTATAAGACCTTGTCGGATTTTGATAAACGCATGAAATATGTCTTGGATTTGAAGGGTGTGATGGGTGCAGAAGGGGAAAATAAGCTACCGCAAGATTTTTTGATGGATATGATGGATATTAATGAAGCCATCATGGAATTGGATATGGATTTTGATGAAAACATTTACATTAAAGCTGAAAATGATGTTCAAAGTATTGAAAATCAATTACTTAGCGATGTAAAAGAGATGATTGAAAATTATGATGATGCGACCACCCCTCAGTATCAGTTAGAGGAAATAAAAATTTTTTATTTAAAAAAGCGCTATCTCTTGCGTATTCGGGAAAACTTGTCTAAGTTTGCGTCGCTTTTTAAATAAGCAGTTATTGAGAAGCAAATATTGCGTCGCCAGAGAGATGCCGAAGTGGTGGAATTGGTAGACGCGCTGGATTCAAAATCCAGTGAGGGCAACCTCGTGCGGGTTCGATTCCCGCCTTCGGTACCAAAGCTCAAGTTTGAAAAAACTTGGGCTTTTTTTAATTTTTTTGACCATGAAAAAAATAGCTGTCATCGATTTAGGAACCAACGGCTTTCGCCTTCAGATTGCTGAAGTTCCCACTCTCAAAGACCCCAACGATGCACCGGCGGGGCAATTCAAAATCATTTATAAAGAAAATGACGAACTCAAATTGTCTGCTGATGGCATTCACCACATTGGCAAAGTACCTTTTGAAAGGGGAATAGTGGCTATGCGGCATTTTGCCAGCGTTTTGAAAGAGCAAGGCGTTCAAAATGCGCGAGCATTTGGCACGGCTGCCCTTCGCATAGCTGACAACGGGCAGGATTTTATAGACACTGTTAAAAAAGAAACGGGCATTGAAATAGACCTCATTACGGGCGAGCGTGAAGCGGAATTGATTTATAAAGGGATGAAACTCGGCGTGCCTTTAAATGCTCAGCCCGATGTTATGATTGACGTGGGTGGCGGCAGTGTTGAGTTTATTATCTGCAATACTGAGGGGGTGTTGTGGGCGAAGAGTTTTAATGTAGGGGTGGCTATTTTAAAGCAAAATTTTAATCAAAACGACCCTATTATTGAAGATGAAATAAGGGCAGTTGAAAGTTTTTTAAATGAGCATGCTTCTGAATTTATAGAAAAAATCCAAGAGTTTCAACCTCAAACGCCTATTTTCTCTTGTGGTACTTTGGATTTTATGGTCAAAATACTGAGGGGTGGTTACTCCATGCCTTACCTTGAAATTGAAGAAAAAACCTTCTCTGAATTTTATAAAAGATGGTTGTTGCTTTCTGAAAAAGAACTTTCACTAATACCTGAAATTCCCAAAGATAAAGTTGAAATGCTGGCAGTGAGTATGATTTTGATGGATTGGGTGATGAAAAGAATGAATGCCCACAGTCTTATTGCTTCGGCTAATTCGATGAAAGCGGGCATATTATACGAAATGAGTTTGTGATACAAATATTTTTTTTATTTATTACACATAGTTTTCTGTCATTCAGAAGGGAAACTATGTGTTCTATGTTAACTATGTGTAAAAAAAAATATGTGTAAACTCTATTTCGCCTTAGGCTCTTTAATCGTAAAAATCTGATTGCCGACGCTGATATAATATTTACTTTGAAAAAACTCGATGTCGTAATAATTATCCGATTTTTCTTTAAAATCATTGACATATAGAATCGGTTTCACTTTGGTCAGCGCAGCATCCGTCAAATCGTAAGGTAGATTTCTATTTTTTTGACTGAAAACGATGTTGTTGATGGTTTCCACAAATCTTAACTCACCAGCTACTCCTACCTTTTGCCATGTGACACCATTATCCATCGATACATTAAAATCTACAGGATTAAAATCTGTCCCATTGGCATATATTTTCCCATCCTTCTCAAAAAAATCTTCTGTCCAAAAATTAAACAGTTTTTTAACCTGTCCGTCGGGCGTTATGCGAAAGCCACCGTCTTTGGTTGCCAAATAAAAATTACCTTTTAAATAGCGGCATGATTCGATTTTGCCATCCGTTGTGAGGTTCGGAATTTCTACGCGTTTGGCTAATTTCAATGTAGCAAAATCCGTATTTTGAGCATTTAAAATAACATCAAAAACCATAACCGTTGGTTTGTAAGCAGGATAAACCACGCCAGGCATAAAAAACTTTGTCCCGTCAGTACTAAAAACACCAGGCGTACGTCCTACTACATCTATTAAAAACGACTCATTTTGAGCAGCATCTACCAATTCAGAAGTGAAAAACTTTTTGACCACTGATTTATTATTCATCAAATGAAATTCGACAACTTGCATATTATTATTGCCTTGCGTGATGCGTAAAAAAGTATTATCCGCGCATATAGGTGTACCATAAATCTGACGATCAGCCGCTAAATCCCTTTTTTCAAGAACATTCAAATTCACGTCGAGGCGATACAATTGATTGTTTGTCAGAATATGTAATTCTGTAGCGGTGCTGTGAATAGACTTCACGAGCAGTTCAGGGCTTACTTTACTGAGGGGGTCCCAAGCGACATCTGGATTGGTGGTCGGGTTGGTTATAGGATCATCTTTATCTTTAACAATGGGTACACACGATGCTGACGCAAAGCATAAAATCAATAGGAAACCGAGTAGCTTGTTCATGTTATTCAAAATGTTTGTTTGTATTTAAAAAAATGGCTGATATAATGATTTGGTAATCAACCTTTTGCAAATTAACTAAAGTGCAAATATTAGAAAGTTATCAATTCAGCTACAAATTTAAGCATATCGGTGTATTAAAATAAATATTTTTTGTCAAAATAGCGTTGCGCCTTAAAAAGCAAAAGGCGAATAGCGAACAGTTGCCTCGTTCCTATTCGCCTTCCCACGTTCCCAATCTTATTTTTAAAGTTTAAATTTCTTTTTCAAATAATCCATCGCCATTTTATAGGCTTCTGCCGTGCTCGTTAGGTCAAAATTTGGATTCGATGGGTTGGCAAAACCATGTTCAGCGTCGAAAATTTTATAGGTCAAAGATTCGCCGGCTGTTTTCATATTTTTATCGAATTCTGCCACAACATCTTTATTAATCCATTTTTCTCTCCCTGAAAAAAAGCCGATGACATCTGTTTTCAGCATTTTCAATTTCTCAACTTCTTTCACGGGCATACCATAATACATAATGCAGCCGACCGCTTGTTTGCCTTCCACTATGGCTGATTTGAGGGATAAACCGCCGCCAAAGCACCAGCCCACGCTCGCAATTTTAGCTTTTTTACCTGCATATTTCACTGCGCCTTGCATGATGCTCGTGATGCGTTCTTCTTTTACGCCCTGCATCAATTTGCCTGCTTCTTCACTTTTCACCGCTATTTGACCATCGTACATATCGAGTGCAATGACGTTGACATCGCCATTCATATCGTTGTAAAATGTCTCGGATTGTTTTTTAACATAATCATTCAAGCCCCACCATTCTTGATAAACGAACAGCCATTTTTTTGATTTTTTGTTAGCTTTTATGAAAAAAGCGTTAGCCGTTTTGCCGTCTGGCGTAGAGAAAGTGGTCATTTCCCCACCTGCTTTACTGATAAATATGAAAGGCAAAGGCTCTGCGTGAGCGCGGACAAAATCAGCCGAAGCACCAAGCATTTGATAATCCTCCATCGTCGCCAATTGGCAACACGACATGATGGTTTGAGCTTTTGAAATCCCCAAAACGAGCAAAATACTGAGGGGTAGTAAGAACAGTTTTTTCATAATGAACTTGTTTTTAATGATTAAATAGAGTTGTAACATTGAAACGCAACTTATGTTTATTTCCCCCTACATCTCCTGTACATGGAATGGCAAAAAGATGATAAAACTACTACCCTTCCCCGGATCCGTTTTAACATCCACTGAACCTTTATGCGCCGTCACCATCGTTTTGACATACGCCAAACCCAATCCAAAACCCTTCACATCGTGCAAATTGCCCGTGTGTACGCGATAGAATTTTTCAAAAATTTTCTTCTTCGCTTCCTTGCTCATGCCGATGCCCTTATCCGCAACGGTGATTTCAACGCCGTTTGAAACATTGCGCGTGCTGACCGTAATTTCAGGTTTTTCAGGTGAATATTTATTGGCATTATCCAACAAATTGTTGATAATATTAGAAATATGGTTAGAATCACCTTCAATAATGGGTCTTTCTGCTTTAAAATTGGAAGAAACGGTGCCTTCCTTCTTTTCTACTTGCAAAAAAATATTGCCAATCGCTTGATTAATTACCTCATGCAAATCAATGGATGAGAAGTTCAATCTCAAAGTATCGCGCTCGATGAGTGCCATTTGTAGCACTTTTTCCACCTGCCCGTTCATGCGTTTATTTTCCTGTTTGATGATGTCGGCAAAGCGTTTCACTTTATCTGGATTGCTGATAATGGTCGAGTTCGTTATGGAATCGGCAGCGAGGGAGATAGTCGCAATCGGCGTTTTGAACTCGTGCGTCATGTTATTGATGAAGTCCGTTTTCATTTCAGAGAGTTTTTTCTGACGGAAAATAACAGTAATCGTGTAAGCAAAACAACCCAAAATAACGGCAACAAAAAATAGCGAAAGCAATAAAATATTCCACAAACCCGCCCAAACAAAACGCTCTTTTGTCGGAAAATTAATGGACAATAAGCCAGGCGAGTTAATATCGGTCGGGAACAAATTGACTTGATATTCCGACGCTTTCAAGGCACTAAAAGCGACTTGATTCTCCTGCGGAAAGACATAATGGTTGTTAAAAGCAATAAAACTATTGGAACTATTAGAGAAAATGCCATAATTATAGAACAAATTGATGCCGCGTTCAAGGAATTCCTGTTTGAGCAATTTATCCAATAAAGGCAAATTGACCCGTTCGTCAATCGGTAAAATGGCGAACATCATTTGCTTCACTGCTAAGGCTTTGAATTTCTCTTCTGGTCGTATCGATTGGTTTGGAATTGTTGGATTTTTGAAAGAAAAACTGATTGAATCACCTTCGATTTGATGAATAGAATAGCCATTTGCAAATTGATTGACTTGCAAATCTTCAGCGTCTTCTAATCTGGTTGCCACATTTTTGAGGGCATTACGGATGTGATTATCGAACAGCTTTTCTTTTTCCTCTCGGCTATCTAATATAAATTTGAGCTGCAACGACATAACCCCAATGACTGCCACCGTCAACAAACCCGTAATTAACCATATAATTTTCTGATTCATCTTTTTATTTAAAACCAAGTACCGCTTGGCGTGTTTTAATCTATAAATTTCAACAAAATTAAATATTAAATCAGCCTTTTGGTTTTACTTTAACAGATATTTAACCGCATGACCATTTTTATATTTTAAATTTTTCAGTTTTACATTTTACATTTATAATCCTTTGTTAGTTGTTAGCTTTGTACTTTAATTGATTCATAAAAATACTGTTTTAAAAATGAAAAAATACCTTGTTTTTGCCTTAATAATGCCGTTTATACTGAGGGGGTCGTTTCTGAACGCTCAAATTATCACGTCTAAAAATATAAAAAAACACATCGAATATCTTGCTTCCGATAAGCTCGAAGGGCGTGGAACAGGCTCGGTAGGTGAGCAAAAAGCGGCTCAATATATCGCCAAACAGTTCAAAAAAGTGGGATTGCAACCGAAGGGCAATGAGGGATATTTTTATAAATATACCTTCAAAAAATCCACTAATCCGCACCTCAACGAAGACCCTAATGCTGCGCCGATTAATACGCAAAACGTGGTCGGCTACCTTGATAATAGAGCTGAATTTACCATCGTAGTGGGTGCACATTACGACCATTTGGGCTTGGGGCACGATGCCAATTCGTTGGATGCCAACCCTGAAGGTAAAATTCACAATGGGGCAGACGATAATGCCAGCGGTACGGCGGGGGTAATTGAACTGGCGCGTTATTTCATCAGAAATGGTAAAAAAGAGCCTTATAATTTGCTTTTTATGTGCTTTTCAGGTGAAGAATTGGGCTTAATTGGCTCTAAAAAATTAGCCTCAGATTCTACTTTTTTCGATGTTTCAAAGGTGAATTATATGATTAATATGGACATGATTGGTCGCTATCGCGTTGAAAAAGGCTTATTGGTACAAGGTGTTGGCACTTCGCCTTTGTGGGGAAAAATGATTGATTACATTCCGACGGATATGAAAATCATCAGAGATAGTTCAGGCGTCGGACCTTCGGATTATACCTCATTTTACTTGCAAAAACTACCTGTTTTGGGCTTTTTTACTGGTCAACACACTGAATACCATAAACCGACGGACGATATAGAAACGATTAATTTCGATGGCGAAAAAATGGTTTTGGAGTATATTGCTCGCTTGATTGATGCTACTTGCACATTTCCTAAGATGGCATATCAAGAGACTCGGCAGCCGCAAAGTCAAGCCCGCAGTTTTAAAGTGACAATGGGCGTAATGCCTGATTACGCATTCGATAAAAAAGGGATGCGTATTGATGGCGTATCGGATGGTAAACCTGCTGCAAAAGCGGGTATGAAAACAGGCGATGTGATTCTAAAAATAGGGGATATGGACATCGAAAATGTCTATGGCTACATGGATGCGTTGGGCAAATTTAAGAAAGGAGAGACGGCGAAGGTTGTGGTCAAGCGCGGTGCGGAGGAAGTGGTTTTGGATGTAACTTTTTGATAATACAAAGTGACTGATATTGAGATATTAGACATTAAGATATTGAATATTTTCACCTAAAATATTGATTATCAATGAAATATCTCAATATCATAATATCAATTAATATCGTTTTAAATATAAATTTATGGAATTTACACTCACTACCCCAGCCGTTTTGTTTCCTGCCATATCGCTTTTGCTTTTGGCATATACCAATCGGTTTTTAGCCATTTCTACCTTGATTCGCAATCTCAAAAAGCGGTTTGATGAAGAAGGCACGGAACATATTATTGGTCAAATTCGGAACTTGCGGCGGCGTATTTTTCTGATTCGCAATATGCAATGGTTGGGTGTTTTTGCTTTATTTTTATGCGTTATCAGCATGTTTTTGATTTTTGAAAACCGACCGGTTATTGCTCGCAATATTTTTTTAGTGAGCATGTTGTCGCTGATTTTGTCATTGGCTATTTCATTGAGAGAAATCCATTTGTCCATCGTTGCTTTGAAACTTGAATTGCAGGACATTGAAGAGCATTTGAAGGGCAAGCAAAATATATTGAGGAAATTGGAAGAAATGGATATTTAAAACAAATTGATTTAATTTTTTCTACAATCCATCCAAGCAGTTTTTTACTTTTCACTAAAAACACTCAAACCAACAACAGCAACCCCAAAATAACCAAAACGAAATAATTAGCAATAGAAATCGCACCTGCATAATCTTTCGCCACGCGCTGTCCGAAGAAGAGACTTAGAAAGGAAAGGCTCGCTACCATCAAGCCCCAAAATGCCCATTTTGTATTGCCTGAAAGCAAGGAGAAAGAGCCGATAGCGCATAAAATGCCCGCCATCATTTCTAAAACTGTGATGATAGGTGTGAGTAATCCAATGGTTTTGGCTAAAGGCGATTTTTTGAAATGATCGGTAAAATAGGCGATAGTGCCTTTATAATTCAACACTTTGTCCATGCCTGATTGTAAAAAAAGGATTGCCATAAATATAGGAATCAACATTTTGACAAAGACAAAACCGGAGCCAGGATTATTGAAAAAATCAGCTAATGAGTTCATTTTTAGTATTTTATAAATTAAAAACTATTCTTCTTTTTTAACACGCACTTTATCTAACAAGGTATTCAATTGTTGCACTTCTGCCTCTGTCAGGTTGCTCAAAATATTATCAATTTCGTGGGTATAATTGTCCATCCAGTTAATAAGTTCAATGCCTTTTTGCGAAATTGAGACATCTACAAGGCGTTTATCGGTTTGATTGACGCATTTTTCAACCAGATTTTTATTGATTAATCGGTCCACAATGCGGCTTGTATCGCTCATTTTATCGAGCATCCGTTCTCTGATTTGGAGGGTCGAAATAGGCTGTCCGCTGCCTTTCAAAATACGCAAAATATTGTATTGCTGATGCGTCAAACCGCCTCTATCCAAGTGATTTTTCTGTTCTTCCATCACCCAATTGCAGGTGTAGATAATATTAACTAAGGCTTTCTGCCAATCATTCCTAAACTTACTTTGATTTATTTCTTTTTCAATACTCATATTGGTTTTCATTAAAATTATAAATAACAAAGTTTATAACAAGCGTAAAACTAAGATTTTCATTAGATTATCTATGCTTTAAATTTAAATAAAAACCCCATGTGTCATGTTTGTTCGTCAAAATACCTTAATTTAATTGTGTTTTATAATTTTTTTTTATGAAATTGTACTCAAAACAAAAAATATCTTGCTTCCATGCCATTTTTAATGAAAGACATTCTACCTTTACGCCCCAATTAAAGAAAAGTTTAATCGGGTAAAAATGAGCGAAATTCTTAACAAATCGGCTATTTTAATGCTTGCAGACGGTACTGTCTGGCACGGAAAAGCCGCCGGAAAAATCGGCACCACCACGGGCGAAATCTGCTTCAACACAGGCATGACGGGCTATCAGGAAATCTTTACTGACCCTTCTTATTTCGGTCAACTCCTTGTCGCCACCAACGTCCACATCGGCAACTACGGTACAAAACAATCTGAAATCGAATCAGACCACATGAAAATTGCAGGTTTGATTTGTAAATCCTTCAATGTCAATTACTCTCGCGCACGAGCGGATCACGACATTCAAGACTACTTCGATACTGAGGGGGTCGTCGGAATCAGCGACGTGGATACGAGAGAAATCGTGCGCCACATCCGCGATAAAGGCGCGATGAACGCTATTATTTCCTCCGAAATTTTTGATGAAAAGGAATTGATAAGTCGCTTGGCTGCTGTGCCTGATATGTCGGGTTTAGAATTATCCTCAGTGGTAACGACCGCAGAGCCGTATTTTTATGGCAATGAAAATGCTCAATATCGTATCGCTGCCTTGGATTTTGGCATCAAACGCAGCATTTTGACCAATTTTTCAGAAAGAAATTGCTATGTGAAAGTATTCCCTGCTAAAACGCCATTCGCTGACATTGCCGCTTGGAATCCAGATGGGTATTTCCTCTCGAATGGTCCCGGCGACCCTGGTGCTATGGATTATGCAGTAGCGACGGTGAAAGATATTTTGAAAACCGATAAGCCTGTTTTCGGCATTTGCTTGGGGCATCAACTCCTTGCTCGCGCACTCGATGTGCCGACTTATAAAATGCACAATGGACATCGGGGCATCAATCATCCCGTTTTGAATATCGTAACTGGTAAATGCGAAGTGACGAGCCAAAATCACGGCTTCGGCGTTGACCCCTCAGTCATTCGGGCAAAATCAGAGACGATAGAGATTACGCATATCAACCTCAATGATGATACCATCGAAGGAATTCGCGTGAAAGGTAAGCCCGCGTTTTCAGTGCAATATCACCCTGAAGCATCGCCGGGTCCGCATGATGCGCGGTATTTGTTTGATGATTTTGTGAGTATGATTTCTCATAATTAAGTTGAATATTGAATATATTAAGATTTAAATAAAAAGTGTCGGCATGATAAATCATACCGACATTTTTTTTCATGAATTTAGCAGTTCCTGTACTTGTAAAACACCTATTCATACAACCTCCTCGACATTTCAGCAAATTCCTTTTCCGTCAAAATGCCTTGTGCGCGTTGCTCCGAAAGGCTTTTGAGTTGCTGCAAAATATCGGAATGCTCCATAGATTCAGGCAATTTGAAACCGGCTCTGGCGAATGCTTCAAATTCAGGCTGCACTCTCAAATAAGCTAAAGCATCGTGGGTTTTGATTTTTTCATAGTCCTTGAAACCCAACTCGACAGTATTTTGCAAATGATAAAATGCCAATTCTTTTTGTTCGCAAAGGGAATACAAACATGCCAAATTCCAATGCACTGCCATGTCTTTATTATCAATGGCAAGGGCTTTTCCAAAATCTTCTATCGCGCTATCGTAGTCAAAATCCTTATATTTTTTCAAACCACTTTCTTTCAAAGCCTCTTTTGAAGGCGATGACATGGTGGTTTTTGCCTGTTCATACTGAGGGGTCGGGTTCATGCGGCGGCGGGCTTCCTCATTTCGGCGAGGTGCTTCGGGTGCGGGCGGTGCATAGCCTTCTTGCTCACGGCGTTTGGTATCGCGCCATTTCTCCCGATTGTATCTTTTATCAAACTCTTTATCGCTCATGCCAAGCAGAATAAGGAAATTGATAAAGCCAATGATAGCCGCTACTGGTGCCAAGCCACCTGTAAAAGTAAAAATGACCGACATAATACCCAATCCAGTCCTGCCCAAATAGAAAAAGTGCATGCCAAACACACCACCGAAAAGGGCTAAAAGAGCTGCTGTTGTCCTACTTCTTGTTTCCATATATTACTGAAAAGTTGATTTTAAAATGAACCACTCAAGATATGCCTATTTTTAAAATCGGGCTACCTCTTGCTACCGATATTTAGCCCCGCCGGGGCAATTAGTTCAATAGATGGTTAAAATATAACACCGTTAAGATAGGAATAATCAACATGGGGTTACGTGTTTTCGACCAAATAAAAATACACTCCCGATTGGATAGTTTAATAAAACGACGAAATTTTTAAAACGCACCGTCTTTTTCATAAAAAATGGCGAACTTTGCAGCCTTAATTAAAGATATTAGAAAATTAGACGTTAGATTTTAGACGATTGAAATAATGAAAAAAAGTAGTCCAATAAAAAAAGATTCCTCGCACAGAGGTAAAAGCAAAAGCAAAAACACAACGTCTTTCAAGACAGAACGCCCTGTTTTTAAGCCGAAAATAGATAAAATATTAGAAGACGATGAGGATATGCGCCTCAATAAATACGTAGCATTGTGTGGTGTTTCTTCACGGCGGGGCGCAGCAGAACTGATAAAACAAGGCGTTGTATATGTTAATGGTGTAGCTACTACGGAAATAGGACACCGAATTTTCCCAAAAGACGTTATTACTTACAAAGGCAATGTGCTTGAATTGGTATCAAAAAAAATATACATTTTGATGAATAAGCCGAAAGATACCATCACCACTGTCAGCGATGAGCGCGGGCGCAAAACGGTGTTGGATATTGTGGGAAGGACGATTAAAGAGCGCATTTATCCAGTAGGAAGGCTTGACCGCGATACCACAGGGCTTTTAGTGCTGACAAATGATGGCGAATTGGCTCAAAAACTATCGCATCCAAGCTTTAAAGTTAAAAAATTGTATCACGCTGTGCTGAATAGAGCTTTGACGAAAAACGACTTGGATAAAATTCGAGAAGGCTTGATGTTGGAAGATGGAAAAGCAGAAGTGGATGCCATCAATCATTTGGAAGGCGAAGCCAAAGACCAAGTGATGATAGAAATTCATATTGGTAAAAATCGAATCGTTCGCCGCATCTTTGAACAACTCGGCTATCAAGTAGAAAAATTGGATCGCGTTTTTTATGGCGGCTTGACGAAAAAGGATTTGCCGCGCAGTGGCTATCGCTCGCTCACTCAGCAGGAAGTGATTATGCTGAAACATTTTGCCGGACAATAATTTTTATGGGTAATGAGTGATAGGTAATAGGTAATGTGCAATAGATAATGGGTAATTGGATTGGACATTTTAATCAAAATACTGAGGGGTACGTCCATACCCATTGCCTATTACCCATTACCTATTACCTATTACCCATTACCCATTACCCATTACCTATTACCTATTACCCATTACCCATTACCTATCACCAATCACCAATCACCCATTTCTAAATTATGAAACACTTGTTTTATTTTCTAATACTTGCTGTTTTTACGTCATTTACTGACCCAACTATTCCCAAAAAGCCGTTGCCCAACTATCCGAAAGGATATTTCCAATCGCCTGTAGCACACACGATGGAGTTGGCGGGTACGTTTGGCGAGTTGCGACCCAATCATTTTCACTCAGGTATTGACATTTCGCCAGGTCGAAAACTCAGCAATGAGCCTATTTATGCTGCTGCCGAAGGATATGTGAGCCGTATTCAAGTGCAGGCAGGCGGATACGGGCAAGCGTTGTATATTACACATCCGAACGGCTACACGACCGTATATGGGCATCTTGAAAAGCTGACATTTTCGATTGATACATTTTTAAAAAATAAGCAATATGTAACTGAAAGTTTCGAGCAAAACTTGATTTTGCAGCCCCAAGACCTGCCCATACTGAGGGGTCAAGAAATTGGCATAATGGGCAATCGAGGACATTCCGCTGGGCAACATTTGCATTTTGAAATCAGAGAAACGAAGACCGACAACCCCATAAATCCGCTGCTTTTTGGATTCAACGTATCGGATAATATTGCCCCAACTATCAATGCCTTGAAAGTGTATTTATTGAATGATAAAAAAGAAATTGTTGATACCAAAATATTGGATGTGGTGCGGAGAGGTAAGGATTATGCCATTATAGGCGATACGGTTTTTGTAGCGTCGAATCAAGTAGCATTTGCCTTGAAAACGTATGACAAACAAGATGGTAAAAGCGGCAATAATGGCATTTACAGTATCGAAATGAAGCAAAATGATACTCTTTTATTCCAATTCAAAACAGAAAAATTCGGTTTTAATGAGACCCGTTATTTGAATGCTCATTTGGATTATACAGCTCAAATGAGCCGTCAAGGTTTTTTCAATCGCACTTTTTTACTGCCCGGCAATCAGCTTTCCATGTATGAGAGTGTGGTGAATAATGGCATTATCACTATGAATAATGATGTAAAGAAAATCACTTTAAAATCAACGGATGCAGCGGGCAATGCTACGACATTACAATTTTATTTAAAAAATAAAAACTTTATAATCAATTCAAAACCAAAGACTTACAACTATTTTCTTCCTTTTGATGAACCCAGCCTCATCCATACTGAGGGGGCTAAATTTTTCTTTTCAAAAGGCAGTTTTTATGAAAACGTTTACCTCAATTTTGCTCAAACGACTGAGGGGGGTAACTTCGGAACGTACTCACCCACCTACCATGTGCATGACGCTCAAACGCCTTTACATTATCTGATGGCGGTGTCTATTAAACCGGTAGCATTGCCTGATTCATTGCGAAAAAAAGCATTTATTGCCTTTTGTCCGCGCGGCGAAACGAGCGTTTATAACTGCGGCGGAGGCTGGAGCGATGAAGGATATTTGGTGGGAAAAAACAATAAATTCGGACGCTACTGTATTATGATTGACCAAAAGCCGCCGAAAATTACACCTATTCGTTTTCAATACGACATGAAAAAATTCAGTAAAATGTCTTTTAGGATAAGAGATAATATCGAAACGGTAGGCGGGGGAGAAGGCTTAAAATACCGTGCTGAAGTGGATGGTGCTTGGTTTTTGATGGAGTTTGATGGTAAAAGCGGTGTATTATATCACCAGTTTGATGATTTTTTGGATAAACAATTATGGCAAAATACGCCGACAGAGCATACTTTGCGATTAGAAGTGACTGATAATAGAGGCAATAGCAGCGTGTTAGAAGGGAAGTTTAAAAGGTAAATATCATGAATGATGACACCACAACATCGTCATGTAAAATGCGTTTAACGATTTTCGACAATCGAACAAGTTACCCCCCTCAGTATAAAAGGCATATTTCATAAAAATGCGCTATTTTTGCAAAAAAAACAATCAATATTTCAATAGAAATTTAGACAAATTTAAATAATGAAAAAAACATACATTTTAATCTCATGCTTACTCTTTACTTTGCTTGCCTTTGCTCAAACGGTTCAAAACAATCCGAAGAAACCTAAGACAAAAGCAACGTCTTCAAAAGAATCTTCAAAAGAATCCGTAAAAACTGGCAAAGTAGATAATATGGTGACCATAAAAGGCACTCTTGAAAACTGTTCCACGCAGGATTCTTTTTTGCTCTATCAAAGTTTTGGCTATTTCAAAGAGCCGATTATGACGGTTCATCCTGATGCAGAAGGCAATTTTGTTTTCAAATTGCCACCTACCAAATCACCTGAGTTTTACTTTGTCGGATTAAATACTGATGCCGATAAATTGAAGCCCGTGATAGTCACCAATGAGCATGAAATAACGCTCAATGGTCCTTGCTATAATATGACCCTGACATCGGCAAAAGGTTCAAAAATCAACGAAGATTATGATGCTGCCCGCCGTAGAATGGGTGCTTTGAAAATAGACATGAACCAAACGACTGAAAAATATCAGACAAACTATAACGACCCTAAATTACGCGCTTTGTTAGAAGGCGATATACTCAAAATTGATAAAAAGAAGCTCGCTTTGCTGGATTCTTTGAAGAAAGCGAACCCTTTTATTGCTAAAATAATCGCTTTAGATACCTACACAAGTTTTCAAGAAAGCCCTAAAAAAGCGAATTTTAAAGATGAGATAGACTATTTTGCTACGCAATATTTTCAATACGTGGATTGGAAAGATGCTGAATACAACAATATTCCTTTCATTTACGACATGTTTCGCAGCTACGCGCAAGTCATCCTTTTACCTCAATTGAACTTGACCAAAGCGCAACAAAAAGCGTATTGCGAAAACCTTTTGAAAGCCATTCCTGCCAAATCGTTGGCTTATAAATATGCCGTCTGCGGTTTGTTTAGCATGATGATTGAAAAGCAAAATCCACTTTTGATTGATTTTGCTGAAAATTATATTCAAGAGTTTCCGAAAGACAATCCTGAATATAAGCGCATTTTGTACATGATAATGAATCAAATGAAGTCGATGATGGTGGATGTACCAGCACCTGAAATCGCGCAAGAAGACACGACGGGCAAAGTGCGGAAGTTGAGCGATTTGAAAGGTAAATATGTGTTGATTGATTTTTGGGCAAGCTGGTGTGGTCCTTGTCGCCGTGAAAATCCGAATGTAGTGCGTTTGTATAACCAATATAAATCAAAAGGCTTCGATGTTTACAGCGTGAGCCTTGACCAAACGCGTGATAAATGGGTAAAAGCCATTCAAGATGACGGTTTAATCTGGGAAAGCCACGTCAGCGACTTGAAATTTTGGAACAACGAAGCCGCGCGCACTTACGGTGTTCAAAGCATTCCAAGCACGCTTTTAGTGGATAAAACAGGGATGATTATCGCTCGTAATCTACGAGGTCCTGCTTTGGAAGCCAAACTCAAAGAGCTTTTGGGACAATAAAATAGTTGAGATTTTCAATTTTCAACTCTCAATTTTCAATTAAAAATGACATACTACGCTTTAGCTGATTGCAATAATTTTTATGCCTCGTGCGAACGAATTTTCCAACCGCATTTGAATGGAAAACCCATTGTTGTGCTGTCCAATAACGACGGTTGTGTGATTGCGCGCAGCAACAAATCTAAGGCTTTGGGCATTAAAATGGTCTTGTACACATGGCTTCGTGTGGCGAGAGTGAAAAGCATACGTGGGCGAGGCAGGAGCAATTTCGGTCGAAGCGTTTTACGACTCAATGGGGCGATATTTTAGTGATAAGATAAGCTGTTGAATTGTATCTTTTAAAGTCTTAAAACATTTTCATAAACTAAAAATTGCATAAACTAAGCCGTTTGAAGCGGGAGGTATTGCTCTTGCATACGTTGTGATGCAAAAGATAAGGCTTGATAAATATCGGCACTTTTTAGACGAGGAAATTCTACAAGCATAGTATCAATGCTCATACCGCCAGCTAAATGTGCCAAAATAGAAGACACTGTAATCCGAGTACCCAATATATGAGGTTTACCAGTGCATACTTTCGGATTAATAGCTATTTGTGGAAAATTAGGAAATACATATTCCATCTGCTTTTTTTTTACAATATTACTCTTTTTTTCTTGAAATTCAAACTCAAATTTATACAAATTGTTTTGTCTGTCAAAAATTCTATTTTAGATGAAATCAATTGGCTAAAAAAAAATTATGATTTATTATGACAAATGACGAAAAATTCGATGCTTTTATAGCACAATATAATGGTATTAAAAACGAAGCTGTGGCTTTGAAAACACTGAAAGATTATATGTTTAGTCTTTCTAATGAGGACATGTTCGCGTTTATGGACTATACTCAAACGACACTCTTTGAACATTATCAAG
>JAYUUR010000017.1:0-2217 GCA_043754475.1 Saprospiraceae bacterium | reverse complement strand
CTTTGAAACGCCTTGTAGCAGAACATAAATTTCAAACATATCAGCGTCATAGGGCTTTATATTTTTTCAATGCTTTGGATGAAAAAGGCATTGATGTCTTGGCGGAAGATGACTTGACTCGGGGATATTTGATGGTGTCGCGTTACTTAGGTTGCCGTGTGCGCGATGTGCAAGAGTGGAAGCCTAAATCACATAATCGCTATCGTCAGTTTTCAGAATTAGTGCGTTTCCTTTTTGCAAAATATACGATTCCTGCGTTCATGGATTCGGCTTTTTTTGATAAAAATCCCTTGTATGCTCAATGGTTTATTCATTTGGCGCAAGGCGGCAGCGTGCGTAAATTGCCAAATTGCCCTATTAAAATGACGGTGAAAATGGCGCATCAATTTATGCACACCCCCCCTCAGTATTCGGTGACAGAAGCCTTGCGGTATGCTCAAGTCATTAATATAGGCGGCAATGAGCGTTTGGTGCGAACCCTATTAGCCACTCGATTAGGGCAATATTTTGAACAAGATGAGTTTTGGGAAACAGTTATTCGTTTTTTCATTCAAAATCCGATGTTGGAGCAGAGTCGTATTCAACCGATTGTGGATTACATCCAAAATGTAAAATTTGAAAACCGCCCTGATGTACACCTCATGAATTTTAATCAAGTGGTTATAAATGCACCTGCCATGCCTCATTTCAGCATGAAAGGTCGAACAGTTTCTGCATTATTGTCGGCTGTGAATGCTTGGCACAGGGCAATGTATATGGAGACTCATCAAAAAGGGGCAAAAGAACCATTGTTTTGGAAAGCTGCGCCTATCCGAAATTTCAAACACCGCGAGGGTACGAGCGATGACAGTGCTAAAATTTTTACCATTGAGCAAATCATCACATCACCTGCGCTGCTTAAAGAAGGGCGTACAATGAATCATTGCGTTTATTCCTACACCCACGCTTGCGTATTGGGTCGCACGTCTATTTGGTCAATGACTTTGCAAGAAGGTTTTAGCCATAAAATCAATCTTTTGACCATTGAACTCAGTATGCCGAGCAATACAATCGTACAGGTGCGCGGTAGATACAATCGGTTACCTTCCGAAGTTGAATTGAAAGTGATCAATCGTTGGGCGGATAAAGAAGGCTTGACGGTTTCGAAGTGGGTGCATTGTTGAAAATTTAGTTTCTCTTGATTTGACATTGCCATTGCGAGCAAAGGGCAGTTTGCTCAACGATTGGATATTGATGTAAAAAGTCTTGAAAATGGCTTGTATTTCGTTGAATATCTATCAAATGGCGAGCGAAAGGTGGAAAAAGTGTTGGTTTAACATTAAAATGTAATAATTTAATTTTATACAACACCCTGATTGAAGCTATTCATGAGGGGTGTTTTTTTTGGAAATACTGAGGGGGTGACACGATAAATTTATCTTCCCAGCGATAAATTTATCTTCTCAGCGATAAATTTATCCTCTCAGCGATAAATTTATCTTCCCAGCGATAAATTTATCCTCTCAGCGATAAATTTATCCTCCCAGCGATAAATTTATCCTCTCAGCGATAAATTTATCCTCTCAGTAAATGCTCATTATAGACACCTGACCCCCTCAGTATTTATATCAAAATGGGAATGCAGATGACACGGATTGAGCGGATTATTATAGATTTTTCAAGTATAATTCTAAAAAAATCAGCGTATATTTTGTATAGGGTTTTCTTATAAAAAACAGTAGAATACAAGTTTAAGCTACGTTTTGAAGGTGCAGCGCACCGCAATATTAAATTAATATTACGGTGCGCTGCACCTTCAAACTTGATTTCGCCCATTTTCACTACAAATATTACGGTGCGCTGCACCTTAAAAAATTCGAATAAAATTTGCTACAAATATTATGGTGCTCTGCACCTTTTTAGAACCAATCAACCCTGCCATTCAGGGTTACAAAAATCATCTTAATTCAACCCGAATTGCATTCGGGGCTATTCACATTAAACGCTTTCAGCGTTTTTTAACCCGCCACACCTTGCTATACTGAGGGGTATCAAAAACGTGTTTGACCTAAAGGGGATTTTGAATCTGGGCAAAATCATGGGTAATGGGTAATAGCCGTATTACCCATTACCCATTATTTAAAGTTGCTCATAAACATGAAATAGAGTAAAGTAACTAAGAGCAAAGTGGCAACTGCTAAGATGATGAAAAACTTTTTCATGTCTTGTGCATCTTTC
>JAYUUR010000016.1:0-6530 GCA_043754475.1 Saprospiraceae bacterium | reverse complement strand
CCGCTTTTATTTTAAGGTCTTCGACTTCGCGTTTGGCATTATCGACGTCAAAGATACCTCCTTAATGCCAAGAGCCGATCTTTAAGACCGCCCAGCTGTTCAATCGTCATTGTTACGAGTGATTTAGATTGTTATAAAATAAACATTTTACTTAATGTAAAAGCAAAAAGATATAAAAAGCGGCGCAAAGATACTCAAAGAGTTGGGAAAAGTACATTAAGAGTGCAAATGGATTTTTATCATTTTGAGCATAGATGAGTAGTTGGGGCAAAAAAGAATTTCTTTTCGATGAACAGAGATTTGTCAGGCAACCCAAATTTGAATAAAAGTGTAGTCAATATTATAGTCTATTTTAAAAATATAAAATCACCCACATAATTAATGAATCATGACTATAACAGCCATTATTATTACCAAAAATGAAGCAGCTAATATAGCCCGTTGCCTCAATTCTCTTCAAGAAGTAGCAGACGAAATTATTGTTTTAGATGCTTTTAGCACGGATGAAACGTCGAATATTTGCACAAGCTACCCCTCAGTAAAATTCATTCAAAGAGCTTGGGAAGGTTACGCTGCTTCTAAAAACTTCGCTGATAATCAAGCAGTGAGCGACTATATTCTCTCTATGGATGCCGATGAAATGCTGTCTGAAAAGTTGAAAACCAGTATTTTAAGCATCAAGTTAGAGTCTGAAAGTCATAAGGCTTATCAGTTTAATCGTCTTAACCATATTGCCAATCAACCTATCCATCATTCAGGTTGGTATCCTGACCGCAAGGTTAGATTATTTCCAAAAAATAATTCTGTATGGACAGGCGATTTTGTCCATGAAAAATTACAGACCGATTATCCTTTACAAACAATTAAAGGTGATTTATTGCATTATACATGCAGTTCATTTCAACAAATGGAAATAAAACAACGTCAATATGCCGAATTCGGTGCTATAGAATTATTCAGAAATGGAAAGCATATTCCTGAATTTTTACGACTTTTGAAAGTATTCTTTAAGTTTTTCTGCATTTATTTCATCAAATTAGGCTTTTTGGATGGTATTAATGGTTTCAAAATAGCCTTAATGTCAGCCAAATATCTAAACTTCAAATTCATAATACTCCAAAAATTAGAAGAGCAAAAGAATGTGAGTTATTCAATGTAAAAAAGCCTTAGAGCAATAAAAATATTATTAAGCAGCTATTTTCAGCCATTGCAAAATAGCTTTAGCTGGTTCAGCAGAAGTGATTTGAATATCATGAACTTCGCCTATTTTAAAAGAAATATAATCGCCTTCTCTCATTCTGACAACGCGTTGAGAACCATCTTCATTGAGGATATGACATTCGCAAGTGCCTTCAAGTAAAATAAAACTTTCAAGCACATCGTGATGTACTTCTTCAGGCACTTCCTCTTTTACCCATGCTAAATGCATTTCAGCAACATCATCATTTCGAAAAGTATGCAAATGAACAGCTTCAAAATCATCGGGTGGCATGATGCCTTTTACTGCCTCAACCCAATCCAACCAATTTGCTTCGGGCGTGAGCAAGGGAGCATTTTCTAAAGCAAATGAATGGCGATTGGTTTGTTGTTCACTTATTTTTTGGATTTTACCCAATATTTTATCGCGTATACTGAGGGGAGGAGCTACGGCATGCAAATGAGCATAATCTATCAATGCATCTTCCGATTGCTCAATATCTTCCGTTGATGGATTGACCACATCATCTTTTTTGAGAATGTCGCACAATAATTCACGTGATATATTAAATCTATTTTTCAAAACAATGAAATTTTAAGTCTTTAATTTTAAAATGTTTATAAATCGAAATATTTCCTCAATTCAAGCAAACCTGTTCGTGCACGTGTTTTAACAGTACCCAAAGGCAAACCGAAATTGTCTGAAATTTCCTGTTGGGTATAACCCTCAAAATACATCCACTCGATAACTTCACGGCATTGCGGAGACAACTGTTCCACCATTCGACGCAGTCCAATGGTGTCGGTCACAGTTAATGAGCCTCTAAAATCTATCGAAGGGTTTACGAGAATATCGAGGCTTTGGTTTTTTTGGCGTTGTGAAAAAACTTTTGATCGAGTAAAATCAATAGCTGTATTTCGAGCTATATTGAGCAGCCACGTTGATAATTTACCTTTATTAGAATCATATTGGTCAGCATTGCGCCAAATTTTTACAAAACAATCTTGTAAAAGGTTTTCTGCATCCTCCTCAAACACCACAATACGCTTAATAACACCATATATCATAGCACCAAAACGGTCATATAGCATAGCATATCCGCTATTATCTCCTTGCCGCAAGAGTTGCAATAGCGCATCATCGGATAGAGGGGTTACCGTTTTCACGTAATTTGACATAGATTTTTATTATTTTCAATTGGATTTGGTTATTTTAATATAACCAAAATGAAACAGTCAAAAGTAATGCTTTTTTATATTTTTCCTAATTTATTGAGAAATTTTTAAACATATTATCTTACAACATTAACATTTAAGACATTTTGTTTATTCTTTAGAATGGTTTACTTTTACGCTTGAATTTATTCTAAGAATCCTTATTTTTAACTACCCATTTATTATTAACTCCTATGAAAAAAATTTTGACCTACGTCTGCCTTTTTTGTGGAAAATATGATTCATCGACTGCCAAGTTAAGAGGGCTGCCCAAAGAATGGGTTAAAGCAGCAAAAGATTACAAATTTAGGAAAATTCAAGATGATGTAGTAGATGATTTCTACTTTCTGCCGACCGTAAAACACGCTCAAAAATTGGGTTTAAGATACCCCTTAAGCCTCTTTAATATCTACGACGCTTGCATCCAACATGGTGATGGCGACGACCCCGATGGTGTTCAAGCCATGATTAATGCTACCTCGAAAGCTGTTTATGGCACACCTGCTGAAGGCGTGAGAGAACGAACATGGCTACGTAAATTTATGGAAATTAGGAAAACGACCCTCACTTATCCACATAACGGCAACACTAAAAGGGCTTGGGCATTATCGGTGAATCGAGTAGATGCTTTAAAAAAACTCTATGATGCGCGCAACCACTACTTGGATTCGCCTTTAAAATTAGAAATTAGGGATCAAACTTTCACTTTGGTATATTAGTGTTATATGGAATTTGAAATAAAACCGCGCAGTAAACTGACCCTTGGCGTGAGGGAACTATGGCAATACCGAGAGCTTTTTTATTTTTTTACTTGGCGAGATATAAAAGTACGCTACAAACAAGCCGTTTTGGGCGTGCTTTGGGCAATCATGCAACCCTTCAGTATGATGCTCATTTTTACGATTATTTTCAGTCGCGGATTGGGTGTAAAATCGGATGGGCTGCCCTACCCCATTTTCGCATTTTCAGGATTGATGATTTGGAATATTTTTTCAAATGGGTTGCAAAATGCAGCGAGTAGCATGGTCTCGAATGCCAATATTATTAAAAAAATCTATTTCCCACGCCTCATTATTCCGATGTCGTCTATACTGACGGCTTTATTTGATTTTCTGTTTGCACTAATCGTTTTTATTGGTCTTATTTTTTATTATAAAATACCTTTTTCATTCATCAAACTCATCTTTTTCCTACCCCTCAGTATTTTGCTCACCGTCATGACCACCTTCGGATTGGGAACATTTTTAGCAGCATTGAATGTCAAATACCGTGATTTTCAATACGCTTTACCGTTTTTTATCCAGTTTTTATTGTTCGTCAACCCTATTCTCTATTCTTCAAAAACGTTCAATAATCCTTTGATTCAAAAAATAATGTTGTTCAATCCGATAGCGGGCGCTATTGATTTAATGAGAAGCATATTTAATGTTCAGCAAGCTCAAACGGGTGATGGAATTGATTTAAGTCATTTATCTTTTCAATTTTTAACAGCTTCCATAATCCTATTATTCGGCATTTATTTTTTCAGAAAAACAGAAAGCTATTTTGCAGATTTAGCTTAATAAATGATGAATCATGAATTTTTAAAATGCTTAATTGGTTTAAAATTAATTATCACTTTTCGTTTTTCACTATTCACTTTTACCCCTCGGGCGTTTAAATATAGGCACTGTTGAACATGGTTCACCGTACATAATGCTCTGAGCAAACGGCTGTAACTTATGTGTTAATTCCACATAAGCAGCAGGCGGAACAGGTTTATCAGAGCAACCTTTTATCACCACACGCTTTCCCTCATATTCAGCAGCGTTGAAAGAATCCAATTTTTTAGCGTAAAAAATTTTATAAAAATTCTCAACGTCCCCTTGAAAAATCTCCCTTGCATAAGGCGATGCGTTCACCGTCACGAGCATGTACGCCCATACAGGAATGATGGCATCCGCAGTGCAATCTATGACAAGATGTTTGCCCTGATATTGAGTCCAATCATGGGCTTTGCATGCTTCCCGAAAATCTTTTTCTTTGAGAATCAAACCCATAAAAAGGTAATCCTTGATATCAAAAACAGCAATGTCTTCCTTTGGAAAAAAATCTTCCAAATTAAGGGTAATCAAACCGCTTTCAGCTACTCTATTGACCAATGGTTGTTCTGTAATATTCATTTTTAATGTAGTGCGGAAATCCAGTTCCGCATTTAAAACTGTTTTTTCAACAAAATACTGAGGGGGTAAGTTTAAAAAAAGATTGTAAAACAATTCTATAAAAATTATTTTAAAAGTATAAATAATTGATTATCAATATTTTATAAAATAATTGGAGCATTATTCGGCTACAGTTTCCATCGACAAATTTTCACCAATCGCATTTTCAACATCTTTAAAATCTTTTGGTTTAGGCAAATCTTTTAAAGATTTTATGCCAAAATAATCCATGAATTTTTCGCTCGTGCCATATACCAATGGACGTCCGGGGGCATCGCTCCGTCCTTGAATTTCGACTAATTCTTTTTCTAATAATTTTTGAATGGCATAATCGCAGCTCACTCCCCTTATTTGTTCCAGTTCAGTTTTTGAAACAGGTTGTTTATATGCCACAATAGAAAGCGTTTCGAGGGCAGCTTGCGAAAGGCGTTTGCGGATAGTTTGGCGTAAATAAGTGCCCACCGAATTATGATAAATAGGCTTCGTCAGAAACTGAAAACCACCTGCAATTTCGATGATTTCAAAAGAAAATTGAGGGTCAGTGTATCGATTTTTCAAATCTTCGATACCCCTCAGTATATTATCTTCCGCAAATTCGGTTTCAAATGCAGCATTCAAAACAGACTTTATTTCAGCGATAGTGATGGGATGTTCCGTCGAAAAAATGAGGGCTTCTATATGTTGTATTAAAAATTCCATGTTGCAAAGTTAGAGAAAAAAGCGAAATTTACGCCGCTATTGCGAAAACGAATTTAAAATCTATATCATCAACAAAATCATGACAAAACAGTGATAAAAAACGAAGGTTTTACTATACATCTTGATAAATTTGAAGGTCCATTTGACTTGTTGTTGTTCTTTATAGAGCGTGACGAATTAGATATTTATGACATTCCGATTGCCAAAATCACCAATAATTTTTTACAATATATCCATCAAGCAGAGCAAATGAATATAGATTTGGCGAGCGAATTTATTGTTGTTGCGGCAACTTTGATGCGGATAAAAGCGAAAATGCTCATACCACGCAAGCCAGTGGATGAAGAAGGCAATGAGATAGACCCACGCGACGAACTTGTCAGCAGGTTGTTGGAATACAAACGCTATAAAAGTGTTCTCGACGAACTGCGTAAGCTCGAAGAAGACCGCTCTATGCGTGAAGAGCGAGGCAATATCTCTCGTGAATTGAAAGATATTGCCGTCAAAGCTCTTGTAGATAGTGAGTTAGAAGACGTGACATTATTCAAACTATTGCGTGTTTTTGAACGGCTCGTCCGCAACTTTGAGGAAGAGAAAAACCGTCCGATACACCATGTGTACACGTATAGCTTTACCATTGAAGGTCAGCGCGACTATCTATTTTCTAAACTAAAAAGGGGAGTAAAATCAGATTTTATGCTCATATTCGGTGGTTTGGAAAACCGTATTCATGCCATCGTTACTTTTTTAGCTCTACTTGAATTGCTGAACATGCAACAAATAAAAATAATACAAGGCGAAGGTGTGAACAATTTTTGGTTGACTATTCCAGACGATGATGATTTTTCAAAAGAATCCGAAGATTAATCTTTAAAAGAATCAGACCGAAAATCCGAAATATTAACATTTTTTGATGACTGAGGCTTGAGCGTTGAAATAATAACAAAAAAGCCTCCTAAGATGAAAAGGATAATGTTGAAATGCTGCATGGGTTTCTCTCGTTTTAGATGATGCTGTGTGTGAATCAGAATCTTGGTTATGAAATAATTTTAAATCGTTGATTCAAAGATATAGTCAAATTTCATAAAAACAAATATTTTAAAAATTATCTTTAATAATTGTGTGACAATTTATACATACGATGTTTAATCATTATTAAGTTTTTCAAAGAATTTTTTTTTAAATAAAAATCTATAAAATAGGATGAATGTTAAAAAA
>JAYUUR010000015.1:0-19755 GCA_043754475.1 Saprospiraceae bacterium | reverse complement strand
AGTTTGAAACTTGCTGCAAGTTATAATACATTGAAAATCAATTAATTATAAGCTTAAGTAATGTTTTGATCATTTTATTTTAACTACATTTTCGGCTTAAAATATACAATCATGCGCCTATTTTTTATCATCATTTGCCTCTTTTTTGCAGCTCATACTGAGGGGGTGTCTCAGAATGACCTACCTATTTCTTTAGATTCAAGTTATCTTGAAAACATACCCGAAGGCGATACTAACAATGAAATTCAAGAATATATTCCTAATAAACCTCAAAAAAGTACTTATGAAGAAGCCACTAACCAATATTACAAAGAAGACATTCAGCAAAAAGAATTTGATAAAAACGATTGGCAAAAAGCGACTTCAGGACTCGATTATACTATAGAAAAAGAGGAGAAAGCAGAAGCCAATAATAAAAAAAAGAACACTGTTAGCCCACTGCTCAATTCAGGTTTAGTCACTTTTTTTAAATGGTTTTTTATTATCGCGGCTGTCGGGATATTGGCTTTTTTGATATTGAAATTTGTCGGCGAAGGCAATATATTTGGTCGCCAAAGCCGTCGAGTATTTGCCCCCTCAGTACAAATTGATATAGAGCATATCGAAGAGAATTTGAACATTGCCGAACTCGACCCACTTATCAAACATGCCATCGCTCAAAAACAATTTGCTTTAGCCATTCGCTTATACTATCTCGCTACCATAAAAGAGCTGAACATTTTAGGTGCTATTCAATGGAAAAAAGATAAAACCAATAGAGAATATACCAGAGAAATGCGCCCACATCGCCTTTTTGAACCCTTCCGAGAAACGACTTCTATTTTTGAACGCATTTGGTACGGCGATACCCTTGTGGATGAAGCCACATTTACCCTTATTCAACCTGCGTTTCAAGATTTATTGAAACAAGCGAGGAAAGCATAGGTACTTCACTGAATAATTGAATATATGCCCAATTACGGAGGGGGTACTTTCAATTTTGTTTAAAAACCCGTACATAATCCACTTCCATTGTAATAGGAAAAATGGTTTCATCAATTCCCTTTGCACCGCCCCAATTGCCACCGATAGCGACATTCAGTAATAAATATAATGGCTTATCAAAAGGCCATTCTTTATCCGTTTTATGCTCATTTTGAACAGTCAAATAGACCTTCTCATCCAATAGGAAATCCATTTTTTCAGATGAATATTCTATACTGTAAGTATGGAATTCGGTGTAAGGGTTTTTAATAAATAGTCGCTTAGATTTTTGAGTACCTTTATTGTGGTTGTAAGCGGTGGTATGAATACTGCCAACGATGGTATCAGGGTCATAACCCACATGTTCAAGTATATCTACTTCACCACATTGGGGCCAGCCAACTGTTTTTATATTACTGCCTAACATCCATCCGGCGGGCCATGTGCCGCGTCCTTTCGGTAATTTTGCTCTTATTTCTATACGCCCGTACGTCCAGTCAGCTTTATCGCGCGTCACCATACGTGCGGATGTATAATCTTTATTATCTCGTTTTTCTTTACGTGCAATAATTGAAAGAACACCATTTTTAACCATTGCATTATTGGTATCCGCTTTCGTATAATATTGCAATTCATTGTTGCCCCAGCCATTTCCACCAACATCATAGCCCCATTTTGTACTATCGGGCAGGCCTGAATAATTAAATTCATCACTCCAAATGAGTTTCCATTTGTTGTCTTTTGTAATACTATGTGTGTTGGCTTTGTTATGCAAAAGAGATTGCGCTTTACAAGAGTTAAAGCACAGCAAAATCAAAAAGATTGATAGATAATTACGCATTTGTTTTTTCATTATTGACGTTTTAAAAGGGGAAATTAAGCAATAATGGGCATTTTTTATAAAATTAATAAATAAATCATTTACTTTTGAAATTAAAGTCTTAACCATTTTTTTAAATCAATCAAAATATACAAAATGAAATCTATCATCGCAGTTACCTTAATTTTTATCAGTAGTTTATCTTTTTCACAAGGTATCAATTTTGTCGCAGCAGATATGAAATGGCAAGATGTACTGGCTAAAGCTAAGAAAGAAAACAAAATTGTGTTCGTGGATGCCTACACTACATGGTGTGGACCTTGTAAATGGATGGCAGCTAATATATTCCCAACGAAAGAAGTCGGCGATGTTTTCAATGCCTCTTTTATCAATGCTAAAATTGATATGGAGAAGGGCGAAGGCATCGAAATAGCCCAAAAATATGCTATTCGAGCTTATCCCACCTATATATTTGTTAATGGTGACGGCGAAATGGTTCATCGTGCTTTGGGCAGCAAGCCGGCTGATAAATTTATTGAAGATGCCAAAGCTGCCGTTAATCCTGATAAACAATTTTTTTCCTTGAAAAAGAAGTTTGAAAGCGGAGAAAGGTCGCCCGATTTTTTGAAAAAAATGAGTTATGCTGCTGACGATGCTCAAGAAGAAGAACTTAAAACTAAAGCTTCTGAAGCCTATATAGCCACTCAAAAAGATTGGACAACCATAGAAAATATGAAATTTATCATGACTTTTGGTAGTTCAATTGAAGGTAAGATGTTTGATTATGTTGTTAAAAATAAAGCGACTTTTGAGAAAACTGTTGGCAAATCGGCAGTTGAAAATCTCCTTTTAGGCACTCCCATGTCTGATATGTCTCAAAAATATTATAATCGCAATACGCGGCTTTTAGATACTGAAAAAGCGGAAGCATATTTAAAGAAACATTTGCCAAATGAATTGACTCAACAAGTCATGGCTTATGCATCTCTATTAATGTCAAGCAATAAAGAAGAAAATGCTTTGATAAAACAGACGATAGAATATATGGACAAATATTCGTCTGAAAATGCTAATTTCTTGAATCAATACGCTTGGACATTTTTTGAAAAAGCTAAAGACCCAAAGCATTTACAAAAAGCCTTAGAATGGTCATTGAAATCCGTTCAAATTGATGATAATTATGCTTATAATGATACTGCCGCCGCGCTTTATTTTAAATTAAGCAATAAACAAAAAGCAAAAGAATATGCTGAAAAGGCTATTAAAAAAGCCAAAGTGAGTAATGAAGATGCTACTGAAACGGAGGCTTTGTTGAAAAAAATTGAGGCGATGCAATAGGGTTTACCCCCTCAGTATTGAAAGCATTTTTATAATAAAAATCGCATAAAACATTGAAATACAATGATCTATGCGATTTTTTATTTTGTAAATCAATAAACCATGTTATTCAATCTTTCAATGTTTCAAAAGTGTCCTCACTTCTTCTGTAGCCTTTAAAGCATTCCATTGCACCATCAGCGTTTTCAGTTTAGTTATATTCTCATTAGCCGCTGAAATAGTTTGAGAAGTCGGCGGCATATCTGTATCATGCAGGATATTGAAAATACCAGCAAATGCAGATTCCAAGTTACTGAAACCGACTTTGGCAGACCCTTGAGGGGCACTTTCCAACGCCATAATTTTTGTTTTCAACATATTCATCGTGTTGAATTGGGCAGATATAGGTTTGGATAAGGAATCAATAATCTTTGTTTTAGCAGCACCGATTGCTTTTAGCACATCCATAATCTGTTGGCGCCCTTCATACATTTTAACAGAAAGATCGTGTTGTGTTTTCAAATCAGTAACCAAGGTTTTCACACGCGGGTCGAGCTTGACGGTCAAGGGCTGCGTATAAGTTTTACCATTCACAGCCAATTTTACAGTATAATTAGCGGGCAAAACCCAAGGCGAAGTCGGGTCGGGCATCGTATTTTGATAGATAGCCGAAATGGGATATTGTGGTGACACATCCAACGGTTTATAGTGCAAATCCCATACAAACCGATGAGCACCTGCCTCACCCGAAAGGATTTGCTGAGGTCGAATCCAATAGAGCGGAATGTTCACATCAGGGATTTTATAAGGTTTATCATTGCTTGAAAAACGGCGAACAGATTGCCCCGCGGTATTAAAAATCTCTAAAATCACTTCACTTTTAGCATTTTCCTTAATAAAATAGTTAATAATCGCCCCATCAGGTGGATTTTCTCCTGCTGGTTCTTCTTGCGGCAAAGGCGTATCGGTGTACATACTCCAACGCACGCGGTAGGCATTTTGAGGAGTAAATAGCGTAGCATCAGCCGTTTTTACTGAGGGGGTCGCTTGTCTCAAAGGCGTGATGTCATCCAATATCCAAAAGCTGCGCCCGTGCGTACCCACCACAATATCGTCGTCTTTAATCACTAAATCTCGAATAGACGTAGCGGGCATATTCAAGCGCAACGATTGCCAATTGTCACCATCATCGAAAGAGACATAAACCGCCCTTTCAGAGCCAGCGAAGAGCAATCCTTTCTGTTTAGGGTCTTCTCTGACAGCATTTATTGGGTCATTTGGCAAGCCTTTGGTAATTTCTTTCCATGTTTTACCACCGTCTTTTGTTCTATAAATATGCGGTTTCATATCGTCCAAACGAATGCGATTAACAGCGGCATAAGTCGTATTGACATCAAAATGGCTCGCATCCATGAGCGACACTTTACTCCAAGGGGTAATTTCAGGCGGCGTTACATTCGTCCAATTTTTACCGCCATCGCGCGTCACTTGTATGTAGCCATCGTCAGTGCCTGCCCAAATGGTATTAATGTCTTTGGGCGAAGGTGCAACTGTATAAATGACCCCTCGACGAGGCATTTTTTTCATGTCTTCGGTTTTATAGATGCCAATACTGAGGGGGGTGTCATCATATTTATCACGGGTCAAATCAGGACTGATAATATTCCAAGAATGCCCGCCATTGAGCGTTTTGAAGAGCACATTCCCTGCAAAATAGAGCGTTTTGTTATCAATCGGTGAAAATAAAACGGGTGCTGTTCTGATAAACCGATATTTGCCTGAGCGCACAGCTTCGGGTGCAATATTTTGAACTTGCCCTGTGCGTTTATCAAATCGGGTAATTTTTCCACCGTAAATAATGTTCGGATTGAGTGGATCTGCCGCCACATAGCCATATTCCTCTACGCCGACAGGGTGCCAATCTCTGAACGTCACTTGCCCATCATTGCCCCGTGACGAAATACTCACCGAACCGCTTTCCTGCTGCCCACCCAAGACATTATAAGGAAAAGAATTGTCGGTACTCACATGATAAAACTGCGCTGTCGGCTGATTGTACCATGAACTAAACGTCTGACCACCATTCACAGTAATAATTGCTCCTTGATCGCTTGCCAATAAAATAATATCCGTGTTATCCGGATTTATCCATATTCGATGGTAATCATCGCCGCCCGGTGCCCCTCGAAACGCATTCCACGACTTGCCGCCATCGGTCGATTTCCAAGTAACAACATTAGCGGAATAGACAATATCGGCATTTTTAGGATCAGCTTTGATTTCTGCGAAGTCAGTACCTCTGCTCCAAAATCGAGGGTCGCCGGTCAATTTTATCCAGTTTTCACCTGCATCATCGCTCCTAAAAATGCCTCCATACTGAGGGGGTGCATCCACAGTCGCATACAAGCGATTGGGATTGCTGGGCGCAATACAAAATCCGATGCGGCTCATGCCTTGCTCGGTAGTTGGTAAGCCTTTAGTGAGTTTTTTCCAAGTATTACCGCCATCTATTGATTTAAATAAGCCACTTTCAGCACCATTCCAAGCCCCATTTTCCCAAGGACCCTGCCGCCCAGCCCACATATCGGCGTAGATAATTTGAGGATTTTTAGGGTCAATCGTCACTTGCACCGCGCCTGTATTTTCATCAATAAAAAAAACACGCTCCCATGATTTACCACCATTCAATGTTCTGAAAACACCGCGCTCTGTATTCGCCCCATAAGGATGCCCCAAAACGGCAGCGAAAACACGGTTTTCATCCTTCGAATCTATTGCCAATCCACCGATTTGCTGCCCTTCTTTTAAGCCTGTATTGACCCATGTTTTGCCGCCATCGGTCGTTTTATACACGCCATCACCTACGGACAAGTCGGGTCGTTGAAGCCCTTCGCCACTGGCAACATACAAGACATTTGGATTAGAAGGAGCGACCACAACATCGCCTACTGAACCCGTCGGCTGATTGTCAAAAATGGGCACCCAAGTTCTACCGTAATCAGTCGTTTTCCAAACACCACCATTATTCACGCCGATATAAAACACATTCGGTTGCTGCGGTACACCGACAGCTCCAACCGTTCTACCGCCCCGATGCGGTCCAATCATACGCCATTTCATAGCGTCGAAAAGAGGCGCATTTTGAGCATTTATTGTAGTAAAAAGTAGAAAAAACAAGGAGATACTAAGGAAAGATCGTTTGATTGTCATGATTTTCTCATTTATAATTTTGTTAAAAATGGTTTTTTCAATTTTAACAAAAGTACAGAAACCAAATGAATATATGCAACAATTCGGTCTAACTAAAGTCCATTTCATTTATCCACTTTTTAAATTGCTGGATAATCCTCCGCCATATCCCGAAGGTAATATTTTTTCCCAAAGGGATTCCTTCGAAAACCCCCCTTATAGGTTTAATTAATCACCTATCCTCAATAAATAAAAGTAGCGCAAAACAAACGTTCTGCGCTACAATGGGGAACTGGAGTTCCGCGCTACGAAGCTATTTTATGCTTCATCGAAACGATACAATTGTAGATTTTCGATGATGCGGATTAAATTTTCAGCGTATTGTTTGTCGGTGGCATAACCTGCTTTTTCCAACCCTTTAGCCCAGCCGACATAATCCGTTTTGCTCAAAAATTGCAAGGGTTTATAATGGTCGCGCATGAGCAATAAACTATGGTCGCGGAAGCTTTCCCAAGCTGTGCCATATACTTTAAATTTATCTTTTGGCGTATCATCTTTCATCACTACGTGCGCTACGCGTTTGTTGAAAGTTTTGATGCCGAAATGGTTATTCGCTTTGATGGTCAGGCGGCTATTGCCCGCATCACTTTCCAAAAGTCCTTGCGCTAAAGTAATGCTCACAGGTATACCAAACTTCTTGCGTTCAATCTTCGCAATGTTGACAAAACGAGTGACATAATCCCAACATTTCTCTTGTTTCGACTTCACTACTGAGGGGTCAGCCTTTTGCGGATTGACAAAAATGGAAACATTGTCGAAAAGATTGGCTTCATTGCCTTTATATGCCGCACTGTTCATGGGTTTTGCAATGGTGGATAAGGGCTTAGAAACGCGCGTAGGCAGTATGGCAATAACGCCATCCCCATTGTGATCTTCCAATGCTAAGGCATCTGCCATAGAAGCAGTTGCAACAAATTGTTTCACTACTTTTTGTTTTAAATTAACGCGCTGAGCCATAGCTTTTGCATCGGGCATATTTTCATCGCCGTTTAAATGTAGGGCGAAATGAATATCTTTTGTAAAAGCCACGTATAGCAAAAGCGTGATAATTAAAACATTGAGCCAATGTTTTGTTAAAAAATGAAGCAATTTTTTGAGGTCAACATCAAAATGACCTGAATTGATTTGGAAAATTTGTTCTGTTCGATGAATGTCTGTTTTATAAAGCATGGCGTGGATAAATTTAAATTATAAAAACAAAATTGATTTACATGATGGTACAAATTTAAAACAAATTGTTTAAATAAAACAAATTTATTCAAACAATTTTAAACATTTTTTTTTAATCCATATTTCTGAAATCAACTTTGATAAGTAAAATCCCTTGAATTGAATGCAATATTGGGTTAGTTGAAATTATTTGAAGATACTTTTTTTAACAAAAACTTTTAGTTAGTGTAAAATATACACTACCTTTGTCTGAGTAACTAAACTTTAACAATACAAGCAATGTTAATTATCGTTGATAGCGGTTCTACCAAAGCCGATTGGCAAATAATATACCCTGATGGCAGTCAAAAACTATTGACTACTATGGGTTTTAATCCCTTTTTTCATGACGAAAACCGTATCGAAACGGAGTTGAAAAAGGATTTCGTTCATCAATTGGCGGTTGATGAAGTACATGAAGTATATTTCTATGGAGCAGGTTGCTCGGATGCGATGCGTTGCGATATTGTGAAACGCGGTTTAGTTCGTATTTTCAAAAATGCCAAAGTATCTGTTGAACATGATCTTTTGGCTTCAGCAAGAGCGGCTTGCGGTGATCAACCGGGCGTCGCGTGCATCATCGGTACAGGCTCGAATACATGCCTATATGATGGTGAAAAAATTACGGATAACGTAACAAACATGGGTTATTTGCTCGGCGACGAAGGGGCAGGTTCTCATTTTGGCAAGTTAATCCTAAAAGCATATTTTTATCGCGAATTGCCTGATGATATTAAAGCAGCTTTTGAAGCAGATTATGGCAACGACAAACGAGTATTTCTAAATAAAATGTATGGTGATGCACCGAATGTCTATTTAGCCAATTTTGCTAAGTTCTTTTCGAAGCACCATGAGCATTTTTACATTCAAAAATTAGTAGCAGAGGCTTTTACAGAGCTGACTCATCGCCATATTTTAAAATATGAGGGTTGCCATTCATTGCCGATTTGTTTTGTGGGTTCTATCGCCCATCATTTCAAGGATATTCTTAAAATAGTCTTGGATGAGCATGATTTGAATCTCGGGACGGTGATTCAAAAGCCAATTGATAGCCTTGTAGAGTTTCATTTAAATAAAATAAATAAAAGCGCATTTTGAGTAAAACAATAAAGGAAAAGCACCCCCTCAGTATAAAGGACAAAATGGAACCTAAATCAATAAAAAGAATTGCAGTTTTTACTTCCGGTGGCGATGCTCCGGGCATGAATGCAGCCATACGCGCGGTTGTGCGGACGGCTACGTACCATGATTTGCATGTTTATGGCATCGAACGCGGTTATCAAGGCATGATTAATGGTAAAATACGGCGGCTTGAAACCTCCGATGTGGGCAATATTATTCACCGCGGCGGCACGATGCTCAAAACTGCCCGCTCGATGGAGTTTATGACGCCCGAAGGCAGGGCAAAAGCTTATGATACACTTTTAGCGAACGATATTGACGCCTGTATCGCCATTGGCGGCAACGGCACTTTTACAGGGGCTGATATTTTTTCAAAAGAATATGATATACCGTTTATCGGCATACCTGGCACGATTGATAATGACCTTTACGGCACCGATTTAACCATCGGATTTGATACAGCTATCAATACCGCTATGGAAGCCGCTGATAAAATCCGCGATACGGCAGACTCTCACGATCGTTTGTTTTTTATAGAAGTCATGGGACGTCATGCTGGATTTATAGCGTTGCATTCTGCCATAGGCAGTGGTGCAAGTGGTGTCATGATTCCTGAAAATAATTATACTGTTGATGAGCTGGTTGTGCAATTGAAAAAATCAGCGAAAAGGGGTAAGCCTTTCGGTTTGGTCATTGTTGCAGAAGGGAATAGATATGGTGGTGCGGAAGCGGTTGCCAAGTTGGTTAAAGAAAAAATTGATCATTACGATACAAAAATTGCTATTATCGGACACTTACAACGCGGCGGTTCGCCTACTTGTATAGACCGTGTTTTAGCAAGTCGCTTAGGTTATGAGGCGGTGAATGCGCTTTTGGCAGGCAAAAGGAACGTGATGGTAGGCATTTTAAATAATAATCTTTCCTACACGTCTTTCGATGATGCCATCGCCAAAGACAAACCAATTAATAGAGAATTGATGAAAATGGCTGAGATTTTAGCTTTGTAATTGAGATATTGAGATATTGAGATATTGGATATTGAGATATTGGATATTGAGATATTATGTAGCGATTATTCTCTTTAAAATATAATGCATTTTAAATGTATCTTTTAGTGAAAACCAATTAATTATCAAGCGTTAAGCTGATTTCTTTTGTTAGAAGTCAGCTTTTTTTTTGATTTTATGCCGAAGGCATCCCTTCGGTATAAGTAGTTAAAGATAAATAATCATCAAATTCTAATGTTCGCCCCCCTGCCCCCGAAGGGGGAGTACATTGTTAAGTTAATTGATAATTAGTTCATTATTTTAAAAATACTTCACGAGGTACTCCCCCTTCGGGCAGGGGGGCAAATTTAAAAATGTCGATTATTCAAATCTTACTACTTAAAATCTAAAAAAAATGCCGCTAATCCATCTCGAATTAGCGGCGAAAGTGTGGTTTTGAAGCGGCATCTTTATTGGTTATGAATTATAAGATATGAGTTATGAATTGAAAAAACTCATATCTCATAACTCAAATCTCATAACTACTAAGGTTTACTCAGTTTTTGCAAACCCATCAATTCTTTCATCGTTCTTTGCATCCCCTCAGTAGAACCGTCGAGGAAAATGACGTTGCCTTTGCCATCGGTGGCGAAGTTTTTAATCGCTTCCGTCCACATGGCGAACATGAGTATAGACGAATCGAGTTTAGCATCTTCCATTTCCTTCGCAGCCTCAGCCATACCACGAGCGACCTCTTGGCGGAACAATGCGACGCCTTGACCCCTCAGTTGAGCAGCCGTTTTTTCAGCTTCGGCAGAAATTCTAATCGCATTTCCATCGGCTTCAGCACCTTTTGTTTTAGTAATCAAGAGGGCTTGACCTTCATTTTCAGCAGCAGCTTTAAGGTTATTGGATGCGACCACCTTTGCCATTGAGCGAGTGATTTCTTCATCGAACGTAATATCATTGAGTTGCAAATCTATGAGGTGATAGCCCCAATCTTCCAAAACATGGTCGAGCTGATCTTTTACATCGTGGACGATTTCACGGCGTAGGCTCAATATTTCAGATTGCTTGAGCGTTGCCACATACCCCCGAACAGAGCCTTCCACTGAGCGGATTAATGATTGCATAAAATTCGCTTCGCTCACAAATTTAAAAGCCGCTTTTTTCACATTTTCTTCAGTTTCATCCATAACTGAATAGAGAATCAAGGCTTTGAAATGCACATTCGCTTGGTCTTGCGTGATAGCTTGAAACTCAATTTCGATAGAACGGTTTTGAATAGAAACGGTCTTGAAAATTTGCTCGATAAAAGGAATCAAAAAATTCAGACCCGGACGAAGAAGGCGTTGATATTTTCCAAAAACAGTGACAACGGCAATAGTGCCTTGATTCACTGTCTTAAAAGTCATGAAAAATAGGGCAACACCCAATACAGCAATAATCAAAAATGGACTCATAAGTGTCTTTCTTTTTTAGTTAATTAGGAAATGGTTTCTCATTATAAACATGTAAAAGCGCAATGAAAGTTCCACACCGTTTCAAATTAAGACAAATGAAATGTTTTTTTACACCAATTCCTATTTTTTGACGATTAAATATTGGGGGAAATGTGGAGGAATGAGCGAAATACTGAGGGGGATAATTTTACTCCACTATATTTTTAAAAATTTAATTGAAACATAAAAAAGAAAATTCAACAAAATTATTTTAAATTTGTAAATTAAAAAAACATACTTTATGAGGAAAGACCGATATAACTTAGAAGATGAAAAGTATAGAAGAATTAAATAAATCTCGATTGCCAATCGTCAAAATCAATAAAAAATTGAATATTTATGACGATATACCTTTGTTTCAAGATAAAGTAGATGAGGCTAATAAAACCTTAAAAAGAGTGGGTTTACCTGTAATACCATTGAATAATCAAGGGTTGGTAGCCTCAGAAAATCAAGATTCTTTTTTAGAACGTGTTAATCATACGATTACCTTGATACAACAGTTGAATGTAAGTATCAAACAAGCTTTACTTAACGATGCACCTCCATCTTTAATAGCATCTAAACAAAAAACTAAGATGCATTTGGTTAATGAATTGATGACTCTTATGTCTGAAATAGATGTACGGTTAGGGCGAGCAATTGCCAGTGATGAAATAAGAGATAAAATGGATGTGGAAGATGAGATTGATAGAATCTTTGAGCGTGAAATCAGAAAAATCGCTTCCGAAAAAGATAAAATTATTGCCGATTTGTTACAACAGATTGAAGAATTACAAAAGCGCATTGAAAAGTGACCCCCTCAGTATAAATCCTATTGTAAAGTAAAATCAAAAAAAACTGCCTGATGAAAATCTCATCAGGCAGTAAATCCAAAAAAACAGATAGAATGAAATACAAAAGACACAACTTATAATTTATTTTTCATCTTAAAATGACTATAATTTTATGAATTTTTTGACCGTTGCTTCACTATCATTCGCAATGCGGACGAAATAAGTGCCGTTTGTCAAGCGGCTAATATCGATTGTTTTTTCAAAGTCTTGGATGCCTGCCTCGTATGTCTTTTTCAACATCAAACTGCCTTGCAAATTATAAATATCCACCGTAACAGCTTTTCTTTTGCTGTTATCAAAACCCACTGTGATGGTGTTGAGCGCAGGGTTTGGATATAATGCCGCTTTCAAAGTTTGTAGCAAATCTTGCGTGCCTGTGGTAGCGGAAGCAAGCGTGACAGCTATATTCCGCATCGCAATGCCGTAACCGATTCTACCCACCAAAGTAGCTGCACCTGTTCCCAAATTGACTGTATAAAGATTGTCAAAACCAGCCGAACCTGTGATATTCGCCATCAAATAAGCGGAATCCACTAAAGGGGCTTTCTTAGAGAAAATATCTAAATCAATCGTATAATCAGCCGGATCTAATATTAAACCCAAACCGCCGATAGTGCCTAAAAAGCCACCATTGGCAGAGTTTTGATTCACTAAAGTGTTCAAAGCAGCATCAATATCATAGAGCTGAGTAGCTGTCGCACCGCTATATGAACCAGTGTATGCACCTGTAACAGGCAATGGCGTTTTACCTGTGTTCACGTCAGTCGTTTTATATGTCAAGGCTGTATCAACAGTCACCGTTATTGGATTGACCGTTAGATTCAAGCGATAATTATTGCGATTTGCTGCGCTGATAATGCGTAAACGATTAGCCACGGGATTAAAATCAAAGGCAACTTGTGCTGCACCGAGTGCCAATTTGAAAGAATCTGCTCCTGCATATACGCTCAAGGCAGCAGTCGTATCATTCAATGTATAAATAGTGGCTACTGAATCCGCACTGCGGTAGCCAAGTGCATATAACGTGAGGTCTTGCGGGCGCATATCCAAACCCATAATCGTTTGACCCGTTTTCAAACCCGTAATCACTTGCGAAGAGCGGATGAAAGTAGGGTTTTTAGTATCAAATTTTAAGAAATTGAATGCTGCATTACCTGCTGTGAAAGTCAAACCGAATGCTAAATTGCCTTGAAGAGCTGGTATTGTCCGATTAATAGCCACTGCGATGTCAACAACTGTTGCGCCCAATGCGCCAATATTAGTAAGTAATCCAGTGGTTATATTGAGACTATACAGGGAATCCGACGCGCCTGTGCGAACTGCTGCATAAGCCGTAGAAGCAAAAGTTGTCGGGTTGGTATAAATATCTAAATCGGAAACAATGGCTGAAGCAGAGACACCTCCAAGAGCGGGTTGTGTATTCAAAATGCCATCATTCGGTGGATTTTGAAACGCTATCACCTTTTGAGTTTCATCATACACATAAAGCTGAGTACCAGTTGCACCGATAAAACTATTGGTGTAAGCGGCTGCTGTTGCACCGGGTGTTTTACCTGTGTTAGCGTCTGTAGCAGCGTAGCGCAATGTGCTATCGGTAGCAGCCAAAGCACCATTATTAGGATTTAAACGGTAGCTTTTACCTGTTTTGCTGACAATTCTGATGCGATCAACCGTTGGATTGAAATCAAAACCGATGGTTGAACCCATTCCTGTGAGTTTTATAGTCGTGGCTTTTGGCGTCGCTACACCCGTAGTCGGATTGAGCACATAAACGGTTGCTGAATCGTTTGTAGCATTAAAGCCCAATGCAAATAACTCGCCCGTAGCAGGGCGAACATCCAAGCCTACAAGGGTTTGCCCAGCAGCCGTACCTGTAACGGCAACATTGGTGATGATGGTCGCAGGAGCATTAGCTGCAAAAGAAACCAATTTGCTATCGGTAGTCAAACCATAAATCGTTTGGGCTTTCACGGTAATGGACGTGAGGAGCATCAGAAAGACAGCCCACATAGAAGTCTGGGTAAATGTTTTTTTCATGAGTAGATTTTAAATGTTATAAAATGTATTTAGATTAGAAATAAGGGTTTAGGTGATTCTTTAAATGTTTTTTCCAATTTTTAAATATGCAAAGCCCATCACGGCAAGCGCGAGTCTTTGTGTCTTTCAAGCCTACTTACGAAGTAATTATATGGGTGGTTTTTACCCCCTCAGTATTTTTTGGAAAAAAAGGTTGGGACAGGGTATAATAACTTGATAGGGCTTAATATTGTTTTTATTCTATATTTGCGGGAAGGGTTCATTATCTAAAATGACTTAAAATCTTAAAATAGTTCTTTATTAAAAATAAAAAACATGGATATTACATCATTGAAACAATCAGGCTCTATCATTTTTGAATGCATCAGCGGTAGCAAGGCTTATGGATTGGACACGCCTGCATCAGATACGGACATCCGAGGCGTCTATATTTTACCACAAGACCAATTCTATTCACTCAACTATATTGAGCAGATTAGCAATGAAACCAATGACATTGTTTATTATGAATTGCGAAAATTCATTGAATTACTATCTAAAAACAATCCGAATATTTTGGAATTGCTCAATGTCCCCGATGATTGTATTTTGATTAAACATCCCTTGTTCGATACCATTAAAATAGAGATGTTTTTATCTAAATTGTGTGAAAAATCCTTTGTCAATTATGCTTATACCCAAATAAAAAAAGCACGTGGTTTGAATAAAAAGATTGTGAATCCGCAGGAGAAAGAGCGCAAATCGGTTTTAGATTTTTGCTATATTTATAAAGGTAAAGAAGCCATTTCTCTTCATTCTTTTTTAAAACAAAAAAAGTGGATTCAAGAGCATGGCGGTTTGGCAGCTATTCCGCATTTAAAAGATTGCTACAATTTATTTTACAATGAAAACCACCCTTACAAAGGCATTGCCTTAAAAGATACAGCGAACGATATTTCATTGAGTTCAATTCCTAAAGGTGAGAAGCCGATTGGATTATTATATTTCAATCGAGATGCTTATTCAAGTTATTGCAAAACATACAGGGAATATCGCGAATGGGAAGAAAAACGCAATGAAGAAAGATATAAAACAACCATCGCCCACGATAAAAACTATGATTCCAAAAATATGATGCACACCGTGCGGTTGTTAGAAATGGCGAAAGAAATAGCCATTGAAGGTAAAATAATCGTCCGCAGACCGAATCGCGCTTATTTATTGGACATAAAACAAGGCAAAATGGAGTATGACGATTTACTGAATTTAGCCGAATCCATGAAAAATGAATTAATGATTCTCTTTGAGCAATCAAATTTACCTGAGGTGCCTGATGAGGAAGCTATAAATAAACTTTTAATTCACATCAGGAAAGAATTTTATCGAGAAAAATATGGAAATTAAAGTACCTGATTCGTAAAAATACTTTTCTGATTCATAAAAATGCATTTATGATTCATAAATCACCTTTTGAATTTCATAAAGTACCTTTTAGATTTCATAAAGTACCTTTTGGATTTCATAAAGTACCTTTTGGATTTGCAAATACATCGGTTTATCCATTCAAAAGCCTATGACCCCCTCAGTAAAATCATGAAAAATAAGCCGTTAAAGACTTTTGAATAGTTTTCAACGGCTTTTTGTACATAATACACTGTTTAAAATTTATATTTGCTTTTCTATATTTGAAGAAAAAATAAACGAATGGACAAAATCAGAATAGAATTCTTCGATATACTCGGCTACCTAATCCCCGGTTCTGCCTTATTGATGATTTGTTGGATTGCAGCGGATTGTGAAGCGAAATCTATTTGGCAGGTTTATCAATCTGTTCACAGTGTGGATAAGAAAGCTATTTTTATGGGCTTGTTTTTATCTTATTTGTTGGGTTTTACATTGCATATATTGGGCAGTTTTTTATACCAAAAATATCATAACGGCTTATTTACTCAAAAACCCACAGCAATTGCCGGTCAACAAACGGTTCAAGAAAAATGGACATTGATTAGAGAATATGGCGAAAAACACATTCCTATTTTAGAAAGATGGTATGCCCTACGCGCCTTTTCTCAAAACTTATGCGCTATTTCTCTCATCTGCGTTTTTATCTGCATCTATAAATGGTGGGCTTTCGACTATTTTGAATGGGCATTGCTCGCTCTCGTTTTTATTATCTTCTTTATCGTTTTTATGAAAAGGTCGGAAATGTTTCACCAAGTATTGAATGATGATATAGAAGCTGTAATCAAGACGTTGAAATTGAATGAAAAATGAAAAATAAACCTCACCCCAAACTCTCACCCAACATCATCAAAAACGGCAAAGCCTTATCATAGTCAAGCGACTCATATTCCAAGCCCAAGCGTTGCAAATTTTTGTAATAATCTGCCAAATGATGGTAATAATACTTTTCAGAAGGGATATACCAAGCCTGTTCACCGATTTTCTGAGCTAAAAACCATTTTTCAAGCAAGCGAGCAGACCGCCCGTTGCCGTCAGCGAAGGGGTGAATATTCAGAAAAAGAAGGTGGATAAAGGCGGCATAATAAAAGGATTGATGGATGGTCAAATCTTGATGGAGTAGAAAAGTAATGTCATTAAACAACTTATTCAATTCAAAATGAACGGTAGCAGGGTTCGCGCCCACATACATAATGCGCTCATTTTCATCCGTTACGTATATAACGCCCGTGCGCACTTTGCCGCGTTGCACACTGCGAAGGATGTTTTTAGTCAAATATGTATGGGCTTGAAAAAGGTTATCGAGCGTCAAAGGCTTGTCACGAGCGAAGGCGTAGGCTTTAAAAAGGTCATCCGTTTTTTTAGTATAATCGGGTTTAAATTGAACGCCCATGTAGCGATGCTTCAAATAACTGTCCGCATCTATCGCCTCACCTTCTATTTTTGAAGAATAAACAGACGCCACCGACGTATAAAAACCAAAAGAATCAGGTGCAAAAACAGGTGTTTCGCCAGAGGGCAAAGCAGCCGTCAAGTCTCGATTGAGTTGATTTTGATACTCGGCGAAATATTTTTCTTTTAAAAGTTGAAGCATTATCCAGCTATTTGAAAGGTAAAGTTAAAGAAAATTGATGGGCTGCTTTTACCCCCTCAGTATATTTCAATAAAAAGCCTCGAAATAGTTATAATCCCTCAAGTTACAGCGTTATGAAAAAATATTTTTCAACCAAAGGCAACGTTCTTTTCAAACGCCCTGTATCATTATAGTGAATGGAAAACGCAAACTTTTTGCTGCTGCTGGAGCGATGTCAAGCGAATGACAGGCTGAGCCAAGAACAACTGTATCGTCAGTATTATAACTACGGTATGACGGTCGCCAATCGCTATGCCTCGAATAGAGATGATGCGGCTGAGATTATGAACGATGCCTTCGTGCGAGCGATGCAAAACTTAGAGAAGTTCAATAGAGAGTATCCATTTAAGGCGTGGTTTGGGAAAATATTGGTCAATTGCGCCATCAATCATTATCGCCGATTTACAGTGCGGCGGCTTGATACTCAACCCATTACGTATGCAGAAGAACAATCTTATGATTCAAATGTATTGAGTCATTTGTCAGCGCAAGATATTTTAGGTTTGGTTCAACAATTGCCGCAGGCTTATCGGTTGGCATTCAATTTATACGCTATTGAAGGCTATTCACATGCTGAAATCGGTGAAATGCTCGGCATTGCAGAAGGCACTTCCAAATCGAATCTTTTTAAAGCCCGCATGAGGCTGTGTAAAATGATAGAAGAACAACGCCATACTGAAAAGGATAATGAAGCATACCCCCTCAGTGTAAGAAGAGCAAAATAGAAATTTAGATTTTAGATATTTAGATTTTAGACAATAGATAAAAGAACAGCAATAAATATCAATTTTGACGGTCTAATATCTAATGTCTAATTGTCTAACATCTACTTAAAAAAAAAGAACATGACTGAAAGAGAATTCGATAAATTTTTCAAAGACCGCATCGGCGACGAAGAGCAGTCCTTTGATTTTCGGACAGACGATTGGCTGGCAGCAGCCCATGAACTGGATAAGGTTTTGCCGGTTGCAGCACCTGTTGTGATTCCGCCGACGCGCTTCTTGACTTGGCATAAATGGTCGGCAGCAGCGGCAGTGGTCTTTTTGGCATCACAAGTCTGGTTGATTGCTAAAATCATGGATTTGAAATATGAGGTGAGTTCACTCAAGCAAGAGAATGTTGCCCTTACCCAACCTGAGAAATCAGTCGCTCCTGAAAAACGCCTTGAAACAGTTGTTCAATATGATACGGTTTACAAATCGGTTGTTATTGAAAAGCCTATTTATAAAACCCAATTATTAAAAGATAATGCAACGCCTTCTCAGCTTGCTGAAAATAATAAGGCATTGAAAAACAACGTACCAGCTATTGATAAAAATGATTTAAAAACAACAGAAAAATCCAATAATATTGATATAACTGGTACAAATAATAGCCTTGACAATAATAATTTAAATGCTTTAAGAGGACAAGATGCTTTGGCAGCGTTACCAAACTTAGGTCTTCAAACTGTGAAATCCAATAACAGAGAAACGGCTGTATTAGATATGAGTGAGTGGCTATTGCTACAAAAACGGACTATTATCCAACCCGCTCCGTTAATGACAAACGGTTGGACGCTTGGAGTTAATAGTTTGTCTGTCCTCAGTGAATGTGGTTCAAAAAAATCTAAAGTCAACCTCGGAGCCAACGTCCGTTTGACCTATGATTTGAGAAGCAATTGGCGATTGACGGCTGATGTCAATTTTTGGAAAGAATCGCGTCCGAGTCCTGATACAATATCTCATCGTCCGCCTTTTACGCCACCTTCTCCTGATTATAGGTTGAGTAAAGTAGATTTAAAATCAAAGAATATAGCTATGCGTATTGGAGCTGATTACGAATGGATTAATAAAAGTGCCGTAACGCCTTTCATCGGTTTTGGTTTCGCTTATCAATTAAAAACAGAAGATAAAATAGAGTTTCAATACAGAAAACCGGGTAAACCCAATTTCCCGATTGCTATTCGCAATGATGAACGTGATAATGATAAACCCTTATCATTGAGTTTTCGAGTGGGTGCAATGGGAAAAATATACCGCCGTTTGGGTTGGTCAGTGAATATAGGTAAGGAGTTGCCATTTAGTGGTAGAACGAATCAGTTATTGAGTGGTCAAGTGGGTTTTTCATATGCCTTGTAACATGGGTAATGAGTAATGGGTAATTAACTAAATATCAATTTTTTAAACTAATTCAATTATTAAAAAAGCATGGATAGAAGAAAATTTTTGGAGCAAATTGGAGTAGGTGCTGCTTTTGCTCTCACAGCAACTTGTTTAGGCAGTTGCAAAACAGAAAGCGTTACGCCCGTTGATTTTACTATCGACCTCAACGATTCGGCTTATTCAGCCCTTAAAACAAACGGCGGATTTGTCATCAAAAACGATGCTGTCATTGCTCGCACTACTACAGGCGGATATGCTGCTGCTACAGTCATTTGTAGCCACGAAGGTCAAAAACGCATTTCTTACAACAGTCAAGGACAATGGTCATGTTCAGCACATGGAGCTTTGTTTGACGCTACGGGCAAAGGTTTGAATAGCAACGGCTCTAAAGGTTTGACCATTTTTAAAGCTGATTTGAGCGGTACATCACTCCGTGTTTATAGTTAGCGAATAATAAATAAAAATGCCTTTTGGCGAACAGATTATTCGCATAGCTA
>JAYUUR010000014.1:0-6564 GCA_043754475.1 Saprospiraceae bacterium | reverse complement strand
CAAAATTAAGAAAAAATAATGGAGAAAATATCTTAAACCCAATTTTGATTTTTCATTCATTCTAATTTTGAATGGGTATTAATAATAATTTCAATAATCCACCTTTTTTTTTAATTTTGTTGTAAAATAAACAAGATTTTATTATCAATTTTTGAAAATTTAATAATATGCCCAAGTTACCTGATATAGACGAAGTGGATAGACAAATCCTTTCAATTTTGATGAATGACGCTAAAACGCCATTTACGGATATTGCTAAAAACATTCACGTTTCAGGCGGTACTGTTCACGTGAGGATGCGCAAGATGGAACAATTAGGTATCGTAACGGGTGCCAGTTTGACTATAGATTACACTAAATTGGGCTACGATATCAGCGCATTTCTCGGCATTTATTTAGATAAAAGTTCGCTTTACGATGAAGTAGCCGATGAATTGAAGAAAATTCCTGAAATTATAGAAGCGCATTATACGACTGGACTTTACAGCATTTTTGCGAAAATAATATGCCGTGATACCTCTCATTTGAAAGAGGTCTTGCATGATAAAATTCAAAAAATAGGTGGTATTCAACGCACCGAAACCTTTATTACCCTTCAAGAAAGCATTAATCGCCCGATTAAGATTGGCATCGAATAAACTTAGTAATCCAATTTTTGTTAAGAAATCTTGTAATTTTGCACTCTTATTCTACCCCCTCAGTATTTTGTCAAAAAATTCATCATTCATCATTTATCATTCATCATTATTTTATCATTCCGCATGTTATTACAACCTAAAGATTTATACGAAAAGTTAGAATTTGATAAAGTCATTGCTTTGCTTGAAAAAGAGTGTTCGGGAGAGATGGGTCAGGTATATTTTCAAAATTTATTGCCTGAAACGGATTTAAACAGCATTTCAAAAAAGCTGAAAGAGGTTAAAGAATTGAAATTATGCCTTGAAAAAAATGATAAATTCCCTTTCAATGCCTATTACGATATTGAAGAAGATTTGCGGTTTTTACAAATTGAAGGCTATGTTTTATCTATCGAAAGCCTCCAGCGTGTTAATCGTATCTTATTGATTTTCAGGGATTTATACAAATTTTTCAACAATATTCGCCGAGAGATTTACCCTAATTTATATGCCATTATCAAAGAGACTCTTTTTGATGACAACCTCAGCAAAGAAATTACCCGTGTCATCGACGACGAAGGAAATATAAAAGCTGATGCCTCCCCCGAACTGGTTCGCATTCGCAAAGCCATCCAATCCAAACAGCGCGAGTTGGATTCAGTTTATCGCCGCATTATTGGTGAATATCGTCAAAAAGGATGGTTGACAGATAATGCCGAAACGCTCCGAAATGGTCGCCGTGTTTTATCTGTTCCTGTTGAACATAAACGCAAAATTCGGGGGATTATCCACGACGAAAGTGCTACAGGACGAACCGCATTTATCGAACCAGAAGGAGCTATCGAAGTCAACAATGATGTCTTCGATTTGGAGCAAGATGAGAAGCAGGAAATCTACAGAATACTGAGGGCTATCTCAGAAAGGTTGCGTCCTTTCATTCCACAACTCATTGAATATCAAGCCATTATAGTGCATTTTGATGTTGTATTGGCAAAAGCTCGATTGGCTTTGAAGATGAAAGCCGTCATGCCTCAAATAGTGAATGCACCGCATTTTGGCATTAAAAAAGGGCGGCATCCGTTGTTGTATTTAAAAAATAAAACGGCACTTAAAGAGACCGTTCCTTTCAATCTCGAGCTGTTTAAAGGCAACCGTATTCTTTTAGTGAGTGGACCTAATGCAGGCGGTAAGTCTATTTTGATGAAATCCGTTGGTTTATTGCAACTCATGCTTCAATCAGGCTTGCTTGTGCCGATGCATGAACTGAGTGAAATGGGCATTTTTGACCGCTTTTTTGCTCATATCGGTGATTCTCAAAGCCTTGAAGACGACCTTTCGACCTATAGTTCGCATTTAGAAAACATGAAAATTTTTCTTAAAAATGCGAATGACCAAACCTTGATTTTGATTGATGAATTTGGAAGCGGCACTGACCCTAAAATTGGCGGTGCTATTGCCGAAGCCATACTGAGGGGTCTGAATGAAAAGCAAGTGTATGGCGTGGTGACGACGCATTATGGCAATCTAAAAATGTTTGCTTATCGGACTGAGGGAATAGTCAACGGCTGCATGAATTTTGATAAAGACAATTTGAAACCGACTTATCAACTCACAGTTGGTCGCCCAGGTTCATCCTACGCTTTTGAGATGGCTAATAATGTCGGTTTGGATAAAGAAGTTTTACAATATGCTAAAAAACGCATAGGTGAAAATGAGCAAGCTGTTGATGAACTTTTAGTCGATTTGCAGCGTGAAAAGCAGGAATATGATGAAAAACTCAAGGAAATAGCTGATAAACAAACGCTTTTGGATAAACTCATCAAGCAATTTGATGAGCAAGTTAAAGACATTGAGTTCCGCCGTAAAAAACTTAAATTAGATGCTAAGGAATTTGAATTGCAGAAAAATTCTCAAAGCAATCAAGAGGTTCAACGCCTTATAAAAGAGTTAAAACAAAATAATAATGTCGATAATGTAGATAAAGCGCGGGTTTTGCAAGCTCAAATTAGGACTGATCAAAACCGTTTAGCCAATGAAGTCACGCAGTTGACGGAGGATGTGTATTATCAACCTTCGCCGATAGATAAAGCCATAGATGTAGGTGGATTTGTGAAAATGCGGGCTGGCAGTGCTACGGGTCGCGTGGAGGAAATCAATAAAAAAGTAGCGACTATCTTGATGGGCGACATGCGGGTAAAAGTTAAAATGAAAGACCTCGTGGCAGTGGGTACGCCTTTGGATATTCGCTCGACCCCCTCAGTAAAAACCGATTCTGTCAATCGTTCGGCGACATTTGACCCTAAAGTCGATTTGCGCGGTATGAATATGATGGATGCTGAACAAATTTTACAAGAGTTTATGGACAATGCCGTGGTATCAAGTGCCAATTCTTTACGAATTGTTCACGGCAAAGGCGACGGAATCTTGAGAAAAGTCGTGAAAAAGAAATTAAAGGAATATAAAGAAGTGAAAAAACAATTCCACCCCGAACATTTTGAAGGGGGAGACGGAGTAACGATTGTAGAATTTTAAACAATTTTTTTCAATTTAATGTATTATTTTTGAAAATAATTCTTGTGTTTTTCAATTAAAATAAAACCCATAACCCCCAAATGATTTATAAAAAATTTGTACCTCCACAACATTTAAAACCCTACGTCGAATGTTTCTACGTGTGGGAATCCTATTTTTTTCAACCTTTATTAGTAGAATCTCCACCAAGCGCTTTCACTTCTATGGTTTTCAACTACGGCATTCCCTATGCCGTCCAAAATGCAAAATACGAATCGGTTGCTGTTCCGCAGGCTTTTCTAACAGGTCAAGCCACTACAAGTTATCGTTTATCTTTATCGGGTGCTGTCGGTATGGTAGGCATCGTGTTTCGTCCGGCGGCTATGCATACTTTATTCAATCTGCCTTTGGGAGAATTGACGGATGAAAGGCTCAATATCACTGAAATACTGAGGGGGGGTGAAATTCGAGTATTACAAGATAAAATTATGCAATCTCAGAATACAGTTGAACGCATCGGCTTATTGACCCAATTTCTGAATATTCAATTGATGAAAAACGAGTACCGCTTCGATGCCGTAGATTTCACAGTCAACCAAATAGTAGATGCAAAAGGCATTATCAATGTCAGCGATATGATGAACAATCTATTTATGTGTCGTCGCCAATTTGAGCGTAAGTTTTTTCAAAAAGTAGGATTAAGCCCTAAATTTTATGCTCGAACAAGGCGTTTGGGCTACCTCTGTTCCCTCATGTCAGGCAAAAGGGAAGTCAATTGGCAACATATGCTTTACGATTGTGGCTACTACGATCAAGCGCATTTTATCAAAGATTTCACCGCTTTTTTAGGCAGAACACCGACGGATTACCTTAAAAATAATGTCGAGTTGTCTCATTTTTTGAAGAATGCTTAATGGTGCGAATATTAGCTTGAAAGAATCGCGGAGCGATTGAATGTGAATAACCTTCGATGAAATCGGAGGGTTAAAGGGAATGGATTTCCATAACTGCGGAGCAGTTGAATGTAAAATAATCAGCAATTAACAAATTTTACATTCAACTGCTTCGCAGTTATGCCCATTCGCTCCAACTTCAGCCCCCTGATTGCATCAGGGGTTATTCATATTAAATCACTTCGTGATTTTAACGTATTTACAATTGCGAGAGATGAACAAACCTAAACTTGTCGCATTTTTACAATACCAACATGGCAAATCTCTTCAACTTTGTTCTATTATTTCAACAATAAAAAATAGAACAATGAAAAAACATATGTTAAACGAAAGAGTGAAAATGGTCATGCTGCCAATCTGTTTGCTACTCACAACAGGATTTTTACAGGCGCAAGTACCAATAACCGATGAAGAAGCCATAAAAGCCGCTATTATTGCACAAACGACAGCTTGGGCAAACCGCGATACGATGGCTCATTATAATTCCTTTGTTGATAATGCGCTTACACAAACCATTTTTAATTATAGTGATGGTTCAATTGGCGTTTTTAAAGGTATGGATGGGATTAAAGAAAGAGTACGCGCAAATATTAAAGCCAATCCCAATAAAACCTACAATGCAGAAATAAAGCGAACTAACTGGCTTATCAAATTACTTTCACATGATTGGGCGTGGGTTAATTTTGATCAAAAAACAAGTAATGTGAAAGGCGAAATTTTTTCAAGTTATGAAACTCGTTTGATGAATAAAGTAGCGAGTGAATGGAAAATAGCAGTTATTAACGCTGTTTGGGATTATAAAAATGTAGAAAAACTCGCTAATCCCAATAAGCTAAAAGCAGCGGAAACCGATAGAATAGATGATAAAGCCGCTATCATGGCAACTATTCAAAATGAAACAGACTGTTTTTATGCCCGTAACTATGCCTGTTGGAAAGACAATTATGTGCATGGCAACCATGTTTTTCAAGGCTGGAGTAACGACAATGGCACATTTGATACAAAAGTGGGTTGGGAAAAAGTCAATGCAAAAATTGAAAAATACATCAAAGAAAACAAAGCACCCGTAGCGGCAAATCGCAAAGTGGAACGCCGCAATATGCAATACACATTCTACGGCGATATGGCTTGTTATATGACTTGGGATCAATATCAAGAAGAAAAAACAGGTAAAAAATATATGCACAGCCATGAAATTCGCCTCATGGAAAAGCATGATGGAAAATGGAAAATCGCTTGTGTAGCAGCATTTTGGGATTATAAAAACCTAACACCCATTGCTGATTTGAAACCTTAACACACCCCTCAGTATTTCAACTAAAAAATTGATTTTCAATAACTTAAAAGAATATCAAATGCAATTAAAAGTATTTTTTTCAATAATTTTAATGATAATCTTCTTGACAGGATGTAATAATAAACCTGCTGACCATCAAGAAGCGTTTCCCCCTTTTGAAGGTAATTGGGAACTTGTATCAAATGAAGTGGTAGGCCGTAAAATTAACTTGAGCCAACATCAGCAATTTAAAGTATTCAATAAAGGCTTTATGTGCTATGTCGTTTGTGATTCTATGGGAAACTTTCGCTCTGCGGGTGCTGGTCCTTATGAAGTTAATGGAAATATTTATAAAGAAACTATGAGTTATTATTCCGATCCAAAATATGTTGGTGCAAGCGATTGGCAAGAATGGGAAATGAAAGGTGATACTCTTATATTCTATGGATTTAAAAAAGTGACTCTATCCGATGGAACAGATGTAACCAAAGAATGGGAAGACAATAAATTTACTGAAAAACGAATTAGGGCTAAAAAATGAATTTAAATTATTAAGGATAAAAAACAAATAAACAGGCGTTTAAAAACTATGCGATTTTGTAACTAAAAAATTGATTTTCAATAACTTATAAATTATAAAAAAATGCAAATAGTTGTTAAAAACCCAATACTCGACCTCAAAGGGTCAGCTATAAACTTCATGTTCGCTTATGCAGAACAAGATATGGATAAAATGATGAGCCTCTGCGATACTGAGGGGGAGGTTTGGTTCAAACCTTTGGGCGAGGACGGACGCGGTAAAATCGGTGAATTAGGCAAAGGGCTGTGGACAGCTCTGATTGATAGTTTTCCCGACCTCAATAATACCGTTGATTCGGCAGTGGTTGATGATGATGGACATGTCCGTTGTCAAGTGGTCATACGCGGTACGCAAGCGAAGGATTTTGCAGGCATCGTTTGTAAAGAACAACATTTTAATAGCGACCATATTTTTATTTTTCAACACAATCCAAAAGGACAAATTAATAGCATCCACATTGAATGGAATCACGCGGACTTTCAACGGCAATTAGGTAGTTGAAACCATGTTAACCCCCTAAAAATAAGAGGCTGCCTCACTTGTTGAGACAGCCTCTATTTTAGTGCTTTTTTTTACGTTAGAGTTGTGAAAAAAAGTCTAAGAATAATTGAAATACTAAAGGTCATA
>JAYUUR010000013.1:0-6566 GCA_043754475.1 Saprospiraceae bacterium | reverse complement strand
TTGGTGAACTGTTGCGTTATATGAGAGCGATGGAATATTTCTCTTATGACCAATTTGAAGACTCAAATTTCGTCATTTTATTCAGAGCTTTAGGTATGAGTGTGCCTGAAGGATTGGTTGAAGCTTCTAAAAAAATGGCTGTTTCGCATACTGTATTTCCGAATGATCGAGTAGATAGCCATATCAATATAGGAGAAAATGGTACATATCATCAACCGCATATTCAAGTAGAAAAGCCGCCTTTTGTAGAAGAAAAAGTAGCCAATATTGATAATTCTCATTTTACTCTGGATGCATTAATTGATGATATTAAAAAAAATGATAAAGCTCCTGTGGAATCAACAGGGAATAATAAAGCTTCAAATTTTCATCAAATCATAGATGAAGTGGTCAATGAAGACAGTATTATGGCTGATAAAATTAGCGAAACGCCCGAAGAGTCAGATGTGGATGAAATTCAAAATATATTTAATGAGGATTCAAATATGTCAGTTGAAACTGATATAAAAAGTCTGTTTGATGATGTTCAAGAAGAGGAAAGTATTAAAAATGAAGTGAGTCGAATTTTTAATCATGTAGAAGATACCGATACAACTTTTGAATTTGAAAAAACCTCGCAACCTATTGACAATCAATCTATTACAAATGAAACGCTTCTAATTAAAGAAGCCGTACACCTGAATGGGAAGGCTGAAATCCCAATTCCCATGATTCAAGATACACCTTTAGAGGAACATAAGTCAAAGGTGCGGGAAGCGAAAGCCGCATTATCAAAAGACCCACTTGACAATGAATTGAGATATAATTATGCTTCAGAATTGGTTCAAGAATACCGTTATCAAGATACGATTGAGCAACTTGAAATCCTCATTGAAAATGATAGAACGCATGTAGAAGCCTATATTTTATTGGCATATGCGGCAGAGCAATCAGGCGATTATCTGTTAAGCCTCAGTTGTTTGGAAAAAGTCACGTTGATAAAGCCTACGTATTCAGGTATTTTTTACAAATTGGGTATGTTGCTCAATGAGCATTTTAAAAGTCAAAAAAGGAAAGCGTTGCACTATTTCAAAGAAGCAGTGGCTCATGACCCACAAAATGCGGATGCCTATTTTCAACTCGGTAAAATTGAATTGGAACAATCAGCAGATTTCAACAAATCCATAGAATATTTTCAAAAAGCCATAACCCATAACCCTCAACATGCTGATGCTGCCTTTGAATTGGCTAAAGCATACTACGAAATTGGCGATAGAGAGCAAGCAGCTGCACTTTACTTGCGGGCTCATGAGAGCAATCCTCAATTCAAATCTAAAATTAATGACGAAATTTTCAAATATGAAGTACCTATTCCAGAGCCTTTGGTTCAGCCTTTTAATGATAATGGTATGACAGCTCTTATTACGGGAGCAACTTCAGGCATCGGTCGGGCAACGGCTGAAATATTTGCTAAACAAGGTTATCGCCTCATCCTCACAGGCAGGCGCGAGGATAGATTGATAGAAGTAAAAGAACATTTTGAAAAACAGTTTAACAATAAAAACCAAATCCTCAATTTTGACGTCCGTGACCTCGATTCAGTTAAAAAAGCAGTAGATTCTATAGGAGAAGAGTGGAAAAACGTCGATATTCTCATCAATAATGCTGGTTTGGCGAGTGGCATGTCGCCTATTCATGAAGGCGATATCAACGATTGGGAGTTGATGATTGATACCAATATTAAAGGCTTGTTGTATATGACAAGGGCGATTGCACCACAAATGGTGGCACGTCGGAAAGGGCATATCATCAATATTTCTTCAATAGCGGGAAAGGAAATTTACCCGTTGGGCAATGTATATATTGCAACAAAACATGCAGTGGATGCACTCACTCGTGCTACGCGAGTTGACCTTCATAAATACAATATTAGAGTCAGTCAAGTATCGCCCGGGGCGGTTGAGGAAACTGAATTTTCTCTTGTCAGATTTCATGGTGATGCTGAAAAAGCAAAAATATATGAAGAATTTCAACCATTGAAAGCGAGTGATGTAGCAGAATCTATTTATTTCATCGCTTCACGCCCAGAATATGTCAATATCCAAGATATTACCTTAATGGGTACTCAACAAGCGGGAGCCAATTGGTATGATAAAAGTGGTAGGAAAGATAGAAATTAGTGAAAAATGAAAAGTGAAAAGTGAAAAATATGTCATAGCGAATTTTTCACTTTTCACTATTCATTTTTCACTAATTAGTCGTTCACTGATTTCGGGTAAAGAAAATCCTTAACAGTGGCTGTTTTTTCATTAAAATCTTTCCATTTGCCGCCTGTTAATTCAATTACAACAATACCGCAAGTCGGTACATTTTCTATATATTTTTTCGCAAACCGATTGGCAAAATAAGTGAATCCGGGGTTATGCCCAAACATCAAAACGTTTTTTTTATCATCGGGCAACTCGCGCACGATGTGTAGGAGGGCTGCTTCTTCTGCCTCATAAATTTCAAATTCTTTCACAATATTATCAATTGGAAAACCCAAACCTAAGGCGAAATATTGAGCGGTTGTAAAAGCCCGGTTGGCAGGGCTGCTCACCATATAATCGGGATGAACGGACATATCCCTCAGTAATTTTGCCATTTTGGGAGCATCTTTAAGTCCGCGTTCTTCGAGCGAACGGTCAAAATCTTTCATACCGACTTCTGCCCAACTGGATTTTGCATGGCGAATGAGATAGAGCGTTTTCATATTTTAAGAGTTTTGATTGTGAATAATACTTTACAAAATTTGTTTTACAAGTCAAATCGCATTTATTTTGCAAGTTTTAAACCTTCTAAAGGGCAAAGTTACAATTTTGTCGTATATAATGCAATGAAAGCTAATTTTCCATTATCCGATTTAGAATTGAATGTTGAAGACGACATTTTGGAGCAAGCCGAATTGCTTGAAGCTGGAAGCTCACTCAAGTCATTGACGGAGGTTGAAAAAAACCTTTGGGTGGCACGTATTAATGATGTTGAAGGCTTGATTGAAACGGAAATACAGCTCATCGGCTCAAAAGTGAAGAGTTTTACTTGCGATTGTTCGATATTTAATAAATTGACTGTTTGCCCACATATTGTTGCTGCCTTAATGATTTTGAGACGGCGAAAAGTGATTGAAAAAGAAACCAAACAGGCTCAAAAAATACTCAAAAAACCCACGTCCGAAACACCGCCTAAAATCACGATTCCCTATATTATCAAACGAATTGACTCAGCTCAACTCGTTGAATTTATTGCCGATTATGCCCGTCAAGACAAGCAATTTGCATTGGCTTTGAAAACTCGTTTTACAGGTGATTTAATGGAGGGTAATGTTTCGGAACATTATAAAACATTGATTGACAATACTTTACGCGCTGCTAAAAATCCTAAAGGGAAACTTACACCCAAAGGTTGGCTTCAGTTTTTTACGATGCTGGATGAGTTGAAACAAAAAACTGAATCGTTTTTTAAAATAGGGGAACTGAATGAAAGTTTTGATTTGGTAAAACTCTCCTTGCCGCTTGTACATCGCTATCTGCGTTCGCACGATTCGCCGCATGTGAAATTGACGAAAAGACAGACGCTTTTACTCGAAATACTGAGGGGGTACTCAGGTCTGCTTTTGTCGCCTGAATTGTCGGAAAATATATGGGATTTTATGTTGCATGAATACGCTCAAAATGCTAAATTTAGATTTGCAGATATTCTTTTTGATTGGATTATTAAAAATACAGATTCTAATAATAGAAGTGAAAAAGTGATACAAGTACTTGATAATCAAATAGTTGTAACGCGCGGTAACTTTGATGCGCAAGACCGTTTGCTCACTCAAAAGATTCAGATATTGCAAAAAAGCGGTCGGGTAGAGGAGGCAAGTCAAATGATATTGGGCGCTTCTCAAAACCCTGAAGTTTTGTTTTTTGCTGTTCAAAACAGTATTGAAAACAATGATTTGGTTTTAGCTAAAAGCCTTTGTATGAATGGTTTAAGAATCTTCAAAAATTCTAATATTGTACTCGAACAATTGGAGGAATTTTTACTCAAAATAGCCATCAAAGAGTCTGATACTGAGGGGGTGCTGCAATTGGCTGAAAAACGCTTTTTGAAAACACTCAACTTTGATTATTTTAATCTCTTGAAAAGATATAATATTCCTTCACATAAAATAAAAAACATTACACAATCCCTTGAAAATCAACCTTATAAAGTAGAAAAGCGCGATGCCCTCGCTTCTATCTATTTTACAGAAAAACACTATGATAAATTGATAGAGATGACTAAAAACCTTCAATCTCTGGAACTGCTCCGCCGCTTCGGACTCGAACTTTGGCGAGTGGATAAAGCAATAGGTTTTGATTTGCACAAGACTATCCTCTACGAATATCTTTTTACCCACCTCGGTCGCCCGCCTGCTCAACGAATTCGCACGCTGTTAGAAAGCCATATTGAGAAAGATGGTTTTGAGTTAGCCGAAGCCTTGATGAATAGTTTTAAAACCGATTTCCCCGAACGTTTTTCTTTGAAAGAAGAATTGGACGACATGCTGACCGATTTAGAGAAAAAGGATATTTTGAAAAGGGTGTGAGTTTATTTCATTAAATCTTTTATACTTTTACCCCTTTCAGAAATAACAATTCAATAATAATTCAATAAAAATTCAATAAAATGTCTAAAACAAAAATAACAGTCAACTCAAACGGCTCACTCAAAATTGAAGGCGATTTTGAAATCGTCGATGCCCAAGGCAACGAATATGGTTTGCAAGGCAGAACATCCTTGGGCTTGTGCAGATGTGGCATGTCAAAAAACAAACCCTTTTGCGATGGTTCACATCGAGGACATTTAGAACATGAAGCGATTGCTTTTGATTTGCCTCCTAAAAAGGTCTGATTTTGTCTAAAGAAGTGATTGATTGGATTAAAAAACATTGAGTTTTTAATTTATACTAAAACATAATATTTTATTTTGAAACACAATAATTTTTATAGTAAAATGTTTTGTTTTATGTTGCCGAATGAAACCATTTCATTCGGCAACTTTTTAACTTTCAACTCATAACTCTCAACTAATTCCTTGGACGTTGTACTTCCACCAATATGGCTTTCAGAGCGGTTTTGCCTACATTTTTAGGCATATGTTCATCGCTGCCGCCAACTTTAGACACACCATTTTTAAAGTCAGTTACTTGTTTACTACCGTCTTTAGTCGTCATTTGAACTGTTGAGCCTTGAATGACATACAATGCATTGTCTGGATGGGCATGCATCACGGACGTTTCGCCCGCTTTGTAATTAATTTCCAAAACCCGAATGCCCAGAGAATCTTTCAACACTTTGTAATGTGCCGGATCCATTTTTACTGCATCCATAACGGCATTAAATGCAGGTGCTTTCCCTGCTTCAAGTCTTGGTCTGTTGACTTCAAACAGAATCAATTTCATGGTTGTTTTGCCGACATTTCTGGGTGTGTGTTCAGTGCCTGCATTCAATAATGTCATTCCTTTTTTCATTTCATTGATTTGCTTTGTACCATCTTTGGCTGTCATTTCTACAGTGCCTCCTTCCACTGCATACACGACGAGGTCGGGGTGCGCGTGCATCATAGACGATTCACCTGGCTTGTAAGTGACTTCCAATATTCGGATGCCCAAACTATCGTGGATGACTTTATAGTGGAGCGGGTCCATTTTTGCTGCATCTAATGCAGCATTATACATTGATTTAGGCATCGGTTCAGTTTTTGGGGTGGCGGGCATTTCCTTAGCAGCGGCGGCAGCCTCTTTCTCTTTTTGTTTGGCTTCTTGGTTACAAGAGGTAAAGGCAAAAGAAATTGCTGCTATCAAAATGAACTGGCATTTGATAATACTTTTCATGATACTGATTTATTAAAGGATGAGAAAATATGGTTTCGGTAGTTAACGATAAGGAAGTGTAACTGGAGGCAATGATTATAAAGAATAAGAAAGCAGTTGCTTGGGCGCATGTTTTATTATTTCAGATTTAAATAGTTAACAGGTGGCACGTTGGTTTGTAAAGTTAAATGAAAAAACTGAAATTTCATATTTTAATATGAAATTTTAGGGTATCATATTACAAACTTATGAATACAAAAAATTACGGGGTTGTGTAATAAGTATTTTGACTAAGTCAGTTCAAAATTTTATTTGTTTTTTTGTCAAATAACTTGCAGCAAGTTTCTCCCAAAGGGATTCCTTCGGAAAAACTCTGTCCATTACCCACATCTTTTTTAACTAACTCCACTATTTATGGTGGGGGTTAAAAAGTTAATTAAGTTAAGGCTTTAGCCGCTCATTTATAGTGAAAGGTGGGCGGCTAAAGCCTTAACTATGGCTAATTTTACCCCCCACCATAAATGGTGGAGTTATATATCTACTGGTAACTTCGGAAATCTTTTTGTAATTGAAAAATGCCGTTAGGCATGTTATATCGGTAGAGAATGTCGTCCTTGTTATTGAGTTCCGTAGGAACGATATATCGAAATGAGATTAAAATATGCCGTTCCTACGGAACTTGTGCGCTATTTTCTATCATTTTCTA
>JAYUUR010000012.1:0-6573 GCA_043754475.1 Saprospiraceae bacterium | reverse complement strand
ATAATTAATGTCGCCGTATCGCATAATGTGGCATCGCATACTTGGTAGCTGATAGTCACTGTACCATTGAAATTAGTCGCTGGTGTAAATGTATATGTGCCATCAGGATTAAATATTAATACGCCTTCTGATGCCGGAACGATTGTAATCGCTGTGAATGTCAAGGCATCCCCCTCAGTATCAGTGTCATTTGTTGCTACTGTTCCGCTGACTGGTGTGTCTTCATTCGTTGAATTGACATCATCAATAGCTACAGGTGCATCATTCACTGCATTAACTGTAATAATTAATGTCGCTGTATCGCATAAGGTCGCATCGCATACTTGATAAGTCACTACTACTACACCATTGAAATTAGTCGCTGGTGTGAATGTATATGTGCCATCAGGATTAAAGACTAAAACACCTTCCGAGGCTGGAACGATTGTTATCGCTGTAAATGTCAAGGCATCCCCCTCAATATCAGTGTCATTTATTGCTACTGTGCCACTGACTGGTGTGTCTTCATTCGTTGAATTAACATCATCAATAGCTACTGGCGCATCATTAATTGGTGTAACTGTTATAACAACTAAAGCGGTATCACAATCACCATCTAAATCACAAATTTGATAGATTAAGGTGTCATTACCATTAAAATTAGCATTTGGTATATAATTTATTTTATCGTCGGTCGGGTCGTTAGGTGTTCCATTATCATCAACGCTTGCGGTGCCATTGGTTGGCATTTGAGTGATGGTGATAGTGCTTGTACTTGGACCATCGTTTCCAAACACATCGTTTGTTATGACGTTGATCACTACCAAACTGCTATCTTCTGAAATGGTTATATCGTCTCTTTGAGCAATAGCATAATCATCTACTAATAATACAACCATTTTAGTGTCTGTACAACCGTTAGTATCCGTTATCGTTACCGTGTAGCTTGTTGTAATGGCTGGTGTAACGGTGATTGGAGCAGTCGTTTCTGTTGTACTCCAAATATATGAGCTGCCGCCACTGGCTGTTAAAATGGTACTATCGCCTCTGACGATTGATAGAATCCCTGCAATAGTAGCAGTAGGTTGTGGAATAATTGTGATGGTTTTGCTGCTTGTATCTGTACAACCATTAATGTCCGTAACAGTGACCATATAAGTAGTGGATACTGAGGGGGTCACTGTTTGATTAGCACCGCTGCCTAAACCATTGTCCCAAGCATAGCTGACGCCACCACTCGCTGTTAAATTGACGCTTCCTCCGTTGAGTATTTTATCATCATTCGTTGTACAACTGTTTTCATTTGATATAATTGAAACAGTTGGCAAATTGATAACTGTAATCGTTTTACTTGCTATATCCGTACAGCCATTAGCATCCGTAATGGTTACATTATATGTTGTTGTTACTGTTGGGAAGACTGTTATATCTGCTGAAAACTCATTGGTACTCCATTCATAGCTGACCCCACCACTGGCTGTTAAAGTAGCACTTTCGCCGCTGAGTACTTTATCATCATTAATCGTACAGCTTGAGTCAACTTCAACAATTGTTGCGCTTGGTCCGCTAATTATATCAACCGTCTTGCTGGCATTGCCTACACAACCGTTAATATCCGTAGCCGTAACTGAATATGTTGTGGTGGCTAATGGGTTTTGTGTAATAGCAGCCGTCGTTTCAGTTGTATTCCATGTATAGCTCACACCGCCGGCTGCTGTTAACGTAGCTGTTGCTCCGCTAAATATTTTATCATCGTTTATTGCACATGAATTTTCAGTGATGTCTATTGAAATATAGGCATCTAATATTACTTCAATTGTTTGAACCGAAATATTAGAACAACCATTGACATCCGTTGCTGTAACGGTATAAGTTGTAGTGGCTGTTGGATTAATAGTGATAGCTGTTGTCGTTTCAGTTGTATTCCACACATAGCTCAAACCGCTACCGCTCGCTGTTAAAGTCGCTGCTGCACCACTCAGTACTTTATCATCATCTGTCGCACAACTGCTTTCGTTGGCTGCAATATTGACTGTTGGTACACTGACAATATTGATGGTTTTAGTAGTTACATCTGTACAACCATTGGCATCTGTAGCCGTGACGGTATATGTTGAAGTAACAGTTGGATTAACGACGATAGCAGATGTTGTTTCCGCTGTATTCCATGAATAATTCAAACCGCCATTCGCTGTTAAAGTAGCTGCAGCACCGCTTAAAACTTGATTATCATTGGTCGTACAACTGGTTTCTGTCGCTACAATTATGGCAGTAGGGGCAGTTACAACTGCAATTGTTTTATTAGAAATATCAATACAACCGTTGGCATCTGTCGCTGTAACGGTGTAAGTTGTTGTAGCCAAAGGGTTGACTGTAATGCCTGTGGTTGTTTCAGCCGTGCTCCAAGTATAAGTTGATCCACCACTCGCTGTTAAAGTAGCTGAGGAGCCACTAAGTATTTTATCATCATTTGTTGTACAACTGCTTTCTGATGCTGTAATTGAAGCACTTAGCGCGCTCACAACTGTAATCGTTTTGCTTATCATATCTGTACAACCGTTCACATCCGTTACGGTTACAGTATAAGTAGTTGTGGCAGTCGGGTTCACATTTTGAGTGCCATTTGTACCCAATCCGTTATCCCAATTGTAAGTCAAACCGCCTGTAACTTCTAAGCTCACACTGCTGCCACTTAATATTTTATTATCGTTTGGTGTACATGAATTTTCAGTTGAAACGATAGCGGCTGTTGGGGCAGTGAGGACTTCAATTGTTCTGGTTTCTGTATCTGTACAACCATTGCCATCTGTTACGGTGACGGTGTATGTCGTCGTAGTTACTGGATTGACTGTTATATTAGCAGATGTTTGGGTAGTGCTCCAAGCATAAGTCAGACCACCACTGGCTGTTAAAGTAGCATTTCCACCCACTAATATTTTATCATCATTGGTTGTGCAAGAGTTTTCAGTAGAAATAATGGCGGCGGTTGGGCTTGTTCCATCATTGACTAAATTTGTCAAATTTGCCATACAACCATTGGCATCCGTCAGCGTAACGCTGTATGTACCTGCTATTATGCTTGAAATATCTTCAGTAATAGCTCCATTTGACCAATTAAATGTATAAGGCGCAACACCACCTGAAGCCGTTACATTAACAACACCATTAGTGCCACCCAAACAAGTGACATCTGTAATAGAAGAAGTTAATGAAATCGCTGTTGGTTGAGTAATAGTTACACTTGTTGTAGTCGTGCAATTTTTAGCATCCGTAATGGTTACATCATAAGTACCTGCGATTAAAGCATTAATATTTTGAGTACTTGCGCCATTTGACCAGTTATAAACATAGGGTATAGTACCACCATTGACAGTCAAATTAATTGAACCGTTGGCATTACCTATACAATTAACATCTATTTTAGTAGAAGAAACAGATAATGGTGCAGCCGGTTCAGCTATTACAAAAATTGTGGTAGCTGTACATAAATTATTGTCGGTAACAGTTAAAGTATAAGTTCCTGCTGTTAAAGTATTTAAATTAGGTGTTGTTGCTCCATTTGACCATGCATAACTATAAGCAGTAGTGCCACCTGTTGTGGTGGTTGTAATGCTGCCATTATTTCCACCGAAACAATTGACATCAACATATGAACCTGTAATAGCTAATGCCGCAACGGGTTCAGTGATGGTATTCGGTGTGATGGTTTTACAACCGTTGGCATCTGTTACAGTTAATGTATAAGTTCCTGCTATTAAAGTATTGATATTCGCTGTTATATCCCCATTTGACCAAGCATAATTATAAGGCAAAGTGCCGCCAGTTGTGCTTGTAGCGATGCTACCCGTGTTTGCACCATTGCATAATACGTTGAATACTGAGGGGGTAGTCGATAGGGTAGTAGGCTGTGATATGATAACCGATGTTGTGGCTGTACAGCCATTCGCATCGGTTATCGTCACGGCGTAAGTGCCAATGTTGAGAGTGTTAAGGTCTTCCGTTGTTGCCCCGTTTGACCATGCAAAGCTAAATGGCGTGACACCACCGCTTGCCGTCAAATTGATACTGCCATTAGCAGCACCGTTACATGTAGTATTGGTTGATGTGGTTGATAAAGCTAATGCTGTGGGTTCTGTTACTGAAAAAGATTGAGCAGCCGTACAGCCGTTAGCGTCTGTAACCGTTACAGTATATGTTCCGATTGTCAACGTTGAGCGGTCTTCTGTAGTGATGCCGCCGCCCCAATTGTAGGTTAAAGCACCTGTTCCGCCTACAGCGGTGATATTGATAGCCCCTGTTGAGCCACCGTTACACGCTACATTTGTTACTATACCTGAAATAGAAATGGCAGTTGGTTCTGTAATTGTTGCATTGGTTACTAAAGCGCAATTTTTAAAATCTCTAATGGTAACAGAATAAGTTCCAGCCAATTTTGCTAAAATATCCTGTGTTGTTTCACCACTTGACCAAATATAGGTATAAGGTGCTGTGCCACCCGTTATAGTCAAATCAACTGCTCCGGTTGAAGCACCATTGCAATTATTATTAATGACTGTATGACTGCTTGCTAAAACCGTTGGCTCAGTGAGAGTGACGGAAGTAGTAGCGGTGCAACCGTTCGCATCTGTTACAGTGACTGTATAAATTCCTGCTGATTTTGATGCAATATCTTCTGTTGTTTCACCACTTGACCATAAATAGGTATAAGCAGTTATACCGCCTGAAACGCTCAAGTTAATAGAACCATCCGCCCCACCATTGCATGAAATATCTATTTGAGTACGGCTTAAAGCAAGCGCGGTTGGTTGTGTTACGGTACCAAAAGCGGTGGTTGTACAACCGTTCGCGTCGGTGATTGTCACATTGTAAGTGCCCGCTGCCAATGAAGAACGGTCTTCTGTCGTCACGCCACCTGACCATGCGTATGAATAAGGAATCGTACCACCTGTTACAGTTAAATTGACAACGCCTTCTGCTACGCCATTGCATAAAAGATTGGTCACTGTTGTAGAAGCACTTAGTCCAGCTGCTGGTTGCGTGATGGTCACAGAAGTAGAAATAGTACAACCGTTGCCATCTGTTACAGTGACGCTATAATTTCCAGCCGCTAAATTGGTGCGGTCTTCAATATTATTTGTACCGGCAATATCTGCCCAATCGTAGGTGTAACCACCTGTACCGCCTGTAACAGTGATATTGATAGCACCCGTAGTGTTGCCGAAGCAGTTGATATCATTAAAAGTCTTATCTAATTGAAGCGCATTAGGCTCTGTAATTTCATTTGAAACTATTGTTTTACAACCTAAATTATCAGTAACAGTAATATTGTAAAAACCTGCACCCAAACTTGAAATATTTTGAGCAGTTGAGCCAGTTGACCAGTTGTAAGTATAAGGAGAACCTGCACCAGAAACAGCCAGTGAAATATTTCCCGTAGCACCTCCTGAACAAGCTACATTGTTTATGGTTGGTACAACTAAAGGAGAAGGTGTATTACCAACCGCCGCTATTTTTGTAATATTACAACCATTCGCATCCGTTATAGTTACGGTATATGTGCCTGCTAAAATACTTGAAATATCCTCTGTGACTGCGCCATTACTCCAATTGAAAGTATAAGGAGCAACACCTGAACTAACCGTTAAATCAGCTACACCCGTAGCAGTCAAACAGCCTGCTAAAGTAATAGCTGTGGTTGCAGTAGGTGCATTTTTGACTGATACATTCACTGATGCTACATCAGTACACCCCTCAGTATCTGTGACTGTTACGGAGTAAATACCATCTTGCATAGTCGTTGGATTGTAAAGAATCGGCTGTTCATTAATTGAACTAAAACTATTCGGTCCACTCCATAAATAACTCACACCACCCGAAGTTTGTAATTCAAGATTGACATTCGTACAAACTGGTGCCACTAAAATGGTAGCTGTTGCAGGAACAACTCTTATATTGACATCAAAGCATACATTCGCACTTTCACCACAGACATTTACTGTTTTCACACATACTTGACCAGCACCTGCTGATACCCCATTCCAATTGACGATAATAGAAGGTGTGCCTTGACCACTTACAATCACTGCACCCACTGGAACTGTCCATGTATAGGTATCAACCATCGGGTCAGGGTCAACACTAAAGGCATCATTCGTCGTAGATTGACAAATAGTCAATGCTGCGGGATTACATACAGGCGTGTTGATGATTTCAGAAGCTGTTGTTGTACAACCATTGGCATCTGTTACAGTAACATTGTATGTTCCCGGAGTTAAAGCTGAACGATCTTGAGTATTATTAGTGCCTGAAATATCAGCCCAATCATACGTGTAGGGAGCAGTGCCGCCTACCGGTGTAAGGTCAATATCACCATCACTGAAACAAGTAGCCTGGGTAGTCACTCTTGAAGTTGACAAAATAGCTGGTTGAGTCACTGTAGCGGTAGCGGTAGTTGTACAAAGGTTGGCATCCGTTACTGTTACATTATAAACACCTGCTGAAAGAGTTGTTCTATCTTCGGTAGTGATGCCGCCGCCCCAATTGAAAGTGTAAGGCGCAATACCACCCGTTACGTTCAAGTTGATTGAACCATTA
>JAYUUR010000011.1:0-2235 GCA_043754475.1 Saprospiraceae bacterium | reverse complement strand
CACTTTTACAATCCAACCATCGCCATAAGGATCGGAATTCACGAGCGCGGGGTCGTCATCGCCGTCGGATGTAATTTTAGGGTTTACTTCTAATACTTCCGCATCGATGGGCATATATAAATCGGAAGTTGTTTTCACGGCTTCAATCGTGCCGAAAATTTCATCCGCCTTCACAATGTCGCCAACCGTTTCTACCTCCACATAAACAATATCACCCAATTCGCCTTGAGCAAAATCAGTGATGCCTACATAAGCCACATCGCCTTCTACACGAATCCACTCATGTTCTTTGGTGTATTTCAAATCGTTTGGAAATTTCATAATTGATTTTATTTAAAAAATTGGATAATCTTGATTTCAACTTTAGCTCGTAAAGCGGCTCAAAATTAGTTTTTATCAAACAATTAGGGATAAAATGAGAAAAAATTTTGAACATTTTTTTAGAACATCCCTCATGTCATGTATCGTGATAAAAATGTGAATAAAACCTTTATATCTTTGTTGAAATTTAAAGGGCAGTTTTCTTTAAATTGAATTTATAAAAATTTGTAAATCAATGATTTATAAATAATTATTCGCCATAATAAAAAAACAAAAGTCTGAAAACACCAATTGTAAAACCCATTATAGATGTGATCATCCCAGCCTTCAATGAGGAAAAATCAATCCCCTCAGTATTGAATGACATTCCAAAACATCTTGTTCGAGACATCATCGTTTGCAATAATGGCTCTTCGGACCAAACGGCACAAGTGGCAGCAGCAGCAGGTGCAACAGTAGTCAATCAGCCTAAAAAAGGCTATGGCAATGCTTGTTTGAAAGGTATGGAATATGTAGCTCAAAAAGCCATCAAACCTGATATAATCGTCTTCCTCGATGCTGATTATTCCGACCATCCCGAAGAAATGACGCTCATTATTGCTCCAATTACTGAGGGGGTAGCCGATCTCGTGATAGGCTCTCGGGCTTTGGGTGCAAGGGAATCAGGCTCTATGACGCCCCAACAAGTGTTTGGTAATTGGTTAGCGACGCGTTTGATTCATCTATTTTTCAACACGTCTTTCACAGATTTAGGTCCGTTTCGAGCCATTCGTTATGATAAATTATTAGACATTAATATGATAGATAAAAACTTTGGCTGGACGGTAGAGATGCAAGTCAAAGCGGCTAAACGAAAACTTCGATGTAGCGAAATCCCCGTTACCTATCGCCGCCGCATTGGCGTTTCAAAAGTGAGTGGCACTGTAAAAGGTACTGTGCTTGCGGGATACAAAATTATTCTCACGATATTTAGGTACTTGTAAAATTTAATTTTGCTTAAAAAGGTTTACCCTAAAGATTCCAAATAAAGTGTGTGACGTTTAAAAACATAAACCGTCTCCACGACTGATTTAGAAAATAATCTTTTTTAAGGCACAATTAAATTTCCCTTTAATAATGATAGCACTTGGATATTCACTTCTCGTCATCTACTGCATTTGCGTACTTTGCATCACAACTTATTGTGTGCTTCAAGCTGATTTATTGGCTTACTATCGCAAAAAAAAGCCCAATGCAGTGTTCATTTTACCCAATCCTGCACCGCTCGTAACGATTCAGTTGCCACTTTATAATGAGAAATACGTGGTTGATCGTTTGATAGACAATATTATGAAAATGGATTATCCAAAAGAGAGTTTCCAAGTTCAAGTTATTGACGATTCGGATGATGAAACCGTTGACATCATTGCTAAAAAAGTGGTGCATTATAAAAGCCTTGGTTTTAACATTGACCATGTGCGCCGTGAAGTGCGTAAAGGTTTCAAAGCAGGCGCATTAAAAGATGCTACGCCTTTCGCAACTGGCGATTTCTTAGCGATTTTCGATGCTGATTTTGTACCGAAAACAGATTTTTTGCAAAAAACAATTCCGCATTTTTTCAAAGACCCACATATCGGCGTCGTTCAAACCCGTTGGGAACATTTGAATGAAAATTATTCTACCATCACAGCATTGCAAGCTATGCAATTAAATGTACATTTTACGGTGGAACAAGCAGGTCGCGCACGCGGTGGTTTGTTTTTGCAATTCAATGGCACAGCAGGTGTTTGGCGTAAAGAAACGATTGCTGACGCAGGTGGTTGGCATGATGATACCTTGACAGAAGATTTGGATTTGAGCTACCGAGCTCAATCAAGAGGTTGGAAAATAGAATATCTTGAAGAAGTCGGTTCTCCTGCTGAGTTGCCCGCTGAT
>JAYUUR010000010.1:0-6580 GCA_043754475.1 Saprospiraceae bacterium | reverse complement strand
TAAATTAAAAAATGTTTAACGACCTATTGTTTTTTGTTAAACAAGTTATTACCTTTGTTTCAACAAAAAGAAATTAGATTAAATCTAATTGAAAATCAAACTAAATTCGTTCTCATAAAAATAACCTGACTCACATTTTAAATTTATCAATTATGACCGCAGTAGAATTTAATAGTAGTTTTAATAAAATGGCAACTTTGCTACAATCCTTTGCATATAATTTGACGAAGAATATGGAGGATGCAAAAGATTTATTTCAAGAGACAGCATACAGAGCCATCACTAATCGGGATAAATTTCGAGACGGTACCAATTTCAAGGCTTGGCTTTTTACGATTATGAAAAATATTTTCATCAACAATTATCGTAAAAAAGTTAAATCGAATACTATCGTGGATGGTACTGACAATCAGTTTTATATCAACTCGATGACGATTTCAACGCCTAACCGTGCGGAAAGCGAAATCATGATGCAAGAGCTCAATCAAATGGTCGTAGAATTGGACGATAATATTCAAGTACCTTTTGTGTTGCATTATCAAGGTTTTAAATATCAAGAAATTGCCGACGATTTGAAATTACCTTTAGGCACTGTTAAAAGTCGAATATTCTTTGCGCGCAAAGAGTTGAAAAGTAAAATCAATGCCCGTTATGATAATTTGGGTAAAATCTATGAAAAAGGCGTAGCTATTGCAGATTTTGAAGAGAATTAAAACAATCCAAATAAAACCTAACCTAACAAAATGGTCTTCGAATTATCAGAACAACACCTCGCCGTTAAAGAAGCGGCTCGGCAATTCGCCCAAAGTGAACTCAAGCCGGGCGTTATTGAGCGTGATACTCACATGAAATATCCGACTGAGCAAGTCCGCAAGATGGCAGAGCTTGGTTTCCTCGGCATGATGGTGTCACTTGAATACGGCGGCGGCGGTATGGATACCCTCAGCTACGTGCTGGCGATGGAAGAGATTTCTAAGGTGGATAATTCATGCTCGGTAATTATGTCTGTCAATAATTCTTTGGTTTGTTGGGGACTTGAAATGTATGGGAGTGAGCAGCAAAAACGTAAATATTTGCCTAAACTCGCTTCGGGTGAGTGGATTGGTGCGTTTTGTCTCTCAGAACCTGAAGCTGGTAGTGATGCTACAAGTCAACAAACGACGGCTATAGATATGGGCGACCATTATATTTTGAACGGCACTAAAAACTGGATTACCAACGGTGGTACGTCAAAAGTTCACTTAGTGGTGGCTCAAACCAATCGGGAGTTGAAGCATAGAGGTATTAATGTTTTTATTGTTGAAACAGACTCTAAAGGTGTTGTTATCGGTGCTAAAGAAGATAAATTGGGCATTCGGTCAAGCGATACACATTCTATTATGTATAATGATGTGGTTGTGCCGAAAGAAAACCGCATTGGCGAAGATGGTTTCGGCTTCAAATTTGCTATGAAAGTGCTATCAGGCGGGCGTATTGGCATCGCAGCACAGGCTTTAGGCATCGCAGGTGGTGCTTATGAATTAGCTTTGGCTTATGCAAAAGAGCGTCAAACTTTTGGTAAACCAATTGCACAACATCAAGCAATTGCCTTCAAATTAGCAGATATGGCTACAGAAATAGAAGCGGCGAAACTGATGGTTTATCGGGCAGCTTGGATGAAAGATATGCACATGAATTTTGATACGGCAGCAGCAATGGCTAAATTATTCGCTTCGGATGTAGCGATGCGCCATACAGTAGAGGCTGTTCAGGTACACGGCGGTTATGGTTTTGTAAAAGAATACCACGTCGAACGGCTTATGCGCGATGCAAAAATTACCCAGATTTATGAAGGCACATCAGAAATACAAAAAGTAGTGATTTCGAGGAATGTTTTGAACGGGGAATTGTATTTGCCGACATTGCCGACAGCATTAACGCACTAATTCAAACCAATCAATATTCTAAGAGGGTGTGTCGAAAGACTCACCCTTTTTACTTGATTAAAGCATGAAATCGTGCTTTAATCCGTTCCAATTTTAAGGCTAACCCCTCAGTAGGATTGCTTAAATTGCCCTTATATGGCTCTCCCATTTTCAAATAATGTTGATAAAAGGCGGAAGAAGGCAGCCCCCATTTTTTCATAAATTGGGTTCTACCATCGTTTTTTTTCACCCGCCCCGTTGAGTGGGATTGAAAATGATAGACCCTACTTTTACCCAAGCCCTTAAAAATACGGCAGCCCGCGTGCCACATTTTCATTGAAAAATCAGGATCGGAATACATGCCTGGACTGAATTCGATGCTGAAACCTCCTATTGTCAACCATGCTTCACGGCTGATGACAAGGGGCGGCCATGACGAACCCGACCAATCATTCATTACATAATTTTGAAATTCGACTAAGAGTTTTTCTTTTTGAAATTGTTGTACATCACGCCCATAATCGCCATAAATCATGCAAGGAAAACGATGTGGCGTTGGCTCTATCAAGGTCGAAGAGAGCATAAATAGGTTATTGTCCTTGGAAAAAATATCATTTTCAAGTCTTATTATTTCTTCAACTAAATATTTATCCCAATCGGGTAGCACGTACATATCATCATTGAGATACACAATATAATCCTTAGTGGCTTTTCCAAAAGCCCAATTCATGGCTTTGCAGATGCCTATATTATCCGGACTATGCGAATGAAGCACCCCCTCAGTATCCGCCCATTTTTTGCTACCATCAGAGCCATCATTGATGTGCAGAATGATTTCATGCTCGAAAGTTGAGTGTTGCTTGATGGCTTCTACACAGAGTTTGAGCATTTCAAGATTATTCCAAGTAGGGATGAGGATTGAAAACATTATCAGTGGTTGCGGGCATCTACGCCCCAATTAAGTTTTTCACGAATGGTTTTTAAATAAGTATCGCCATGCAATTGCACTAATTTTATAGTGAAATCACAACTTCTGACAGCGAGTTGATAATCTGAAGTAACCGTTTCAAAGCGAGAATCGAGCGTACAAAGGAAATTATCAGCCCTCCCTTCTACTTCAAAACTGATAACTGAAGTATCGGAAACCACAATCGGGCGGACATTCAAATTATGCGGTGCAACGGGCGTGATAACAAAATTACCTGAATTGGGAAACACAATCGGACCGCCGCAACTCAATGAATAGCCCGTAGAACCCGTCGGTGTGGCAACAATCAGACCGTCAGCCCAATACGAATTGAGGTAAGCACCGTTCAAATAAGTATGAATCGTAATCATTGAAGAGGTGTCTCGTTTCAAAAGCGTAAAGTCATTGAGTGCAAAACGAACATCATTAAAAAGCGGCATATTTGTTTCAAGATGCAAGAGCCGCCGCCATTCAATGGTGAACTGCCCGACCAATAATGATTTGATTGCTTGCTCAATACGCGCCTTGCCGATGCTGGCTAAAAATCCCAAACGCCCTAAATTAATACCCATTATCGGCACATCTGAATCGCGAACAACCGTCACGGCATCCAAAATGGTTCCATCGCCGCCGAGTGAGATGACATAATCCAATTTATGCGTTTTAAAATCCAAATAGCCTTCAAAAATGCCGACTTCGCGCTTGAATTTTATTTTATTTTTTAATTGCTTAAAATATGGTTCGAATATATAGGTGTTGACCCCCTCAATATGCAAGGCATCAAAAAGCGTTTGGATATAAGGTATATCCTCATCGTGTAAAATTTTGCTGTAGATGACGACTTGCATGTATAAATTAAATTATTGCTAAAAATTAACCTTTCAACGTTTTCTCTAACTGATTTAGTTTTTTAGCTAAATCCGGTAATTTTTTAAAGATAGTGAAAGACCGTATAAAATCACCATAATTCATAGCGGGTGAGCCAAATAGTTTGCTATCCGCTTCAATATTGGATGCAATACCCGACTGCGCTTGTATCTGCACACCATCGCCAATTGTTAAATGTCCCGCAATCCCCACTTGACCACCGATGCGGCAATTTTTCCCTATTTTGACACTTCCGGCTATGCCCGTTTGCGCTGCGATGACGGTATTTTCACCAATTTCAACATTGTGTGCAATCTGAATAAGGTTGTCCAATTTGACGCCTTTGCGAATAAATGTTGAGCCAATACTCGCCCTATCAATCGTCGTATTCGACCCGATTTCAACATTATCCTCTACTACGACATTGCCGACATGGTGAATTTTTTTATAAGAACCATCTGCTTGTAGTGCGAAACCGAAGCCATCACTTCCGACTACCGCATTGGCTTGAACAATACAATGGGCACCAATTTGGCAATCGTGATAGATTTTAACCCCTGCATAAATGAGGCTATTTTCTTTGATAGAAACTTTTTTTCCAATATATACTTGCGAGAATATCAAACAGTTATCCCCAATTATAGCACCTTCTTCAATGACTGCAAAATCACCGACAGTCACATTTTTACCTAAAGATACGGAGGGATGTATGGATGCTTTTTCTGAAACAATGGATTCAGTATTTTTACTAAAATGACTAAATTTTTCTAATAAAAAAGCCAATGAGGTATAAACATTTTCAACCCGTATTAAAGTGGCATTCACCCTTTGCTTAGGCTGAAAATCTTGGTTGACTAAAAGGATGGAAGCCTCTGTGGTGTAGGCATAATCTTCATATTTCGGATTGCCGAGAAAGCATATTTCCCCCGATTTGCCGGACTCGATTTTGCCCGGTTGGGTGACTGATACTGAGGGGTCACCCTCAATGATACCGTTAAGAAGTTGCGACAGTTCAAAAGCAGAAATTTTCATGTCGCAAAATTAGAATAAGTTTTTGGGTTTTTAAAATTAAGTGAGTAGAGCGATAGTATTGACATCTAATTGTTTTACTAATTTTACCAATCTAATTGTGGATGTTGAATCGTCAACATACAGATTGGTGAAATTCTTAAATTCGTATAATTCTGGATCTGATATACATAATTTAATTCATAATTTTTCGATAATTTTTTTAAATGAAAAATACCCAAATTTTATTGCTCATAGCCAGCATTTTTTTGATGCAATGCAAACAAAATTCTGAAAATACAGCAGTCAAAGCCGCTGAAACACCTGCTGCAAAAACCGAAACCCGTAAAAATATTATCTTTTTTGGCAATAGTTTGACGGCAGCTTATGGCTTGGAGGATTTGTCAAAAGGCTTCGTGGGCTTGATTCAGGAGCGGATTGATTCGTTGGGTTTGCCTTATCGCTGCATCAATGCGGGATTGAGTGGCGAGACAACCGCGGGTGGGAAGGGTCGTGTGGATTGGGTGATTGATCAGCAGCCTTTCGATATTTTTATTCTTGAATTGGGAGGCAATGATGCCTTACGCGGTATTCAGCCAGACGATGGCATTAAAAACTTACAAAGCATCATTGACAAAGTGAAAGCGAAGAACCCCTCAGTAAAAATCATCCTCGCGGGCATGGAAGCACCGCGCAATATGGGCAATACTTATTTGAAAGCTTTCCACGAGATGTATCCAACTTTAGCGAAAAAAAATAATACCCTACTCATTCCGTTCATCCTCGAAGGCGTGGGCGGCATTGCTGAATTGAATCAAAAAGATGGCATTCACCCGACTGAAGCAGGCAATAAAATTATTGCAGAGACGATTTGGGGGGTGTTGAAGCCGATTTTATAAGCCCAAATCCTTCCGCAACGGGTCAGATTTCAAATCGTGTTTTGCCCAATAATCGCTCATAACAGATTTTTTGAATTTGGCTTCGCTCATTTTTTTATCGCCATCATACTCTGTAAAAGACATGATTTTGTAGGGAAAAGCGGCTTCAAAGCTCACTTCCAAGCGTCGTTTGATATCAGGATACGTCACAACGCACATTTTTAAGCCCGCTTGACCGTCTTTAATGTCAATCATCGCATTTTGAGCGGCTATCGGTTTATGACGCAAGCGTGTGTAGGTAAGATTCGGAATCATTTTCGTTGCGCCTTTCGGTAGGCTCGCAGGGTTGATGCGTAGGCGTGTGAAAACTTCATCTTCGAGCATGGCACCCCCCTCAGTATCTGACTGCTTATCGCCTTCCATTTCAAAATAGGAATAAGATGAAACGTGGTAGCCGTTGCCTTTCAAATTCATTTGCGTAAAAACATGTCCGCACCAATCTTGCACCGTTGTGGTGGCTTTCAAGGAATGGGGAAATTTTTGAACGTCAACGGGTGTGAATAGGCTACTCATCAACGAATAATCATAAATGCCTGTTTGAAAACGCTGTATGGCGTTGAGTTTTAAGACTGGCACACGGTCGTCGCCTGCCTTGGCAGGGTCATCGAGCTTGACTTGCTTAGATTTTGATAAATCTTCAGTGACGAAAACGAAAACAGCATATCCTGTTCGCGACTCATCATAACGATTGATGGTATAATCGTAGCTGCATATTTCAGCTTTGCCGGCATACCAATATTCGTTGAATTGGTTGGAGGTGGCTGATGCAAAAACGGCTTTCGATTCCTCATTTTTGCTTTCTGACTGAGGGGTGTTCATCGAGCTTGATGCGTTGTTACCGCTTTGATTGCAGCCCAAAATAGATACCGCAGAAATGGTAATTATGCTTAAAAATA
>JAYUUR010000009.1:0-6656 GCA_043754475.1 Saprospiraceae bacterium | reverse complement strand
TTAATACGTCGTAGGGAACAACAGCATCAAACTAAGTAAAGTAAGCAAGTGATTTCAAATTACCTGCTTGCTATCCACATCTCACCGTAATAGCACTCATTTAAATCATTAGATTTAAAATTATTTCCCCTTTTATCAATTTATCATACCTACAACCTTGTACTCAATAGATTATCATATTTATCCTACCCTGTCTGCCTACCTTATAACAATATTTTTTTAACACTTTTTTGACACTTTTGTTATTTTTTTCTAATTTCGGCACAATAAGGAAATATTATTTGTTGTTTTAAGTTTAAATGTTAAAATTTGCGCTCGTTTTTGAGAGCATAAATTCACAAAACGTTGATAATCAATTAGTTAACAAAATTCAACTCTATACACCTTTTAAATAAATTGTTTATTAAATACTATGAAACAAAAACTCAGTTTCATCCTTTCGATTGCCTTCATCACTTCCATCACATTATCAGCACAACAGACGACCGTCTTTACCGAAGCGAATCTGGCTTATAAACGTGGAATGGATTTTTATGAAAAAGGCATTTATACTGTAGCGCAACAGGAATTTTATGTCGCGCTCACGCAATTGCGCCCCGTGCCCGAACCCGAAGCCCGTTTACTGAGGGGTAAGGCTGAACTCTATTATGCCAAATCGGCTGTCAGAGCCGGTCAGCCGAATGGCGAGCAATTGATGCTGGATTATATCCGCACTTACATGCCCGATCCGTTGGCTGCACAAGCATCCATAGAAATGGGCGATTATTACTTCAATCAAGGCAAACCCGATAAGGCTTTTGAGTTTTATGACATCCTTGAGCCATCTGACTTGTCTCCTGCTCAGCGTGATGAGCTTTATTTTAAAAAAGGCTACACGCTTTTCATTCAAAAGAAATTTCCGCAAGCGAAGGCTTCGTTGTCGAAGGTCAAAGACTTAGCTGATTTTAAATATTACAATGAAGCCAACTACTATTATGGTATGTGCGCTTTTTTTGATAATAATTTAGAAGATGCTGCAAGGAGTTTTCAACGGATTCAGAATACCAAGCAATATTCTCAACAAGTGCCTTATAATTTGGTGCAAATATATGCTGCCCAAAAAGACTATGACAAGGTGTTGAAACAAGGTTTGCAAGCCATTGAAGATCCTAAGATTAAGAATGCCAAGCAAATTAATCAATTAGTCGGTCAAGCATATTTTGAAAAGAAAAATTATGTTGAAGCTGAAAAATATTTAGCTGAAGGTGCTGATGGCAATAATGCTATGCGCGAGGAAGATTTTTATCAACTCGGATTTGCTCAACACCGCAACGGGCATTTTAAAGATGCTGCGCCGAATTTGGAGAATTTGAATCGGACGAATTCAAAGCTCGGTCAGCACGGAATGTATTTGCTTGCTGATGCTTACTTGCGTTTGGGCGACCGCGTGCGAGCTAAAAATGCTTTTGCTACGGCTGCTCGCATGAACTTCGACCCCTCAGTACAAGAGGAATCTCAATGGAATTATGGCAAATTGACGTATGAACTCAAGCAAACCCAAGAGGCTGTAGATGCTTTGCAAGCCATTCCACAAGGCAGCAAATATTTCAACGATGCTCAACAATTACTCGGCGATGTATTGTTGCAAACAAGAGATTATGAGCAAGCAGCTAAAGTGATAACAGCTACGGGCAATAAAACACCTAAATTGCGTGAATCATTGCAAAAAGCGAATCTTTATCGCGCTATGCAGTACTATCAGTCAGGTGATTTGGCTAATGCGAAAACCTACTTGGAACGCTCGCTCGCAGATGCGCCCGATGCGGAATCTAAAGCGACTGCCAACTATTGGCTCGGCGATATAGCATTCAATCAAAAAGATTATCCGAATAGTCAGCGGTATATGGGCAGCTTCTTGGCTGTTTCCAAAACGCTTAAAACATTGCCATCTGAATCGTCGGTATATATGGCGAATTATATTCAAGGCTATAATTACTTGCGTCAGAAGGATTATCAAACGGCTTTGGGTTATTTTCAAGAGTGTGTAACTGGTATTAAAAGAGAATACAACCTCATTACCAACGACAATATCAAAACTCAAATCTTAGGCGATGCGACGTTGCGTTTAGGTGATTGCTATTTCAAACGCAATAAATATGATGATGCACTCCGCTATTATGATGAAGCAGTAAATAAAAGCTATTCGGGCTTCGTGTATGCACTTTATCAAAAAGGCGTGATTCAAGGTTTGAAAGGTAATAATGTTGAAAAACTGATTTCACTTGATAAATTGGCGAATAGCTATCCTAATTCTGAGTTTGCGCCTTCTGCTTTGCTTGAAGCGGGTATTACTTATCAAAACCTCAATCAGTTAGATAAGGCTCAAGAAAGTTTTACAAAATTGATTACTAATTATAAAGATAAAACTGAAATCAATGTGCAAGCGTTATTGCGTTTGGGTTTGATTGCTCAAAATAAAGGCAATAATGAGGCGGCAATCTCTTATTATAAACAAGTTTTTTATAATAAACCGTCTCCCGTTGATGCCAAAGCTGCGCTTGAACGCTTACAAGATATATATGTGAATGAGTTGGGCAAACCTGATGAATATTTTGCATTCCTTCAAACCATTCCTGGCTATAATATAGACAATATGGAGAAGGACAATATCAGTTATCGCGCCGCAGAAGTACAATATGAGCAGGGTAATTACGAAAAAGCCATCAGTACTTTCACTAATTATTTGAGCAAATTTCCGAACTCAGCCAATACTTTGAATGCCTATTATCTTCGGGGCGAATCCTACGCGGCTATGAAAGAATTTGATGAAGCTTTCACAGATTATGAAGCGGTAGTACAAAGAGGCCCTTCGAAATATTATGCAAAAGCTGTTGAAAAAGCAGCCTTAATTGCTTATAATTCAAAGAAAGACTTCAATAAAGCCTTTGATTTATATGTCAAAATGGAAAAGGCGGCTACCAGCGATGATAAACGTTTTGATGCCGAATTGGGTGCTATGCGTTCTGCTTATCGCTTGAATAGACCCGATGCTGTGTCGGAATTTGCTTCAAAAGTGATGAATAGTTCTATGGCAACCAAAGACCAAGTGGCTACCGCAGGATTTTATTTGGGTAAAATATCCTTTGATAGAAGTGAATTTGATAAAGCGCAAACAGCCTTTCAAAAAACCATCAACAACGGTGGCAATGATGAACAAACAGCCGAAGCCCGTTATTTAGATGCTCTTGTTGAATATAAAAAACGCAATTTGGACATCGCTTTAAACAAAGCAGATAAAGCTTCACAAAATAATCCATTTGTATTTTGGGCAGCCAAAGCGACCATTCTTCAAGCGGATATTTATGCTGAAAAGAATGATTTATTCAGTGCACGTGCCGCTTTAGAATCGGTGATTGAAGGGGTAAAAGAGTTTCCTGAAATTACCAATGAAGCGAAACTTAAATTGGCTAATTTGGAGAAAAAAGAGAATCTTAAGAGCCGTATCAATCAAACTCAAAAGAATGGCTTGATTGAAATGGATAAAAATGATGGCAATTAAAAAATAACCAACTACACCGTCAATAACTTTTCAACTTATTCTTATTTTATGAGAAAGATAATAAATATCCTAATAATATTAACCGCTGTGTCAGTCGGAAAAGTGGCTGCACAACCGGGCGGTAACGTGCCTGATCAATCTCAAGACGTTATCAAAAATTTCGATGCAAAATTGCTCGAATCTGATAAAGTCAAAATCAATCCTGTTTTGCCACCGGTAGATACCACTACTAAAGTGCAAACTTATAACGTGCCCAACAAAGTATTGGGTATCGAATATCAACCGCCTCGTATGCGCCCGATTGCTTTGGCTCAGCAAAAGCTACCCCCTCAGTATAATGGCTATTTGAAGGCAGGTTATGGCTTTCCGAATTCTCCTTATGGCGAAGGAGCATATCGCTACGGTGATCCAAAGCAATATCTTTTGGGTTTAAGCATCAAACATCATTCGGCAGAAGATAAAAAAGTAGAAAATCAACGTTTTTCCAAGACTGATTTAGAAGCAACGGGTACTTTCTATGCAAGGGCAGGTGTGGCTGTTGATGCTAAATTATATAGCAATAACAACGTCAATTATTACTACGGCTACAATGCTGTGAGTGACTCTTCTTTCAATAAAGATGCGGTCAAACAATCAATTGGCGTTTTTGGTGCGTCTCTTAAAGCCTATAATTCTGCACGGACAGTGGCTGATTTCAATTATGGTTTAGGACTTAGTTTTTATAGTCTTGGCGATAATTTTTCGAGTAAAGAAACCGATTTTAATATCAAGGCAGAAGCCACAAAATGGTTCAATGAAAGGCACCCCCTCAGTATAATCCTCAGAACTGAGTTTACAGGTTTGGATACAACGGATAACGGTAAAAAACAAAACTTGAACAACATCTATTTGCAACCGAGTTTTACCTTCAAAGGCGATGTTTACAGCGTTAAAATAGGGGCTAATTTGATTTCAAGCAATGATATATTTTATCCAAAACCAGACATCGAAGCAACATTGAATTTGGCGGGTAATAAACTTGGTATATTTGCAGGCTGGCGCGGAGATTTGACTAAAAATAGTTACCGCAACCTTGTGAAATACAATCCTTTCATGTTTTCGCGCCCTAAAATTAGAAATACGGAAGTCGATGAAGTGTATGGCGGTATCAAAGGCAAAGTGAGTGCTTTCGATTATTCAGCACAAATTGGCTGGAGCAATAATAAAAATTTAGCCTTGTTTTTATCTGATTCTACGGACTTAAAACGCCGTTTTAATATCATTTACGACACCGTTAAAATCGCTAATATTCGTGCAGCGATTACGATGAATTTGATTGAAAATTTGGAATTGACAGGTACTATCAGTCAAAACGTTTATACCGCTAAAAAACAAGCCGCTGCTTGGGGTTTGCCTTCGCTCGATGTGAATGTGTCGGCTAAATATAAAGTGTTTGAAGATGTCAAAGCCAATACATTGGCTAATTTGAAAGCTTCATTGTTCGTACAAAATGGCGTCAATTACATTAATAAAGCCAAGCAAGCTGACCGTTTAAGCCCTCTTTTCGATTTGAGTGTAGGCGGCGAGTTGTTTTTTAGTAAAAATATTGGTGTTTTTCTTGATGCTAATAACCTCTTGAATCTAAAACGCGAGCGTTGGCAGAACTATCCGACTTTTGGTTTGAATATTTTGGGCGGTGTATCGGCGCGGTTTTAATTGATATTATTTTCGACACAACTTGCAGCAAGTTCAAAAACTTGCTGCAAGTTTTACATTTAAACCAACCCCTCAGTATGAAACCACATTTAAACATAAATATTGGCTTATTCCTCATCTTCCCCTATTTTTTAATCGCCCAAACCATAAGCCCTCGCCTGATAGGCAGCCGTTACGCAGCATTAGGCAATGCGAGTGTAGCCTTGCGCGATGCACAATCCTTATTCAGCAATGCCGCAGGATTAATAGGCGTTGAAAATAAAACTTTAATACTCAACTCCGCTTGGTTTTATGGTGTCAATGAATTGAAACCGATTGCAGTAGGTTTTGTAATGCCCAATCCTTCGGGCGTTTTAGGTTTTTCATTCAAACATTTTGGATTTGAAAGCCTTAGAGATAATACATTGGGCGTGGCTTACGCGCGGCGGTTTTCTTCAAAATTAGACGCCGGTATTCAACTTAATTATTCCAATATTTCAATTAAAGACAATGGCTCTCGCAATGTTATAGGCATTGATATTGGATTTAATACATTGATTATCAAGGATTTATACATGGCATTTCATGTACAAAATCCTATTCCCATCCAATCGCCTGATTCAGATAAGACCCCCTCAGTATTTAGGCTCGGTTTGGCATATTCTGTCAATACGGCGGTTGTGATGGTTACTGAAATTAAAAAAGACCTCGCCTACCCTGCTTCCATACGCTTGGGCATGGCTTACAAACCGACCGATAAAACAGAATTTCGAGGTGGTTTTGAAACACAGCCCGTCAAATTAGCGTTTGGATTTGGGTATGTTTTAACCGAAAATTGGGATGTAGATTTAGCGGTTTCAAGCCACAGCGTTTTGGGTTTGACGCCTTCATTAAGTATTCACTATGTTTTTAAAAAATGAATACCTTTGTAGCGTTTGAAATTTAAAATCATTATGAAAAAAGTATTAATCGTTGCTGCCACCACGTTTGAAATCCAACCATTTTTGGATTTTTTAAAACATCAATCTGCTCAAAAATATAACCCTTTGTTTGGTCAAAACGGGTATGAAATAGACGTGACTGTTACAGGTGTGGGTTTAGCCAATACAGCTTTTGAAATGGGTAAAAGCCTATCAAAAAAACTGTATGATTTAGCCATTAATGTCGGTGTGGCAGGCAGTTTTAATCGAAAAATACTGAGGGGGGATGTTGTGGAAGTGTTGAGCGAACAGTATGGTGATTTAGGCGTCGAGGAGGCTGATGGCAGCTTTACGGATATGTTTGAAATGGGATTGATAGATGGCACTCAAAAACCATTTTATCAAAGTAAACTATTGAATATCAAGCCTTTACAATTACCACATTTAAAGCAAGTGAAAGGTTTGACCGTTCAAAAAGTGCATGGCTTTACGGATAGTATTGAAGCTATTTTAAAAAAATATAA
>JAYUUR010000008.1:0-2261 GCA_043754475.1 Saprospiraceae bacterium | reverse complement strand
AAGAGCAAGCTGTCCAAAAAGTCATTAATACTTTATTTAAAAGGGCTAAAGCAACTCAATCTAAATATAAAATAAATTCATCATAAATTGACAATATTTAATTTTATCCTAATTTAACAAAGTCAAATTACTATAAATCTTATCCGACGATGGATGTGATGGCTGTTAAATATGACATCAGTCGAAGTAGTGTTTGGAATTATGTACATTCATTAAGTGCTAAATTACACCATATTTTGGTTAAATTAGAGGTCATGCCCTTGCGTGAAATGCCAAGTATTGAAGTATTTAAAGCCCATTTAGAGGCCAATAAAATACATCAACTTATTATTGATGTCACTGAACGGACCATAGAACGCCCTTCAAATAAGATTGAAAATCGGGCACAATACAGTGGGAAAAAAAAAGACATACCGTCAAGAACACGCTCATTACTGACCTTAATAGAGTCATTCTCTTTTTAGGATTGAGCAGGTGCTATTCACGATTATTTCTTACTCAAAGAAGAACTCCGTTGGTTTGAAGGACATGAAACTTGGTTTGACCTCGTTGAATTATTCGTGGACTTAGGTTATTTGGGTATTGAAAAGGGTTTTGTTATTCAAAAAATCCAAATACCCATTAAAAAACCCAAAAAATCAAAGAACAAACCTAATCCGCAACTAACAGATGAACAAAAAGAGCATAATAAAACAGTATCACAAACAAGAGTTAGAATAGAACATGCTATTGGCTCTATGAAAGTTTTTAATATCATGGCTCATATTTACCGAAATCATAAAAAAGAATTTGAAAATGTGAGTGCTGGCATTTGTGCCGCAATTCATAATCTCAAAATTAAACCTAAATAATCATTTTTAATCTTTGAACAAGTCTAATAAATAACATGGATATTATCTGCATCGCTTTTCCCGCATGGGAAGGCAATTACCTCAAATCCACCGTGCAATTGATGAAAGAACTGGCGCTCAGCCAACGCGTTTTGTACGTAGATTATGCCTACACATGGAAAGATTTTATTCAAAGTTGTCGAGGTAAAAGTTTTGCCTCTTGGCGTCGCATGATTGGTTGGGAGTCTCGTTTGAGAGAAGTGACTGTTGAAAATGGTGCAATACTGCATGTCTTGACTTTGCCACCTATATTGCCCACTAATTTTATTAAAAATATCTATGTTTTTGATACGATGAACCGTATCAATTCTTATTTTATCAGGAAAAGTATTCAACATGCCCAGAAAATATTGAATATGCCTACCCCCTCAGTAATCAATGCTTTTAACCCCTTTTTTGGGGTACATTTAGCAGGGAAATTGAGTGAAAATCATTTAATTTATTACTGTTATGATGAAATAAGTGCAGCTACTTGGGCAAAGCAACACGGCGCAAGGCTCGAAAATCATTTTCTAAAAATGGTCGATAGAGTAGTGGTGACATCGCAAGGGCTTTTCAATAAAAAATCGGAACAACATCCGAATTGTCACTTAGTTAAAAATGGGGTAGATTTTGATTTATTTGCTTCACCCAATCCGCAACCGATTCAAAATCCTCTATTTTCATCACTTACTTATACTAAAACAATTGGTTATCTGGGCTCAGTTGACGAGCGTTTGGATTATGATTTGATGGAAAAAGTCATCAAATCAACCCCTCAGTATCAGTACCTTTTTGTAGGTCGTATTACAAAAACAGAATATGAAAACCGATTAAAACAATATCCCAATGTTGTTTTAATCGGTTCACAGCCCCCAAATGTTTTGCCCACGTGGGTTCAAAATTTTGATATTTGTTGGATTCCTTTTATTAAAAATGAGTTGACGGCTGGTATTTATCCGCTAAAAATCAATGAATATTTGGCTGCCGGTAAACCGGTTGTTTCCACTCCTTTTTCAAATTTATCAGATTTTGAGTCCGTGATTTCTATTGCTGATGGTGTCGAAGAAATGTGTAGCTGTTTCAATTTAAATCACCCAAATGCTGCTACCCTTAGGGATTTTGCCTCGAAAAATGCTTGGTGCACCCGAGCAGAAGAATTATTAGCATTTATGCAACCTGAAGTGGGTTATTTGGTTATTTGAATTAGGTAGTATGTATCGGGGTTGTGTAATAAGTCTTTTTCTTGAAAAATGAAATTTTTGACCAAATTATATTTCAAAAATATTGATTAGAAATTCTATTATTTCGAAATGCAGTTATTTAATACTCAATTCAAAATTTAATTTGGACTAAATTTTCAAAAATCAAATCAAAGGACTTATTACACAA
>JAYUUR010000007.1:0-6657 GCA_043754475.1 Saprospiraceae bacterium | reverse complement strand
GTACCGCAGATTGCTTATTTTTCTTTTTCACAAATTATTTATAGGCAATTTGCGTACTCCTTTTTCATATTATTCTTTTTTGTTAGACAGTAGTTTAGCATCTGATTTAAAAAAATAAATTTTAAAGTCGAAGATAGTAAAGCAAAAGATGATAAAATAAAAGTCCCAGTTTTGTTTAGTTTGAATAACCGTATTGACAAGTTCTTTGATGCGGATGCCGTTAGTTTAGATGGCAAAATTGTTATAGAAGTTGAAGCGGGAAGGGCATATCGTAACAATCAATTTTTAAAAGATATTTTTCAAGCCTGCATGATGCCAAAGGCTGAATATTTAGTTATTGCAGTAAGAAACCACTATTATAATAGTGATGATTTCAAATCAATTTTTCAATTTCTTGAAACACTTTATATTAGTGGAAGACTACAACTACCTCTCAAAGGAATCGTTTTAATCGGTTATTGAAAATATAAAACATACTATAAAATCTTATGATGAAAACTATTAAAACAAAAGATGAACTTACAGCATTGGTAGCTGTAATAACTCAAATAAAAGATTGGGTTTTACTACATGAACAATTGTGGTACCGCATACCTCAAAATACTGCACCTCCAATTATCAAAAACGGTAACGCCGAGTACATTGCCTTTTATCATACCAAATTATTCCCTGAAGAGTTGAAATGGAAAGTAGTCAAGTATGCCCGTATAAAGCGTATTATTACTGCCACTCGAAAAGACCTTTTTCCTAATGAACCTGCTAATAGTACAAAAGCGCATAAAGTGTATTACAAAATAGAATTTGATAATTTATTAGAGTTGCCAAAACCAATTGAAAGCCGTAGAGGACATAGGCTTGTTTTTGTTCCTACTACAGAGGAAAAACTTTTTAGTGGTACGACTGATTTAAATCGTTTATTTAAAGGTAGTCCTCTGGAAGAGCAAATGGAAGAACTTATTGATGCAATGGCAATAGAATATGAAAGAGAATGGTGTGAATATGTAGACGAAAAACGTTTTTATTACCTTGATTTCGCTATATTTTGTAAAAATGGCAATATAGATATTGAATGCGACGGTGATGAATTTCATATGGGTAACGACAATGTTCAACGTGACAAAACACGCAATAATGAATTGGAAAGTTACAAATGGTCAGTTTTGCGCTATACAACTAAACATTTTAATGAACAAAAAGCGCATATAAAAAAAACACTTTATAAAACTATTGAGCAATATGGAGGTGTACTAAAAGCCAGTGAACCTGAGACAGCCTACTTACCCAAAGTGAACCCAAAAGGACAAATTAATCTTTTTAATGAGGATTGAACACCCCTCAGTATTTGAGATATTTATACCTATTACAGTTGCCAATACTCAGAATATTGAAGATTAAATCTTGAACGTTTTAAATACCTTGTATATGATATGCCTTTCAGTAAATTAACTAAGCTCTAAAAGATATAAGAAAATCATTAAAATGCTATTATTGCACTTTCAAATAAAAGAGTTGTAAACAATAAAAATAAAACCTAATTTTAGCTTGACTTTGATAAATTCATAAACACTATCAAAAAATATTTCATTTTTAAAATCTTTTATCAATAATGGCAAATGCTAATCAAATAGTTTCTCTCATTCAATCTCACTTTGCAAGTGAGGATGAACGGTTCTATACGTTGTCGTTGCAAATTGCTGCTCACGAAGCACGGCTTGGTCATGTTTCTACAGCCCAACAAATTCGAGAATTAATTGATAAAGAAAGATTAAATAAGGTAAAATTAAAAATAGTTAAATTTCAACCCGACCTTGAAAATTTAATTTATCAAACGAACCCTAAAAATCGCCTCAATCAGTTAGTATTTCCCGAAGATTTAAAATTAAGAATAGAAAGAGTACTACACGAATATAGGCAACGAGCCAAACTTCAAAAGCATGGATTATCTCACCGCCGTAAAATAATGTTAGTTGGTCCTCCTGGAACAGGCAAAACTATGACGGCTTCTGTTATTGCAGGAGAGTTAGGTTTACCACTTTATGTTGTTCAAATGGATAAAATTATCACCAAATATCTTGGTGAAACAGGAGCAAAACTTAGACAATTGTTTGATTTTATTGATTCTCAAAAGGGTGTCTTCTTTTTTGATGAATTTGATGCCATTGGTGCTGACCGATCAAATGAAAATGAGGTAGGAGAAATGCGTCGTGCTCTCAACTCAATGCTTCAATTTATTGAAGCGAGTGATTCTGAAAGCATTATTATAGCGGCTACTAATAACATCACTTTGTTGGATAAAGCTCTATTCAGAAGGTTTGATGATATTCTACATTATCAACTGCCAAATCAAGATGAGGCATTGGAACTGATTAAAAACAGTTTAGGTATATTTGGCAACAAACTAAATCTAAAAGAAATAAATAATGAAATATCGGGTTTAAGTCATGCTCAATTGACTCAAGCTTGTGGTGATGCAATTAAATCAACTATTTTAAGCGATTCAGCAACAGTTAATTACAATACTCTACTTTCATCTTTGAAAGAAAAACGAAACTATCAATAATACTTTCAAATGGCAGAAAAAACTAACCCTCTTATTTTCCTAACAGAACCGCCTGCTCGTTATAATTATACCTCTAAAGGTAGTCTTGGACGCAAACCTGCAATACCTCTACGAGATAGAGCATTTCATAGCCAGAAATTAGAACAAGAATTACAAGACGCTTTTTTATTAGCCCATTCTGAAAAACAAGAAAGAGCAGTAGCAAGTCTACCTTATACTGAGGGGGTATATCTTCAATTCAAAAGTAGCCCTGATTTTGATTTGATAACCAAAAGTTTAGAATCAACAACAAAAAGTGGCGTTCGCCTTTTGAATGTCCGAGAATTTGAAGTTAATGGGCAGAAAATACATTTAGCCACTGTATTTGTTCCAAAAGGATTAGAGACATTTTTCTTGAGAAAAATATCAGATTATGCAAAACACGATACAGCGTTGGGTAATCCTAAAAATGCACCACTCATTGAAAGTATTGAAGAAATTAGAATAGCTGTCACAGAATCATTTTGGCAAAGTAAAAAAGACCTTTTACCAAATCAAACGGATGTTTGGTGTGAAGCATGGTTAAGAGTTGAACAAAATAACAATCCACTTGATATTGTAAAAGATTTTCACCAAGTATGTCAGATACTTGGTATAGTTTCTAAAGAAAATCAAGTATTGACATTTCCTGAAAGAGCAATCGTCTTAATTCAAGCCAACAAAGAACAGCTAAAAGAATTGATTGCATCAACAGATGTAATAGCGGAATTCCGTAGAGCGCAAGAAACAGCTCGTTTTTGGATGAAATTATCGCCATTTGAACAAGCAGAGTGGATGGATGATTTACTTCAACGGATGCAAGTCAATCCTTCGAATGTGTCCATTTGCATTTTAGATACAGGTGTCAACAATGGGCATCCATTAATTGAACCGCTTTTAAGTGATGAAGATTGCCAGGCTTGGCTTTCTGATTGGGGAACAACAGACCACAATAGTCATGGTACATTAATGGCAGGATTAGCCATTTTTGGAGATTTAGAGAAACATTTGGGTCATAGTTTGCCAGTAGTTATTGGTCATCGTTTGGAATCAGTCAAAATCTTACCACCTAATGGAGAGAATGACCCTGATTTATATGGTGAAATAACAATGCAAGCAGTGAGTCTTGCAGAAATTCAAGCCCCTCAAAGACAGAGAGTTATTGTAATGGCTGTTGGTTCAACAATTGATACAGGTACAGGTAAACCTTCTTCATGGTCAGGAGCTGTTGACCAAATTTCTTATGGAACAGATGATGAAAGCTCTTATAGAATAAAGAGACTTGTTATTGTTTCTGCTGGTAACATAGATGAAGGTGAATTATCAAATTATCCTGATGCTTCACAAGCTACTTCTGTTGAGTCTCCAGGTCAATCTTGGAATGCTCTAACGATAGGAGCATATACAGAAAAGAATCAAATAACAGACCCTAATAACATCGGTTGGACTCCCATTGCTCCAACGGGTGGTCTATCCCCTTTTAGTACAACTTCATTGATATGGAATAAGTGGGCTATTAAACCAGATGTCGTTTTTGAAGGAGGTAATGCAATGATTGACGAAAGTAAATTCGTATCGGAATGTGATGATTTATCTTTACTTTCAACTTACTTTCAACATCAAACACAATCTTTCTTTACTTTCAACAAAACAAGTGCGGCTACAGCTCAAGCCGCTTGGTTTGCAGCTCAAATAATGAATAACTACCCTAATATTTGGGCTGAAACTGTTAGAGGTTTGATAATACATTCAGCGAATTGGACAGATCAAATGCGTTTACAATTCTTAGAAGGCACTAAAAAAGGAGATTACCGTTCTTTGCTTCGTACATGTGGTTATGGTGTACCAAACTTGGATAAAGCCATTCGTTGTCTTGATAATTCTCTTACATTGGTCGCACAAGAATTTATTCAACCTTTTAAGAAAAAAGAAAGTCGTTATGTCGCCAATGAAATGCACCTTTTTGAACTGCCTTGGCCTTCCCATATACTTCTTAATTTAGGTGAAATGGAAGTCACATTGAGAATTACATTATCCTACTTCATTGACCCAAGTCCAGGTGAAATAGGTTGGAAAGATAAATATACTTATGCCTCTCATGGAATTCGGTTTGATATGAATACACCAGTTGAGAAAAAAGAAGCTTTTATTAGTCGAATCAATGCTGCTATTCAAAATGATGAACAAGATATTTTAGCACCTCAAAGTCCCAGTCAAAGGTGGAAATTAGGAAAAGTTAATAGAGATTCTGGCTCAATCCATTCCGATTATTGGGTTGGCACTGCGGCTGATTTAGCGGTTTGTAATCTCGTTGCTGTTTACCCAACTACGGGTTGGTGGCGAGGGCGTCCGCATATAGGTAAATGGAATTCAAGAACAAGGTATTCCCTTATCATTTCTTTGGAAACAGAAGACTCAACTGTGCCTATTTATGAAACAGTAGTTAATTTAATTCGCACAAAAATTTCTGTAAAAGTTTAAATTTAAACTTCCTGCTCGCACCAAGTCTTCCCGCTCGCTCTCAGTCTTCCTAAAACTAACCCACAAATCTACCCCTGAAAAACGGAATTGCTCGCGTAGCAGTCTCTGACTGAGTGTGTCTATTTTATGGTCTCAAGACCACACAAAACAATTAAATATCACTGCGAAGAACGTGAAATACTGAGGGGGTATCTCAAAATGAATCGAGATACCCCCTCATTTATCCCTTTGGGAGTAATTTCACTAAATTTTATCTAAATTTGCATCTTCTTAGTTCTCATCAAATCAGCCAAATAAAATTTAAATTATTTTAAAGATGCAAGAAGTCAAGCCTTACCATGTTAAAAATAAAATCCGCATCGTTACTTCCGCTTCCCTTTTCGATGGGCATGATGCTGCCATCAATATTATGCGCCGAATTATGCAAGCTACGGGCGCGGAAATTATCCACTTAGGGCACAATCGCTCGGTGCAAGAAATCGTCAACACAGCTATTCAAGAAGATGTGCAAGGCATCGCCATCACGAGTTATCAAGGCGGGCACATCGAGTTTTTCAAATACATGTACGACCTGTTGAAAGAACGCGGTGCAGGGCATATCAAGATTTTTGGCGGCGGCGGCGGCACTATTTTACCATCAGAAATTGAAGAACTCCAAGCCTACGGCATCGCCCGCCTCTACTCACCCGACGACGGCAGACACATGGGCTTGCAAGGGATGATCAACGATGTGTTGAAAAATTGTGATTTCCCATTGGGTCAAAATATCAATGGCGAGGTTAAAAAATTAGATAAAACCAATCATGGTGCTATTGCGCGCTTGATTTCAGCCGCTGAAAATTATCCCGAAGAAAATAAAATATGGCTGACAGAATTAATGGCAGTTCAAAAATTACCCATCACTCATCACCCATTACCCATTACCCATCACCTATTACCCATTACTCATCACCAATCACCAATAATAGGTATCACTGGCACAGGCGGTGCAGGCAAATCCAGCCTTGTAGATGAATTAGTGCGGCGTTTTTTAAGGGATTTTGAAGATAAATACATCGCCATCGTCTCCGTTGACCCTTCTAAACGCAAAACAGGTGGGGCGTTGCTCGGCGACCGTATTCGCATGAATGCGGTAAACAACGACCGCGTATATATGCGCTCGCTCGCTACTCGACAATCCAATCTCGCACTTTCTAAACATGTTCAATCGGCAGTAGATATACTGAGGGGGGCGCATTTTGACTTGATTATCCTTGAAACATCGGGTATTGGACAGTCAGATACCGAAATTGTAGATCATTCCGATGTGTCGCTCTACGTCATGACGCCTGAATATGGCGCAGCTACGCAATTGGAAAAAATAGATATGCTCGACTTCGCAGACTTGATTGCGATTAATAAATTTGATAAACGTGGCGGTTTGGATGCCCTCAGAGATGTCAAAAAGCAATACCAACGCAACCACAATCTCTGGGATAGTCCGACCGATGAAATGCCCGTAGTGGGTACAATTGCTTCGCAATTTAATGATGCAGGCATGAATCAATTGTATGAAAAATTGATGCAAGTTGTGGTTGAAAAAACAGGAGTAGAATTTA
>JAYUUR010000006.1:0-20076 GCA_043754475.1 Saprospiraceae bacterium | reverse complement strand
CTGTTGTCATGGCTATTAACTTCAATGGAAACATCAGCTTTGTTATAACCGATATAGACATTGTTATCGCGCTCGCCCAAGGGGATATTGTAAGAAGAAGGCAGCTTTTTTAATAAACCGGTGATTTGGAGTTGAGAAAATCCTTTTTTAGATAAAATATAACCCATGAAAACATCTGCTTCTGTTTCCTCAATCTTCCGCCTATTTTCATCGAAGGTATGACCGTTGGCATGGTGACCGATTTCATGCGCCAATGCACCATATATTTCTATCGAACTGGCTTTTTCAATAAAATCTAAGCTGTACAACAGATAGCGTTTCCCTTTATCCATCACGGCTGATACATTTTCGACATTGGTTTGTACCACTTCAAAATTATTGTCTGCTTCACTCAATTCTCTAATGTCTTTCACCATTTGAATGACTTGTTCACTGTCGGGAAAGCGATAGAGTTCGGCATCCATCGTTTTGCCTGAATAAACACAGCGTTTTTGAGCATCTATATCTAAAAGCTCTTGAGCAAGTGACATTGAAGTTGTGAAGCTGAGAACGCATAGTAAAATGGATACTTTTGATTGCATGAGCCATTATATTTTTTTTTGAATGAGACAAATTTAGATAATTTTTTGAAATATAATATGTGCAAAAAAATCATAAAGTTAAAAATACCCTATCCATTTATAATTTGTTAAAGTTGCCTTTTGACAGCGAATTCGATTTTAAAATATTTTAAATTCAAATATTTCTTCGTAAATTGCCGTGTTTAAATGATTAACCAATGTTGAGTTTAACGCTACTTCCGAAGCGTTACAAATGATTTCGATAAAAGATATGTTAGAGGTGCCCCCTCAGTTGCCGCGCTATCGCTCGCAATGACATAAAAAATAATTAACTGATAACTGATTTAACTTACAAATTTAATTCATCAAAGCCGCAAGTTTACCAAAGGATGCGGTATCAAATCTCCCTGATCATGAAAATTTTGACAAAAACTATGAGTCGCTTAGTGCGCGTTGCTTTTTTCTTTTTGACATGTCTTGCCTCCCAACCGCTTTTTGCTCAATCTATCTGGAACGCCGATGCTGTGAACGGCACAGCGGATTGGAACACTGCCACAAACTGGATTAATGGCGTACCGACAGCAGGTAAAATTGTGTTTATTAACAAATGCACCATTTGCCCGACTATTTCAACAAATGGCAATCAATCTGCTTATACTCAAATCAATGATGGTGGTCAATTGACAATCAACAGTGGAGGCAGTTTGACCGTTCAGACTTCAGCCGGCTCGGGCTTAAAAACATATATCAATTCAGTCGTGACGATTAATGTGGGCGGTAGCTTGAATGTACAAGGCTTTACGAATGAAGGTTTGGCTATTGGTGGCACGCTCAAAAACACGGGTAATTTAAGTGTTATCGGCAGTCATACGGGTATTGCTGTAGCAGCAGATGCGTCCATATCGAATAATATTGGCGGTAATATCAATATAACAAGTACAACATTAGATTTCGGTTTGACCAATGCTGGAACTGTACTTAATAATGGCAATATCTCAATCGACAACTCAAAAATCGACGGTATTAGTCAACAAAGCGGTACTTTTATTAATAGTAAAACAGGCACTTTGACCATCACTAAAACGGGTGTGAACGCCGTGTTTTCTCAATCTAATTTCATCAATAATGGTACTTTGAATATTGACAACAGTTCAAAAGGCATTTATGTCATCTTCGGTACTTTTAATAATAATACAGGCAGTAAGTTGAATATCAAAGGCTCGACTTCCTTGAAAGAAGGCATTTATGTAGGTCAAGCGACTTTCAATAATTCAGGCGAATTGACGATTGATAGCTCACAATATTTGAGCATAGAAGTGAGTGATTCTGCTACTTTTAACAACAAAGGCAAATTATTAGTCACAACTAAAGGTGATATCAGCATTTTGACAGTCGGCAGGTCGAGTTTTACTAATTTCCCTTGCGCTTATATCCAAAGCAATGCTCAGATTGTCAATTACGCCACTTTCAAAAACAGTGGTTATATCAAAGAAGAATCAAGCGGAACAAGCATGATTTCTTTCAACGATGGCACTATTTATAACTTGAACGGCGGTAATTTCTATGTAACAAGTGGTGCTCAGGCTTCAAAGACTTTAACCAATATATGGACAGGCTGCTCCAATGCGGCTTGGGAAAACCCTCAGAATTGGGCATCAAACGCTGTTCCTATAGCCGTTGGAAATACACTGCCAGCCGTTGTTATTCCTGATATTTCAAAAACTTCGGGTAATACGCCCGTTCTCAATAGTGAAGCTCGGGTGAGTCAAATGGATATTCAAGCGAGTGCCGCTTTGACGATAGGCACTAAAGGCAATTTGACCGTCACGGCGTTTTTAACAACACCTGAACCTTTGAATTTGAATAAAGCATCCAGTTTGAGCGTCCAAGAAGGTGGTAAACTCAATGCATTTAAAATTAATAATAATGAAGGTTTAATTTCAAATTTAGGCACTATTAAAATTACAGGCTCTGGCATACTGAGTGGTATTGAAAATAATAACGGCACATTGAACAACAGTGGCATTATCAATAATAGCCGATTGACCAATAATGGCGATGCTTTGAATTTAGGACAAATGACGCATAGTGAGTTTATTGTCAATAATAGATCATTTTCAAATAGCGGGCTTTTAACGGCGGGCAGCGGCATTGCGCTTCAAAATTATGGCACTTTTATCAATTATACTGAGGGGGTCATCAATATCAGCAATGTTGAAAAAGGGATTCAATCGGATAATATTTTTAACAACTTAGGTCGGATTAATATTGATGGCACTACCAATGTCGGCATCATCCTTTTCGCAGGTACTTTTACCAATGCGAGGGGAGCAACGGTGAATATATCGCGTACGCAAATGCAAAGTTTCTTTTCATTTGGCAATATCATCAACAGCGGCACGCTCAATATATTTGATACTCAAAGCAGTGGTCTGGTGGTTTCAGGCACTTGTAGCAATAAAACGACGGGCGTTATCAATCATACCAATGTCAGTAATGGCATGATGGTGCTTGGCAATTTCAGCAATGAAGGCAAAGTCAAAATAGATAAATCCAATACAAGAGGTCTTGAAACAGGCGTCAGCGGCACGATTACCAACGAAACAACGGGCAGTATTGACATCAGTCAAACTCGTACTGAGGGGTTAGCTGTTTTGGCTAATTTGATAAATAAAGGGGCTATTAAAATATTGAATGCAGGAACTAATGGTTTCGCCAATTCAGGTACAAGCGTAAATGATATAGGTGGCGTTATTGAAATCAATAATGCTGGCACCAATGGTTTGACCAATAATGGTAATCTTAAAAATAATGGTACTATAACGGTCAACAATGCAGCTATTCAAGGCATTATTAATCAAAATGGTTCTTTGGATAATAGTGGTTCAGGTAAAATCACCTCAAATGGGGCGGGTTTGAATGGTTTAATCAATCGCTCTTTTGTCAATAATTTAGGCTTCATAACAGTGGAAGGCAGTGGATTATATGCTCTTTTCAATGACTCAATCGGTGTTTTCAATAACCAATCGTGTGGAGAAGTGACTCTAAAAGCTCGTTTCAGAAATACAGGCATTTTCAATAATGAAGCACTATTGCGCCTTGCTTCAGATGATACACCAAGCAATCCTGGCACACTGATTAATACAGGCATCATCGAAGATCCGAACAACTCTTTTGAGATTATCCGCTATACGAATAGTAATTTGAGGGTGCGCCCTATCGCGGGCAATGTCGGCGCAGCCATCGCTAATGCACTTGAAGTGGTGAATAACACTTTCACTCAAATTGGTACAACTTGGTTCACCAATGCCAGCTTGACTGATACAGCGGGTACTTACAACCGTAGTCAAAATACGTTCACTTCAAAATTGAATGGCGGTAATTATAAGTTTTATTTTAGTGTCAATAATGTCATTACTAATTGCTCAAAAGTGGTGAGTATTCCTGTTACTTTAATCAATACAGCTTCGGAATTAAGGGGAAATAAGCCAGTCATTAATACTGTCATCAATCGCGAAAAAGCAGACTTAACCATTTTCCCGAATCCGGCTGCTTATGAAATTAATCTTGAAATGAAAGGCAATATTCCAGCAGACGCCACAATTCAAATATTCGACCAACAAGGCAAACAAGTTTATACTAAAAAGATAGGCTACAACGAAGAAGCCAACTTGCCAATTGATGTGAGCAACTTCAGCGTCGGCATTTATTTATTGTCTATTCAAAAAGATGGTAAGAATGTGGTAACTAAGCGGTTTGTAGTAGGACGGTGATTTTTTAATGATGAATGATGAAATGATGAATGATGAATGATGAATTTTTGACCCCTCAGTATTTTATAAAATATTGGTAATCAATTGTCATTTAAGGAAACAAAAAAGTGAATAATCATTAACTTGATTATTCACTTTTTTGTTTTCAATTACCCCCCTCAGTATTTCATCATTCATCATTCATCATTCATCATTAAGAATTACCCTTTTTCTTAGCTCCCCGTGTCTGCGGTTTACCATATTTCATTTGCATAGCATCGCGCCGTCTTATTTTATTATTCACCTTTTGGCGTTTAGCGGATTTCTCATGAAAAGCGGCATTACCCTCATCTTTTTTAGGCAGTTTGATTTGCAGCGTTTTCATATTTACCTGCGGAATTTCATCCTCTGTCAGTACATCCGATATTTCGAGATTTTCAGGTAGCTCAGTAATGGGGATGGAATATTGCATCAATTCTTCAATGGCTGCTTGATATTCCCGCTCTTTCTCAGTGATAAATGTGATGGCAATCCCTTTTTTATCCGCACGACCTGTTCGACCAATGCGGTGCATATAATTTTCAGGAATATCAGGCGTATCAAGGTTAATAACATGCGTCACATCAGAAATATCAATACCGCGAGCGATAATATCCGTTGCAATCAAGATGCGATAATGACCACTTTGGAAACGTTTGACTGTTTCAAAACGATTGTTTTGCGCCTTATTGGAGTGAATAACGCCGATGATATCATCAAATTTGGTTTCTAACTTTTCATACAATTCATCCGCTAATTTCTTCGTGGCAGTGAATATCACTACTTTATTCATGTTCGCATCCAACTGCAATATCATCTCCAAGAGATTGACTTTTGTATTAAAATTAGGCACATGATAAGCTGTTTGAATAATGTTTTCAAGCGGTGTACCAGTCGGTGCAGCTTCAATTTTAACAGGATAATTGAAGTAGTCATGAATCAAAACTTCCACTTTATCTGTCATGGTAGCTGAAAACATCAAGTTTTGTCGTTTGGGAGGCAACAAATTGAACACACTGGTCAATTGATGTCTGAAACCCAAATCCAACATCTCATCTACTTCATCAATGATGAGTTTCTTAACCATTTTCAATCTCAAATCACCATTCAAAACCAAATCCAATAACCTACCGGGCGTCGCCACCAACACATCCAAACCGTTGCGTATCAACTCTATATGCGTATTCATATTCGTACCGCCATATACGCCCCCGACGACGACATTCATATATTTCGTCAACTTCTCCACCTCCGTCACCACCTGCACCACGAGTTCGCGCGTAGGTACTAATATGAGGATTTGAGGTGACCGATCCTTAGAATATTTCCATTGGCGCAAAGTTGGCAGCAAATAAGCCAACGTCTTGCCCGTGCCTGTTTGTGCAATCCCTAAAACATCTCTACCCGACATCATCACTGAATATACTTTCTCTTGGATAGCGGTCGGATGCGTATAACCCAAGTCATTTAAAGCATTTAAAAGGGGTTTATTTAATTCAAAATCTTCGAAAGTCATCTTATTTATTTTAAATTTCGGCGCAAAGGTACTATTTTTCACTCAATGTGACTTTAAAATCAGCAGCGTTAAAATTGGGCGATAGCACCTCGGGGTACAAATTCGCTTTTTCATCACATTTTTAACAACTTATTTTAAAAAATTTAAAAAATAATTACCTTTAAACTGATAACGAATTGTTAATCATGACATTAAGTATGTATGCCGGACAACTACAAGGATAAAATAACATTGCTTGCCGCCATCAGAAACAGCGATAATGCTGCTTTTGAGCATTTATATAGAGCGTACTATATAATGGTTGCTAACTATATCAAAAAAAATCAGGGCACTGAAGACGATGCGCGAGATATTTTTCAAGAAGTAGTGTTTATCTTTTATAAAAAACTGAGGGGTGACCCGAACTTTGAATTGACTGTTGAAATAGGTACCTATTTATATGCCATTGCCCAAAATTTATGGCTTTCAAATCTGAGGAAGAAAAACAAAGTTACAATCATGGATGATGAGAATGTGCTGTCGGATTCAATCGAAGATGTTGATGCTATGGAAGAGCATTTAGAAATTGAAAAAAAGCACAATCATGTAGCAGATGCCTTAAAATCGATGAAAGAAGAATGTAGAAATATTATTGAAGCTGCGTTTTATAAAAAACTTTCAGGGTCTGAAATCGCTCAATTATTGGGCTATACTGAAAGTTTTGTGAAGGTGAAAAAGTTTAGATGCCTTGAAGAACTGAGGAAAAAAATGATAAATGATAAACGATGAATGATGAATGATGAATTTGTTATTCAATAGTTAAAAATTGAAAATATAGATGGAAGATAACTTTGACAATATAGAACGCATCATAGATTACTTGAACGGGAACATGACACCCCCTCAGTATTCAGCCTTTGAAACCTTGATTTCTAAAGATGCAGCATTAGCTGCTCAAGTGGAAGAAATGCGCGTGTTGATAGGTGGCATCGAAAAATATGGCGATGATAGGGTGAAAAGTCAGATAAAAGCAGTGGATAAAAGTTTGGAAACAGCAAATTTTTTTGAGCCAGACACAACAGCTACTAAATATATTCAGCCGACGCCATTGTCTTTCATAAAAACCAATCCTTTTCGTTGGCTCATGGCGGCATCGGCTATTGGGATTGCCTTGATGACTTGGTTTATTTATCAACCTCAAAAACCTAAAGAAATTATAGTCGTGACGCCCAGTAAGATTGAAAAAACGACTCTTCCGACAGTTCCGCAGGTGATTGATACATTGCCTAATATAAAAGAGAAGGAAAAAGACAATGCCAATGATTTGGCAGTCGTTGATGATTCAAAATATGCGAATTTATTGGCTTCTACTTATCAAACACCGAGCTTTGCTAAGATGAGAAGTGATGTAGATACAGTTGAGGATATGGTTTATTTGGATTCTGTTACGACTTTGATGCAGAAGAAAGAATTTATAAAAGCGCAAAAACTCTTTAAAAATCATCGTTTTTCAAGCGATTATCAAAGTTATGCGATGACATTGCAAGGGCATATTTCGATGCAATTGAAGCAATATAAACAAGCTGAATCTATATTCAAACAGAGTATCGCATTGGGCATGCTGCCTTATTCAGAAGACAATGAATATTATTTGCTTTTGGCTTATTTGGCAGATTTTAAGCATCAATCTAAGGAATTTAATGTGTTGAGTCAGAAGATATTGGCGGATAAGGAACATTCTCAATATGAGAAGGTGGTGAGTTTGTTGGGGAAGATGAAGAAGTAATTCACTTCAACGGCATCATATTCCCAATCCCAATAAAAGCACTCCAATAAAGTGGATTAGAAAACTCACCTTTATTTTGTTTCAAGTAAGACAGTTTAGCAGATTGTAAAGCCTCATCTTTCGGCATTCCTTTCTTCAGATTTTGATAAAAATAGGTCATTAGTTCCTTGGTTTTTTCATCATTCACATTCCAAAGAGTAGTCACGATGCTTTGAGCACCGCATTGAATAAATGATTTGGCAATGCTGATAATGCCTTCTCCTGCCTGCATTTCACCCGCTCCCGACTCGCAAGCACTCAGCACGACGAGTTCAGGATTGTTTAAATTCATTTGAGAAATATCACGGGCGTATAGCCGATAATTTACATACAAAGGCGACAGAGCTAAATAAGAAAATTTGCCTTTTTCTTTATTGGCTTTGCCATGAGTTGCAAAATGAAGGACTTTATAATGCGCTAATATTTTAGTAATTTCCTCCAAAGACGCTCCCTTACCCACAAGCGTTTTGCCATTGAACATTTTCGCTGCTTGGTATATTTCTTCACCACTGTAGGGCAAGGTATTTAAGCCATCTCTATTGATAGTTGCCAATAATTTCAATGAATCCATGTACTCTGTTGATTGATCATAAAAGGGTGCAACGCCCAGAAATGGTTCTTTTTGTAGGGAATTATGAGGCGTTTTGAGCATTTCATTCAATATAGTGGCTGACGGCACATAGCTGATGGTTTGGTGCAGCAAAACATAATCATGCTGTTGATACCTATCGCTTCGGGTGCAAGGAGTTGCCAATAATGCTTCAAAAGGTAAGGCATTTAATATGCCATCGGGTGCAATGATGAGTCGTTTTTTAACGAGTTTTTCAATGGGTAAAATGAGTTTTTGATAGAGATAATGCGCTGATTCGCAATATTCTTTTGAATTGTCCAAATAACCTTTACCAATAGCGTTTGTTGAAATGCTCTTTTGAAATTGATGGATATTTTTTGAAAAGGTGGAATCAATTTTTTCATATTTCAAGGTAAAACCGTCTTTATTGACGATGGAGAAATATATGTCTGAATCAGATAACTGATATTCTATGAGCGTTTGATCAATATTTAAGTTCGATTGAATCGTTGAAAGTATATTTTTAGGCACTGCGATGCTTGAATTGTAGTAATCTTTACAGTATTTTACTATATCAGTTTTAATTTTCTCATAACCTTTTTTCTCTTCAAACAATAATTGCCTATTGACTGAGGGGTTCACATTTTCGTTGAGCAATTTCTCTAAATGAGCAATTTTTTCTAAAGCAGATTTCTCGGTTTCTAATAGTTCTGAGGGTATATTCTCTATATTTTGTTTACGACTCTCTTGAAATGTTTGATAAGTCAATAAACTTTTAGCAAATTCTGATTGATCAAAAGCATGAGACAAATACTTTTGATTTTGGGTAATTTGAAAGCATTGATAATCCAAATCAATGGTCATTTTTTGATAAATCAAAGCATTCTTGTAGTAAGATTCTTTGTTCAAAGATTCATCAAATCTTTCAAGATTGAATACAAAAAACCGCTTGATTTCATCAAAAATTTTCAATGCTTTTTCAAGATATTCGACATTCCCTGTATCTTCATATTGAAGTTGATAAAGCTTGGCTTTGCCCAATAAAAAGCCATCAAAATCTTGAAGGTTATCAATTTCAGTGAAGTTGACCCCCTCAGTATAATGCTTAATTTTTAAGACTTTATCAAAATAAAAGTTGGCTTTTTCATAATCCTTATTGATAACATTGATACGCGCCAATGAATATAGTCCGTAAGTAAATTCAGGTTCTACTTTTATGGCTTTTTCATAATAAAAAATAGCTTTAGGATAATCTTTTTTCACATAATATGAAAGCCCCAGAGAGTTCCAAATCCAAACGAGATATTTATGGTCTGGCGCATAAATTTTTAAATATTCATCCAACGCCTTTTGATTATAGAATAAAGAAAGGTCACCATCAAATAAATTAGCATAAGATTCACCGAGAAATGTATAGGTGTCTGCTAATTTTTCAATGGGTTCTTTCTTTTCAAATTCATAAATTTCAATCGCCTGTTTATAATAAGGAATGGCTTTTTCATACGCATCCATATTGGCATAAGCGAAACCGATTGACCGATACAAATCAGCCAATTTAAATGAATGTTGACCTTCTATGTCGGCTAACATACTGAGGGCTTGTTTTAAGTAAAATTCACCTTTATCAAAATTGCCGAGCGCATTATGGCTCATGCCCAATCGCCTATAAATATCACTTAAAGTCGAGCTTTTTTTCCCTAATTGAGCTTCCCATTCTTTCAAATTCGCTTCTATATATTGCGTAAGCCCTAAGTAATTGGCGAAGGCTTTCACATTTATTAGGTAGTTAATGATGGATTTAAATTGCTTTTCAATGTCATTTGGATAAAGCTCTTTGGACAAAACTATGGCTTTTTTACTGGCTGGATAGGCTAATTCTTGATTGGGTATATTGACGCTATAAAAAGCAGAAACTGTCATATTCAACTTGAGTTGATCCGCTTTATCTAAGGTTATTTCAGGAAAATTCAAGGCAATTTGATTCAATGAATCTCTCGCTTCATTGACTTTTTTATGCTTGATTAAGGTATCGACTTGGCTGATTTGTCTTTGAAATTCTACATTCTTTTGAGATAGAATGTAAGATTGGCAAGTCAAAATTAAGAGTATAATGGTGTAATTTCTCACGGTCTTCATGATTGTCAAATTTTAATGGTGAGTCATCAAACAATCGATTTTAAACTTGATTGCTAAGGAATGCGAATAATGTGTTGAAATAATCGCGGAGCGATTATTTCAACACATTATTCGCATTAGGAATAAAATTAAGCATTTTTTTTCAATCAATTTTTAGAAAAAGTCAAAGCCTGCGCTGTAACAGCAAATGGTTTTAAACCACGATACAAAACGATAGCGGATAAAGTAGAAGCAATGAGCAATGAAATAGACATAGACAACATAATGGTTTGCGGTGTACCAAATACTTTATCATTAATCAAACCCACCAATAATGGACCACAACCCAAGCCAATCAGATTGATAACAAAGAGATAAAAAGCAGAAAAAGTACCGCGCATATTAGCAGGGATAAGCTCTTGCAAAGCTGCCGTAGCAGCACCATAAGGCAGTGAACTCGCAAAACAAAATAGAGCAATCAAGGCGATTGTCATTTCTAAAGGTGGTTTTCCATAGAAACTTAATGTCAACAACATTAAAAAAGCAACAATAGCTGCTGCTGTCATACCTTGAAAGGGGACGCGCATTTTAGCATCTACGACCCCTTTATTTGAAAGAGAATCCGCATAACGACCGCCTGTAATCACCCCCAATGTTGAAAAAACAGTCACCAATCCGCCAAAAAGTACGCCTGCTTGGCTGGGTGTCATGCCATACAAGCGAATGAGTGAGGACGTTGTCCATGAAGTCGCGCCATAACTTGCCGTTGCCATGAGGGCAATACCGACATTTAGGCTCAAAATAGCGGTTTTGTTCGCTTGGAAATATTGCCGAATTTCAGAAGTGGTGGCTTTTAAATGACCTGCTCCTTTTCTAACAGGTTCTCGAATAGTTATCATTATCAATGCAACTATTAAAAAACCAGGTAAACCCACCATAAAAAATACCGTTTGCCAAGGACGTACAAGCCCAACAATCGGCAAATCCCACATACCGCCGACGCTCACTAATTTAATAATCAACGCCACTAATAATATGGATAAACCCGAACCTAAGTACACGCCCATATTATAAAAACCCAATGCCGTACCTAATCTGTTTTTAGGAAAATAATCCGTAATAATAGAATAAGCTGCCGGCGATAAAGCCGCCTCTCCTACCCCAACACCCATCCGCAAAAAAAACAGAATCCAATAAGTATTGGCTAAACCGCACAAGGCTGTCATGATACTCCAAACGGTGATACCGATGACGATAATCATTTTGCGGCTGCGTCTATCCGCCAACCAACCGATTGGCAAGCCCAAAAAGGTATAGAAAATAGCGAAACTGAAACCAATCAGCAAGCCTACTTGTGTATCGTTGATACCAAAATCCCTTTTAATGGGTTCGACCAATAAAGCCAAGACTTGACGGTCAATAAATGAGGAAATATAAGCCAACATGAGTACAGAGACCACATACCAAGGGTAGCGTAAATTGGATGAAGATGTTTGCATGATTAACAAGCGTTAGGTTTTCGTTTTAATAAAATATAAAATGTAAGTTTTAGGAATCAGCGTTCAGCGATATAATTGAGCGTTTGTCTCTATAATAATGTCCAAAATAAGATAATTTTCTATCTTTACAAACAATCAAGTTAAATTAAATTTCATTCAACTCTTTATCAAATTCTCTACAATGAAAAATGACATTTCACGTCGCAAGTTTTTAACCTTAACGGCATTAGGGACTACGGGTTTGTTTTTAAATCCTTCTTCCATGTTCTCCAACTCGCTTTATACTGAGGGGGTATTTAAACCCAATTCAAAATTTGGTGGTGTTCAAATGGGAGCTATTACTTACTCATTCAGGAGTATGCGCCATGATATTGATCAACTTTTAAAATTTTGCGTAGACGCTAACGTCGGTGCTATTGAAATGATGGGCGACCCTGCCGAGACGTTTGCAGGTAAACCCAAAAACCCTATCCAAATGGGTCCTCCTCCAAAAGGCGGACAAAGACCAGCACTCACCGACGAGCAAAAAGCTCAATTGGCTGAGTACAACAAAAAAGTAGCTGAATGGCGAGCCACTGCTTCGATGGATAAATTCAAAGAAGTCCGTAAGAAATTTAATGCAGCAGGAGTGACCATTTATGCCTTCAAACCGAATGCTTTTGGAGCGAATAATTCAGATGCGGAAGTTGAATATGGTATGAAAGCCGCTAAAGCATTGGGTGCTACATCCGTCACTTTAGAATTGCCAACGGATGCCGCTCAAACTAAAAGATTGGGCGATTTAGGCACTAAACACAAGGTTTACATCGGTTATCACGCTCATCTACAAGCAACGGATACGCTTTGGGATGTGGCGTTGAGCCAATCACCTTATAATTCTCTCAATTTGGATTGCGGTCATTATATCGCCGCAGGTGGTACAAATACAAAGGAATCCCTCTTGGCATTGATAGAAGCTAAGCACGATAGAATTACAACCATGCACATGAAAGACCGTACAACGGCTGCAAATGGTGAAGGTAATTTGGTTTGGGGCAAAGGCGATACGCCCATCAAAGAGATTTTACTGTTGATGAAAACTAAGAAATATAAGTTTCCAGCAACCATTGAATTGGAATATGACATTCCTGAAGGTTCTGATGCCGTGAAAGAAGTTGCTAAATGTATTGAATTTGCTAAAAAGATATTAAGCTGATTAATATATTCATTGCGATAAGCGTTAGTTCGGAGATGTCACTCGTTGGTATCTCCGAACCTCTTTTAGTTTTTATTAAAATCTTTGTAATCATGAAAAACATTAAACCCTGCTGCTTATTTCTAATAATTGCCTGTTTTTATCAACAATCAAAGGCTCAAACCAATATTTTCACGGATAGTCTCGCCAAAAACTATGATAGAAACACCATTTTACTACAAAACGGCTACTTTGAAAAGAATCGTGAACAGATACCTTACGGCATGTTTAAGCGCCATTTGAAGCATCAAATGAATCTCTACCTCATGTCGGGCAGAGAATTCAAACGCTATGAAAATAAGAAATGGCTGAGTTTCGCAACCTCCGTTGTCGGCTTAACAGTCATGTTGACTTCGATAAAAGACCGTAAAATTAATTGGACACAATATAGTATAGGCTCAGGTTTGATACTATTGGCTATCCCTTTTTCATCGCAAAGTAATAATCATTACAATCGAGCGATTTGGTTTTATAATCGGGAGGCGATACTGAGGGGGCAGTGATGTATGATTAATACTCTTAAAAGTCATTTAAAAACTAATTGATTAGTATCTTTGTAAAATGGAAAATAAATCAAAGCCCATATTTAACAAACGGATTTTTTGGGATGTCGTATTTAAAAACATCAACTACGATACAAAAGCCAATTTTGTCATCGAGCGCGTCTTTGAACGAGGCGATGTGGATGATATACGCAATTGTCGCCGCTATTATGGTGATGAAAAAGTGACAGAAGCTTTACTCAATGCTAAATTTTTGCCGGAAACAAGAATGTATTTGGCAAGTGCTGTAATTAACAAACCTCTAAATGAATTTAGATGCTACAACTTAAGACAATTGAACCCTACACTTTTTCCGTACTAAATAAACTAATGGAAATACCTGAACTACAGGAATTTTCATTAGTTGGCGGAACTGCTTTATCACTTTTATATGGACACCGAATGTCTGTTGATTTGGATTTATTTTCTAACAAACCTTTCGAGAATACAGATATTATTGATGCCTTAAAAAATTGTTTTGGTGACTCTTTCATTATGGAAGACAAACCTGTTCGTTTTGGCATTTTTTGTTATATAGATGATGTTAAAATTGATATTGTTCGTCATCCTCATCCTTTAATTAGACAGGAACTCAATATTCTTGGTATCAGAATGTTCTCAACAGAGGATATAATCGCTATGAAAGTTCAAGCTATATTAGGTAGAGCTAAAAAGAAAGACTTTTGGGATGTGGCAGAGCTTTTAAATCATTATTCAATCCTCGATTTTATAAATTTTCATAAGGAGAAATACACTACTCAAAATTTGTTTATCACAGTACCTCAAGCCATTACTTATTTTGCTGATGCCGAAGAAAGCGAAGACCCTATCAGTCTCAATAACCAAACTTGGTCAACTGTAAAAGAATTTATTAATGCAAAAGTCAGTGAGTATTTAAAATAAAAATCAGTATCAAAGTAGTTTTCATTAATTCCTTCAAGATAATGAAGAAATTAACGTAAAATTCTTCAACGTGTTGAAGGAATTAACTGCACTTGCGAGGTTTAATACTGAGGGGTGTTTTTTTCAAGAATGTTTAAACGAAAATTCATTTAGAGTAAATCTATCTAAAGCCAATCGGTAAATCGGATTTCGACCAATCTTCGATAGACAGAGTTGAAAAAAGTACAAAATGTTTGACATTATTAGTGACTATTACAAGTATCAAGGAGATATTTTTTCACAAGCTTTCGATAGGGCGATTAAAGATTCGGGATTGTTCGAGCTCAGCAATAATATCTTCGGCACTGCGCTCATCTTTCCAAGCACCATAAAGCGAAAACAGAAGAGTTAATTTCTCAGCATCTGCGCTGGTAGCACCAATATCTTTTTCAACTTTTTTAACCTCAACATAATTCAATGTTTTCAGAAAAGTCAAGAGAGCCGATAAATGGCGATTGTCAACATTAAGCGTTATTTTATTCATTTCTCAATTATTATCAATTTGATTGTTTCTTTAACAAAGATAACCTTTTTTTTTACTTTTGCTATTATGCACACACCCGAACACATTCTCAAACAGCATTGGGGCTTCGATACTTTTCGCCCTTTGCAACGCGACATCATTCAATCCGTTCTCGACGGGCAGGATACGCTTGCGCTGTTGCCAACAGGCGGGGGTAAAAGTGTCTGTTTTCAGATTCCGGCTTTGTGTACTGAGGGGGTCTGCGTGGTGGTGTCGCCGTTGATTGCTTTGATGAAAGACCAAGTGGAAAACCTTAAAAAGCGGGGTATCACTGCCGCCGCCGTTTATTCGGGCATGCATTATAAAGACATTGACCGCCTTTTGGACAATGCCGTTTATGGTGGTTTGAAATTCCTCTATTTATCGCCCGAACGCTTGATGACGGAGTTAGCCATCGAGCGCATCAAACGCATGAAAGTCAATCTTTTAGCCATTGATGAAGCGCATTGTATCAGTCAATGGGGTTACGATTTCCGCCCTTCTTACTTGCAAATTGCCGCTATCAGAGAGCATTTACCGAATATACCCGTTTTGGCTTTGACGGCAACAGCGACCCCTGAAGTGGTGCAGGATATTTATGAAAAATTAGAGTTTAAACTTGATACTGATAAAAAATATAGAGTCTTTCAACAGGACTTTAATCGGGCTAACTTAGCGTATGTCGTGCGAAACGTAGCGGACAAAGAAGCGAAACTCTATGAAATCCTTTCAAAAATACCGGGTAGTGCGGTGGTTTATGCTCGAAATCGTAAGCGGACGAAGGAATTAGCAGCGTTTTTATTACAACATAAAATCAAAGCCGATTTTTATCATGCAGGTCTATCACCTGATGAGCGCAATCTCAAACAAGATGCTTGGATAACGAATAAAACAAGGGTTATCGTCGCCACAAATGCTTTCGGGATGGGCATTGATAAGCCCGATGTGAGGACGGTAGTGCATATTGATTTGCCCGATTCGCTCGAAGCGTATTTTCAAGAAGCCGGACGTGGCGGGCGCGATGGTAAAAAATCTTACAGCGTTTTGTTGTATCATAAGGCAGATGCATCGAGTTTGCAATACCAATTTGAGATGGCGTTCCCTGATATGAAAGATATTCGGCGGACTTATGAAGCCTTAGGTAGCTATTTACAATTGGCAGTTGGGGGTGGTAAAGGAGAAAGTTATGATTTTAATATCGTGGAATTTACGGAGCGGTTCAAATTGGATTTATTGAAAACCTATTCGTGTTTTAAAGTGCTTGAACAAGACGGTTGGGTGGCTTTTAGTGAGGGGGTGTTCATATCGTCGAGTATGAAAGTGATTGTGAATCGAGAAACTTTGTATGATTATGAGTTGAAAAATAAGGGTTATGACAAAATTATTAAGGCTATTTTAAGGGCTTTTCAAGGGGTGATGACGGATTATGTGGATTTTAATGAACAGCGTTTGGCGCAGTTTCTACAAATGTCTGTCATGGATTTAGAGAAAATATTACACCGTTTTCATTTGGATAATATCATTGAATATCGTCCTAAAAAAGATAAACCCCAACTCACTTTTTTACGCGAACGTGCTGACGCTCAACACCTTACGATTGATTATACGCTCTATATGTTTCGTAAAAAACGCGCTGAATTTCGTTTGAAAAAAGCGATTGAATATGCGGAATTGGGCATTTGTCGCTCACAACAATTATTGCATTATTTCGGTCAACTCGATGCGAAGCCTTGTGGCGTGTGCGATATTTGTCTTGAAAAAAATAAAGATGAATTGAATACCAATGATTTTGATATTTTTAAAGAAAAGATAATAAAATTGCTTAAACGAGAGGCTTTAGGTTTGAAAGACATCGCTGATTCTTTCTCAGAAAAACACCGAACTAAGGTGATTCAAACCATCGGTTTTATGCTTGATGAAGGGCTTTTGAAAAAGGAAAATGATAAGTTTAAGTTGTGATTTAGCCGTTATTTGTTATTCGTTATTAATGCGAATAATGGATAAAAGTAACAAATAACGAATAACGACAAAACGAAACAATGAAGATAATTTTCACAGTGACGAATGATTTGGTTTATGACCGTCGGATGATACGCATTGGCGAATCGTTGGCGACTGAGGGGTATGAGGTTTTATTAGTAGGAAGAAAACTCATTGATTCACAACCTTTTAATAATCAATGGATTAAACATAAAAGATTTAAATTATTTTTCAATAAAGGCAAATTCTTTTACTTAGAATATAATCTCCGTTTGTTCTTTTGGCTGCTCTTTCAACGCTTCGATATTGTCTGCGGTATTGACTTAGATACCATTTTACCATGCTATTTGGTGTCTATACTGAGGGGGGGTAAACCTTGTGTGTATGATGCGCACGAGTTGTTTACGGAAGTACCCGAAGTGGTTCGGCGTCCTATGATTCGGCGAATTTGGTTGAGTGTTGAAAGGTTTGTTGTTCCGAAATTAAAATATTGTTACACCGTCAGTCAAAGCGTAGCGGATGAATTTCAAAGGCGGTACAATGTAAAATTTGAAGTTATTAGAAACTTGCCTAATCGTCAGCAAGCCCCCCAGCCCCCGAAGGGGGAGTTTGACCATCACTCATCGCCCACAACTCATCACTCATCGCCCACAACTCATCACTCATCACTCATCACTCATCACTCATCACTCATCACCCATTACCCATTGCCTATAATTTTGTATCAAGGCAATTTGAACGAAGGGCGAGGATTAGAAACAGCCGTTGAAGCGATGCAATATATTGAGAATGCGGAGTTGTGGATAGCAGGTGACGGTGATTTGGGCTTGATACTGAGGGGTATGGTTAAGGATTTAAAATTGGAAAATAAGGTCAAATTTTTAGGCTATGTTCAACCAAAAGATTTAGCCGATATTACCCAACAAGCTGCCATTGGTTTACATATTTCAGAAGATAAAGGCTTGAGTTATCAGTATTCTTTAGCCAATAAATTTTTGGATTATATACAAGCAGGTGTACCTCAAATATGTACACAATTCATTGAATATCAACGACTTAACGATGAATATAATGTAGCTATTTTAATTGAAAAAACAGACATCTCGTTGCTTTTAAATGCCTTGAATTTATTATTGAATGATACAGAATTGTACAGAACATTACAGCAAAATTGTATTGAAGCAGCGGCTGTTTTGAATTGGGAAATGGAGGAGAAAAAGTTGATTGAATTTTATGGGCGAATATCTAAATTCGTAAATTCGTAAATTCGTAAATTCGTAAAATTCGTAAATTCGTGGTGCAAAAACATGTTAGGTGTATTAGACCACGAATTGACGAATTTTACGAATTTACGAATTTAGATGTTGACATTTAGATATTGACATCATATGGTCAACACGTTAATTCGTAAAATTAGTCAATTCGTAAAATTCGTGGTACGATACACATAGGAGAGCACAAATAATGAGTGGCAAATTACTCAAAATAGCTGTCACAGATTTTAAATTTTGAATCATTAAATTTAAAAAAAACATAAAAAAGTACCTCTTTCATCTAAATTTTGAGAGAAAAATGTTGAAAATCTAACAATTTAGGTGTAGGCTTTAAAATGAGTTTTAATTATATTCTTTTATGTGACTTATGTTTTATTAAAATAAAAATGTATTGAGTGTTGATAATCAATGGTTTAAGTTTTATATAAAAAAGACATGTTTAATCTAAAGTAAACATTTGTTTTTTTATAAAATGACTTACTAACTGTATTTCGGTAAAATCAACAAAATCCCACAATAAATTTTGGCTTTGCTACTGAGGGGGAATACTTTTGAATCATCAAACCGATTAACAAGCACTATTAGCAAAACGAAAAACCATTTGACACTATGAAACTCATTTTAATTTTACTATTAATTGTCTATTCCCCCATTTTAAATGCTCAACATCTTGATTCTAAATGCACCTCTTCCGAATTGTTGAAAAACTATTTGGTCGAAAATCCTCAAATGAATCAACAACTTGAAGAGCTTGAAGAACAAATAGCCCGTCAAATGGCTTGTCAAAAATTACAAACACGCAGCGCAGATATTACACTCCCCGTAGTTGTGCATATTATTTATAAAACAAACACTGAAAATATTAGCAATGAGCAAGTTTATTCTCAAATAGATGCGCTCAACCGCGATTTCAACAAACAGAACAACGAAACAAACACTCTTACCCCCTCAGTATTCCAAAGCCTTGTAGCCGATTGCGGCATTCATTTTCAATTAGCAACGAGAGACGCTGAAGGCAATCCGACTATGGGAATCGTTCGCCACGAAACGACAAAAGCTGTTTGGGCAGTGAGTGACGATATGAAAATGCCAGCGAAAGGCGGTTTTGCTCCGTGGAATGCTGCTAAATATTTGAATCTCTACGTCTGTAATATGGGCTCGAAATCATTAGGCTTTTCATCTTTTCCGGGTATGCCCGCTTCTATAGATGGTGTGGTGATTGATTTTAAAGCTTTCGGTACAAAAGGAACGGCAGCAAAGCCTTTTAATCTCGGTAGAACATGCGTACATGAAGTGGGTCATTGGTTGGGTTTATTTCATATTTGGGGCGATGCGGATTGTGGCAACGATTATGTAGATGATACGCCAACTCAAAAAATGGAACATACTGGCTGCCCGACTACCCCTCAGTATAGCACTTGCAAAGGCACGACCACGCTCAATATGAGCATGAATTATATGGATTATGTGAATGACGCTTGCATGTATATGTTCACAAATGGTCAAAAAGCGCGGATGTTAGCTGTTTTAGATAAAAAAAGAGGAGTGATTTTAAGTTCAGATGGCATATTATCGGCAGCTACAAGAAGTTGCGCAATGAAATCCCTTCAAACAAAAAGCATTCAAACACAATCAGCAGACATTACATGGGAAGCCATTGCAGGGGTAGCAGAATATACATTAGAATTTAAACCCCTCAGTAATAATGTCTGGACAAGCATCAAATCGAAACTACCATATTGCACT
>JAYUUR010000005.1:0-2263 GCA_043754475.1 Saprospiraceae bacterium | reverse complement strand
TGTAATTAATTGATTATCAATAAATTAAACTCTTCTTTTTTCAGTAATTAAGCGACCACTGCTTCTGCATAAAGTGGAAAATTCTCCATAAAAACATTCACTTCGCCTTGAATACGGCTCGTTACTGAGGGGTTCTCAATATCTTGAATAATCTCATCAATCCAATTCACCACCTTCACACAATCTGCTTCGTTGAATCCACGCGTCGTAATGGCAGGTGTACCTACGCGAATGCCTGAGGTAATCATCGGCGATTGCGTATCGAAAGGCACGGCGTTTTTATTAAGTGTGATGTCAGCCAATTCAAGGGTTTGTTGTACCTGCTTGCCCGTCACGTTTTTATTGCGTAAATCAATGAGCATCAAGTGATTATCCGTTCCACCGCTGATAATATTGTAACCTTTTGCTACAAAAGCATTCGCCATGGCGTGAGCATTTTTGATGACTTGTTGACCATACGCCTTAAATTCAGGCTGCAAACACTCATGAAATGCAATCGCTTTCGCTGCGATAACATGCTCAAGTGGTCCGCCTTGCATACCCGGGAAAACACCTGAATCCAAAATAGTGGACATTTTTATCATCGTACCTTTTGCCGTCGTGCGTCCAAAAGGATTTTCAAAATTTTTACCCATCATAATAATGCCACCGCGCGGACCCCTCAGTGTTTTATGCGTTGTTGAGGTCACAATATGGCAATGTTCCATCGGATTATTCAACAAACCTGCGGCAATTAAGCCTGCGGGATGCGCTATATCGGCTAAAAGCAAAGCACCTACTTTATCTGCTATCGAGCGGAAACGAGCATAATCCCAATCGCGGGCGTAGGCAGATGCACCACAAACAATGAGTTTTGGTTGCTCTTTGATAGCCGCCGCTTCCACTTTGTCCATATCAATCAACCCCGTTGCCTCTTCAACATTATAAAAGACAGCCCGAAAATGCTTACCCGAAAAATTGACAGGCGAACCATGCGATAAGTGACCGCCATGTGCCAAATTGAAGCCCAAAACCGTATCGCCCGGTTTCAAACACGCTAAAAAGACCGCCGCATTCGCCTGTGCGCCAGAGTGCGGTTGCACGTTGGCATATTCCGCCTTGAAAAGTTCTTTCAAACGGTCAATAGCCAATTGTTCGATTTCATCCACTACATCACAACCGCCGTAATAGCGTTTGCCCGGGTAGCCTTCTGCATATTTATTGGTGAGGCAACTGCCCATCGCATCAATGACGGCTTGGCTCGTAAAGTTTTCTGAAGCAATCAACTCGATGCCTTTGCGTTGGCGTTCAAGTTCTTTTTGGATGAGTTGAGGAATAAGAGTATCTTTTTTCATTGCAAAATAATGCTTTTATTTGACTGTAATTAATTGATTATCAACGGAGTAAACAAATTAGTTATAATTTTTATTAAAAACAATTTGTTTTAAATTTGAATTATAGACTTAATTTTCGTAGGTCATTTTATAAATCGCCGCAAAGTTACAAATTAATAGAGAAATTAAAGGTCAAGAATTCATTGTTTTAATCCGCAACAATTTTTTAATTTTGCACCACCAAGTTATTTATTCAGTTTCTAATAAATTTTACCAATACTAATAAGTGTAAAACTTTTACATTTTATGTTTTGCGGTTTTACATTTTGCGGCTACAAAATTATTCTAACCAAAATAAAACTACGTTTTAAATGACAAAACAAGTGTATGAAAATAGTAGGCGTGATTCGATTGCGCTATTATTGATTTTATAGGTGAAAATGAAAAAGCCGAGTGATGTAAAATCATTTGGCTTTTGTCGTAAAATATTGATAGTCAATAATTTATAATTGCTTTTAAAATGCACTTTTAGGTAATTGTACTGAGGGGTGTTAATAATTTACCCCTACCATATCTTATTTTTTTATTTTTTATTTTTTAATTGATAAAATCGAAAAATGGAGGCTCTGGTATAGATTTTATATTTAAAATATTTATGTGTTAAAGTACAATTAGAAGGATGCCTTTCGAGAAGTGCAGTATATCTTGCGCCATAAATAAAGAACTTTTTCGAAACAAAAATCAATAAAAATCGTATGTATGATAAACAAGCAAACAAGCAAACAAGCAAACAAGCAATAATTAAAGAAGAATGGGTTATTCAAGATTTAAGTATGCCCTACTTTGCTTTGTTTTATAGAAGTTTACGAGAAACAAAATTCGATATTTCTCATCCGCATACTTCTGATTTCCATAAAATTTTTATTTTTGAAAAGAGTGGAGGAATTCAC
>JAYUUR010000004.1:0-20085 GCA_043754475.1 Saprospiraceae bacterium | reverse complement strand
ATTACATCTATAATCCAGCACTCTTGAATATTTGGACAGAGGAATCCGGTGTGACAGATAGTTGGGAGATTATAAATGGTACAGGTAGTCTTTATTTTAATGGTCAGCTTAGTGTATCGGCTTATGCATATCCTTTTATTCGTGTTCAAGCTACTATTACAAACCAATGTGGTGCAAGTGCTTCAACTATTTTCTATTTACACGATATCAGCGGTGGATATTACCGCATGGCATCTCCTAACCCTGCCGATAATTCTGTTAGTGCAGAGGTTTTAGTGATGGATGCGCTTAAAAAAGTGACTTTGGTAAGTGATTCACGTTCCGTAATAGTCAGAACATTTAATCCTTCTAATGCAACGAATGCTAACACGCATAGAAATAATAATACCTTTTCTTTTGATGTTACTCAGTTGCCTCGTGGGAAATATTACTTAAATTTCACTTTTGAAGGCAATAAAACTTTCAGCGAACAAATTGTTTTAAGATAATAGGAAGATTGAAATACAGATACCCCTCAGTATATGGCAGCATTTCTATAAGAATTTATCGCCTTTAATTGAGGGGTATTTTTTAAAGATTAAAAAAAAAATCCGCAAGATGAAGTTCATCTCGCGGATTCGTTTTAATATATAATATGAAAAAAAAATTATGCTTCAACAGCCACCATTGAACCGACACGAACAGCCAAATCAGCCAAACGCGCTGAATAACCTGCTTCGTTATCGTACCAACCGACTACTTTCACTGTGTTGCCAATCACCATTGTCAAATCAGCATCGAAAATACAAGAGTCTTTTTGGCTGATGATGTCAATTGAAACGATTGGGTCAGTTTCGTAATGCAAAATACCTTTTAGGCTTGTTTCAGATGCTTTTTTGAAAGCTGCATTCACTTCTTCCACCGTTGCAGGCTTCTTCAATGTCGCTACAAAATCCGTTACTGAACCATCTGGCACAGGTACGCGCATGGCATTGCCGTTCAATTTACCTTTCAAATGCGGTAATACAATACCCACTGCTTTCGCTGCACCTGTAGATGTAGGCACAATACTATATGCTGCTGCACGAGCACGACGCAAATCCTTGTGAGGGGCGTCTTGCAAACTTTGGTCAGCCGTATAAGCGTGGATAGTGGTCATAAAACCTTGCTCTACACCAAATGCATCATCCAATACTTTGACCATTGGAGCCAAACAATTAGTCGTACATGAAGCGTTTGAGTAAATATCGGCATCCGCTGTAATTTGGTCGTCGTTGACACCCAAAACAATGGTTTTCACATCGCCCGTTGCCGGAGCAGAGATGATGGCTTTTTTAGCACCCGCTTGAAGATGAGCTTTTACTGTTTCAGAATCTGTAAAGCGACCCGTACATTCAATTACTACATCTACACCTAATTTACCCCAAGGCAAAGCCGCGGGATCTTTTTCAGCAATAGCGAGAATGCTGTGACCATTCACAGTTAAATATTGATCGTCAGCAGTGACGGTACCATCAAATCTACCGTGAACAGAATCGTATTTGAGTAAATGAGCAAGCGTTTTGTTATCTGTTAGGTCGTTAATGGCTACGACTTCCACATTGCCCATTTTGACGAGGTTGCGGAAAGTAATACGACCAATTCTTCCAAATCCGTTGATAGCTATTTTAATTTTTGCCATGATGTGTTGATATAATATTGGTTTAAAAATAAAAAAAAGGTTAGCCGAAGCTAACCTTTAAAAACTGGTAGTCCGTACGAGAATCGAACTCGTCTTCCTAGAATGAAAATCTAGTGTCCTAACCGATAGACGAACGGACCAAATTGCTTGTTTTTTGCGCTTTCTTTCAAAAGCGATGCAAATGTAAAGATGAATCACTAAATGTCAAATATTTTTCCCTTTTTTTTAAAAAAAATATCAACGAGGAAAAAATAAGAATATTGATAGAATAAATATGGACACAAAAAAAAGCGTCCAACCGCGAGGTCAGACGCATCAAAACAAAACGAAAAACCAACTTTAAACAAGTCTCTTTATATAACGAATAACATAATGACGATATGAAAAGTTCAATGATAAATAAAATCTATTGTCAATAAAACGTCAGATTTTTATTTAAAATATTTTAAGATTTAAGAGATACGGGTATTTCTTTAGTTTTACCATTTCTAAACACCGTCACTTTTAGAACATCACCTATTTTAGATTGAGCCAATCTATTTCTCAAATCATCGGTAGAACGAATTGAAATATTGTCAACTTTCACAATCACATCATTTGGTAAAATACCCGCATATTGTGCAGAACTACCATCTAAAACCTCCGATACAATAACACCCGACGCAACATTCAAGTTCAAATCTTTAACAGCTTCATCAAAATACTCATCGCTTATCATTTTGACACCCAATGCGGGGCGTTTTGTTGAATTTGCTAAAGGAGATACACTATTATTGCGTTTTACACCACCTGTTTTGATAATTTCATCTGTTATTTTTGACATTGTATTCACTGGTATAGCGAAAGAATATCCTTCGTAGCTACCTGTCCGAGTTTGAATAGCCGTATTAATGCCTATTAATCTGCCTTGAGCATCTACCAAAGCACCACCCGAATTACCTGGATTAACAACTGCATCGGTCTGGATAAAATCATCCATCACATTACGGGTTTCGCTCACACCTATCTTTTTATGCGTTGCGCTAATAATACCCGCTGTAACGGTCGTACCAATATCATAAGGGAAACCGATTGCTAAAGCCCACTCACCTATTTTTAAATTATCAGAGTTGCCTTTCTGAACAACTGGTAAATCCGAAGATTCGATTTTGATGACTGCTAAATCGTATTTAGGGTCAGTACCAACTACTTTTGCTACGAATTTGCGATTGTCGCTTAAAGTCACATTCACATTATCTGCAAAATCAACTACGTGATTATTGGTAACGATGTAACCGTCTTTTGAAACGATGACTCCTGAGCCAGTTCCTTTTTTCTGAGGCATTCTAAATCCGAAGCCGCCGAACATTTGAGCAAATGGGTCATTGTCATAATATTCTTGAGCGCGCTTTTGCGCTGTTTCTCTTGATTCGGCTGCTTCAATATATACAACTGTTGGAGAGGCCACGGCTGCTGCTGTAGTCAAATCAATCGCTCCTGAAAAAGTTGTATTGTCACTGGCGAATTTGGCTAAATTAGTTTGAGGTGCTACATTTATTTTTTTACCAGTTAACTGCATAGCGCCTACTACTATCAATCCACCAACTAAACCAGCGCCAATAAGAGATAATAGATTTTTCATAATGTTGCTTAATTTTGTGATTTAAAAAAAAGAATTGTGAAATGATCAATTGCTTTTAAAATCTAATACACACAATGAACGCATTGGGTGGTCTTCTTGTTGAATGAAGAATTTCAATTTAACTAAAGTTTAACAAAGCAAAATATTAGTAGAAACGCCTGAGCAACAATGAGCCATAATCCGATTACAGAAAAAGATATTCTCAATATCTTACAACCCGAAACGGAATCGGAGTTGGTACTCATTAGCCACCCTGAAATAATTGAAGGTTTGCTTTGGGGTGAACCTCGCTATGGGCATCCTGAAGGTAAGGTATTGTATCATATTCCTGAAATTTATAACAATATCAACCGAATTGCTACCCCCCTCAGTATAAACGACCGTCAAAAGCTGCGGCTCATTACTATATTGCATGACAGCTTCAAGTACATCGAAGATAAAAATTATCCGCGCGATTGGTCAAAACACCATAGCATTTTAGCCCGCCTTTTTGCTGAAAATTATATTGACGATGCAACAGTTTTAGATATAATTGAATTGCACGATGAAGCCTATTATTGCTGGCGGTTAGAAGTGCTCGAAGATGAACCTGATGAGGCTGCCGCTCGCCTTGATATGCTTTTTGACAAAATAGGCTACTGCCTACAACTTTACTATATCTTTTTTAAATGCGATACATCTACTGGAGACAAAACACAAGCTCCAGTCAAATGGTTTGAGAAAAAAATAAAAAATATGGAAGGCATCACTCCTATTTATTTTACTCAATCACCCCCTCAGTAAAATATGGGTAATGAGTTATTGGCTACGAATAACAATTAACGAATAACAATTAACGCTTTTTATTAACTTTGCGCGTTTTTCAAAGAAATCATTTTAATTTTACAATTAAAAAATCAAAATATAATGATAGAAGTAAAAAATATGGTCGCTGTGGGTGGTTTATCGGGTGTTTATAAACTTATATCAGCGCGGAGCAACGGCATAATTATCGAGGATTTTGATACTAAAATCCGTCAATTTGTACCGGCTCGTCAGCATCAATTTTCACCATTTGAAACAATTTCTATTTTCACGGATACAGACTCTACGCCCGTCGGTGAAGTTTTTCAAAATATGAAAAATCAAATGGCAGAGAATCCTGTGCCTTCTGAAAAAGCTACTTCTTCGGAGTTGCGCAGCTATTTTATTGAGGTTTTACCTGATCATGACCGCGACCGCGTACACATCAGCGACATCAAAAAAGTCATTAAATGGTACAATTTTTTGAATAGCCGCGACCTTTTACAAGAGAAAGTGGAAGAAGAAAAGACGGAAGACGTTGCAGAAAATACTGCTGAACCAATTGTTGCAAGTGAGGAAGTTAAATGATGCTTGAAATAAGTCCAGAGGACTTACACGTTTGTAGAAAACATCTGAAAATATACTTCGAGTCCGTAGGACTCATACGTTTGTAAACTTTAACAAACGTGTGAGTCCTATGGACTCGTGGAAAGTGGGGTTTGGTCGTTCTTCTACAAACGTGAGAGTCCTCTGGACTTTTTAATATTACGCAATAACAGTAAATTTATATTATAAGGTTTTTCATACCTTATAAGTTTATAACTAACTGAAAATCAATTACTTACCCCCCTCAGTATCAAGAATAAAATACAATTTGTTTTATGTATAATGGTAAAAAAGTCGTCGTTGTGATGCCCGCCTACAATGCGGCTAAAACGTTGGAGAAAACTTATTATGAAATCCCGTTTCCTTTGGTGGATGAGGTAGTACTTTGCGATGATGCGAGTAAAGACAATACCAAAGATTTGGCACGCGCAATAGGCATTCGCCACATCATTGTTCATGAAAAAAATAAGGGTTATGGGGGCAATCAAAAATCGTTGTATAATAAGGCGTTGGAACTCGGTGCTGACATCGTGATTATGCTTCACCCCGATTATCAGTACACGCCCAAGTTGATTCCGGCGATGGTGAATATCCTTGGCGATGAGTTGTATCCTGTAGTATTAGGCTCTCGAATTCTGGGGAAAGGCGCACTCAAAGGTGGAATGCCTAAATACAAATATATAGCGAATCGCTTTTTAACATTGGCTCAAAATATTCTCATCAACTATAAATTATCTGAATATCACACAGGCTACCGCGCTTTTTCAAGCGAAGTACTGAGGGGTATTGATTTTAATACCAATTCAGATGATTTTGTTTTTGACAATGAAATGCTGTCTCAAATCGTGTACGCAGGCTTCGATATTGCAGAGGTGACTTGCCCGACAAAGTATTTTGAGGAAGCGTCTTCTATCAATTTTGCTCGGAGTTCAAAATATGGTTTGGGTGTTTTAAGGGTCTCCTTTTCACATTTTTTTCAACGCATGGGATTAGCTAATTTTAAAATGTATCAAAAACCTCTAAAAAAAAACACCCCCTCAGTATAAAGCCATTCCAAAAGGTTTTTTTATCTTGTTTTTTTTTAGAAAAAACATTGCCTTTTCATTGAAATCAACTTATATATTCTAATGACGGAACAACAACCAGAACATGAATTTCGCCGTTCACTCGGCTTACTCGACGGCACGATGCTCGTAGCCGGCTCCATGATAGGCTCAGGTATTTTTATCGTTTCGGCTGATATGAGCCGCACAGTTGGCTCTGCTGGATGGCTGATTTTCCTTTGGCTTTTGACAGGGGTGATGACCATTTTTGGCGCACTCAGCTATGGCGAGTTGGCAGGTATGATGCCCAAAGCAGGTGGGCAATTCGTCTATATCAAGAAGGCTTGGGGCGATTTGACCGCTTTTCTATACGGTTGGTCAGTGGCAACTGTTATCCAAACGGGTACTATTGCTGCCGTAGCGATGGCATTCGCCAAATATACAGGGCATTTTTGGGGAGCCCTCAGCCCGACCAATATTTTACTTGATTTAGGTTTTTTAAAAATCAGTGCTCCGCAGCTTTTCGCTATCGGAAGTATTCTTTTATTGACTTATATCAACAGCCGAGGTATTAATTATGGTAAAATCATACAGCTCGTTTTCACTTCTGCTAAATTAATTGCTCTTTTTGCCCTCATCATCGCAGGTTTTATTGTCGGTGCTAAATCAGGATTGATGGGTCAAAATTTTACCGATGCATGGGCAGCCACTCAAACCGTTAAAACCGATACAGGTGCTTGGGTGACTCAAAATATTGCGGGCATGGCTTTGGTTTTAGGGCTTGGAACGGCTATTATTGGGTCATTATTTTCTTCGGATTCTTGGAACAACGTCACTTTTATAGCCGGTGAGATAAAAGATCCTCGCCGCAATATACCCCTCAGTCTTTTATTGGGAACGGGCATTGTCACCTTCGTATATATATGTGCCAACCTCGCTTACCTCAATTTGTTGCCGATTAAAGGCGATCCCAATGGTATAGATGTGTTATCAAAAGGCATTATGTTCGCTGATAATGACCGCGTGGGAACGGCGGCGGCTTTTCAAATATTTGGTAATGTAGCAGCAGGTTTGATGGCTGTTTTAATTATGATTTCTACGTTTGGTTGCAATTCAGGATTAATATTATCAGGCGCGCGGGTGTATTACGCGATGTCGAAAGATGGTTTATTTTTTAAAGGCGCGGGCAAGCTCAATGATGCCAATGTGCCGAGTATGGCGCTTTGGATACAGGGTGCTTGGGCGTCGCTGCTCTGTTTGTCGGGCACTTATGGCGATTTATTGGATTATGCGACTTTTGTTTCGTTGATTTATTATGTTGTCACTATCGCTGGCATATTTATTTTAAGAAAAAAAGAGCCTGATATGGAACGCCCCTACAAAGTGCCGGGCTACCCCATCACACCCATTATTTATATTTTGTTAGCACTAACAATTTGCTTAATTTTGCTTTATACCAAAACAGCCAATACGGGCAGAGGGCTGCTCATTATCGCTTTAGGTATCCCTTTTTATTATTTGCAAAAAATGAAAAAAGATACCTCTCAGCATAACGATATATTAGACGTTTAAATATTATTTTTTAACTCAATTTTAATATCTCAAGACTATGCGAAAACTCCTCAAATATCTCCCGATTGTATTGACGTTGGCTTTTGTCACGCCTTCTTTATGTCAGTTGCCGAATACCAATATTTACTGTTTTGATATGGAAAAAACAGGCGAAGAAATTGGCTTCAAAAATGCCCGCTATTTGACAAGTTTCAATCCTTATGGCTACAATAATCAGCCTCAATGGATTAATAACAATGAACTTTATGTGGCAGTGCAAACACCTTACGATACCAATCAGACAGAAATTTATTCGCTCTCACTGCTCAATAACGTCTTGACGCAAGTGACTGCAACGCGTGAATCGGAATATTCTCCGACGCTGACGCCTGATAGGCGCAACGTTTCTTGTATCCGTGTAGATGCGACTCAAAAAGGGACGCAGCGGCTATGGACGTATCCACTTGACCGCACCAATATTGGGCGTGATTTGTTGCCACTGCATCAAGATATTGGCTATCATTGTTGGCTTTCAGATAAAAAATTAGCTCTTTTTATAGTGAGTGGCAGCAATAATTACTTGAAAATAGTGAATGTGGATGATCAATCCTCGGTTCAGTTGGCTGGAGGTATTGGTCGCTCGATGGCTCGATTGAATGATGGAAAATTGGCTTATGTTCAGAAAGCCACCCCTCAGACTTGGTACATCAAATCATTGGATCCTGTGACTTATTCTTCCGAAATCATTATTCAAGCCATACCTGGTAGTGAGGATTTTGTGCTTCTGCCCGATGGTACTTTCATCATAGGCAATGGTAGCAAATTGTACGCTTATAAATTAGGCAACCCTGAACGTCAGTGGTTTGAAATCGCTGATTTATCGAAATATGGGCTTTTTAATATCAAAAGGTTGGCAGTTAGCCGTGAATTAGATAAAATTGCCATCGTTAATGATATGATTCAAAGGTGATATTATTTTTTTAAAAAGAACTAAAAAGACCATTCAGGGTAAAATCTGAATGGTTTTTTTTAATTACAAAAAAATTATATCTATATTTTTTTTAAATTAAAATAGTTTTATATCTTTGTAGCGTAGCTTAATAATTCCTTACCTGCAAGCGCATCAATCATTAAAAATCAAGTCATACAACTAAATTATATTCTTTAACCATCTAATTTTGATTAAAAATCGCTTAAACCATGAATCGTTCTAACAAAGCATTCGGAAATAAGGATTTCCGAGACTCCAACTCTAATCAAGAAGAACCTAAACAAAACGAGAGCCGCATGGCATTGGTCATTGGTATTATTGCAGCAGTACTCCTCATCATTTTTGGTTTTCAGTAATACCCCCCTCAGTGTTGAGCAAAAAAAACAGCCTTGTTTTAGACAAGACTGTTTCACGCAATTTATTTCACTAAATCAATACAAACTTCTCAGAAAATATGGAACGGTCGGCGATATGATGTTAAATGATTATTAAAATTTCGCTATAAAAACCATCGAAATTCCTCACCGACCAGAAACCACAATAAACACGTATGCCTTATAAACCATTTAAAAAAAAACTCCTTGAATAAAGATTGAAAAGAAAACGGAAAGTGTAAAAGGATTTTCAATATGTCTAAAATTGAAAATATGGGAAAGATTATCCGTTTTCATGCTTACTTGAATACTTAAATAAATTAATATCAAAAATCATACCCAATTAATGGTATTTTTAAAATTTTTATTAAAATAATGTCAAACACTAATCTGCCAATCAAATCACTCCACTAAAAATACCAAGAGAGTAATTAATCCGTATATTTCCCTTTTTCATCTTCCAATAATTGAATTTCAGCTAATACTGAGGGGTATTGTGCTTGAATTAATTACCTTAGTCTTGATATTATTTTTCATCAAAAAATAAACTCTTTTAGACTATGAAAAGACTCATTAACTCATTGATTTTCAGTCTCTTATCTCTTTCAATTTTGGCTCAAAAAGTAGATGCGGATTCTGCTTTTATTCGTAATAACTATACGAAAAAAGAAGTGTATATCACTATGCGCGATGGTGTCAAGCTCTTCACTTCTATCTACTCGCCCAAGGCAACTTCTAAAAAACATCCTATTATGCTCAGTCGCACGCCTTATACTGTTGCGCCTTATGGAGATAAATTTAGAGCCTCTATTTCTAATCCAACGCTTGTGCGAGAGGGCTATATTTTCGTTTTTCAAGACGTGCGCGGTCGTTGGATGAGCGAAGGCGATTTTGTGGATGTACGCCCTGTCATAGCTAATCATTCGGCAAGTAAAGACATTGATGAAAGCACTGATACCTACGATACAGTGGATTGGCTCGTAAAAAATCAACCTAATAACAATGGTAAAGTGGGTGTCAGGGGCATTTCGTACCCAGGTTTTTATGCTACGAATGCACTTATAGACGCCCATCCAGCAGTAAAAGCCGTCTCTCCTCAAGCTCCCGTAACGGATTGGTTTGTGGGCGATGATTTTCATCACGGAGGTGCATTTATGCTCGATGATGCTTTTTCATTTTATGTCAATTTTGGTCGCCCGCGCCCTAAACCAATTAAGCCAGAGGACATTAAACCTGTAGAAATAAAATATACGGACAATTATGATTTTTTCTTAAAAATGGGTGCTTTGCCTAATTTTACTAAGAAATACACAGGCGATAGTTTAAAGTTTTGGAATGACCTCATGAGCCATCCTAATATGGATGATTTTTGGAAAGCTCGCAATATTCGCCCGCATTTAAAAAATGTCAAACCTGCCGTTTTGACGGTCGGTGGTTTGTTTGATGCTGAAGATTGCTTTGGTGCGTGGCGCACCTATGAAGCTATTGAAAAACAAAACTCGGGCGCAACGGTTTCCAATAAAATATGCATGGGTCCTTGGTTTCATGGCGAGTGGGGAGGTCGAGGAGATGGCTCTTTTTTAGGCAACGCCAATTTTAATTCTAAAACAACCGAATATTTTCAAAATGATATTGAAGCCAAGTTTTTTAATTTTTATTTAGCCGATAAAGGCAAAATGGACTTGTCCGAAGCCACTATATTTGAAACAGGCTCTAATAAATGGACAACTTACGATACTTGGCCCCCTCAAAAAGCCAAATCTAAAAATATTTACCTACAAGAGAAAGGCGGTTTGAGTTTTAACACCCCCTCAGTATCAGCGGATTTCCATCGCAGTTTTGCTGAATGGGTGAGTGACCCTGCACATCCTGTACCTTATACCGAAGACGTACATGCCGACCGTACACGTGAGTACATGAGCGATGATCAGCGTTTTGCAGCCCGCCGCGCTGATGTGGTGGTTTATCAAACGGAGCCTTTGACGGATGACTTGACCGTGACGGGTCCCATAGATGCCAATTTGTTTTTCTCTACAACGGGCACTGATGCTGATGTAATTGTGAAAGTGATAGATGTATTTCCCAACGATGCGCCGCAGTGGGAAGACTCGAAAATACCGCAAGGCGGCTATCAGATGCTTATCAGAGGCGAAGTACTGAGGGGTCGGTTTCGCAATAGTTTTGAATTGCCAGAGGCATTTATTCCTGAAAAAATTACAGAAGTGAAGTATCAATTGCCCGATATTGCTCATACTTTCAAGAAAGGACATCGGCTCATGGTGCAGATTCAGAGCTCATGGTTTCCTTTGGTTGACCGCAATCCTCAAAAGTTTGTAGATATTTATAAAGCACAAGATGCTGATTTTCAACGGGCTACACATCGTATTTATAGCGATGCGAAAAATGCTTCATATTTACGTTTGTCAGTACTGGAAAAGTAAATGAAATTGCGCAGATTTGTTTGATTTTTACGGCTTTACAGAATTTTTATAGTTAACATTTTTCAGTAATCAATCGTACAATAAATTCTGTATTAATCATATTTAAAAATTAGACAAATCAGTAATTCAGCATGAGAAAACGCATTGCAATTGACATGGATGATGTCATGGCTTTCACTGTAAAAAAAATTGTTGATCGGTATGAAAATGAATTTGGCTACCATGTAACTGAAGAAGAGTTGTCGGGAAAATTGGTTGAAGATGCTGTGCCGGCTGCTCACCGCCAATTGGTTTTGGATTGGATTCACGAACCGGGTTTTTATAGAGATTTGCCCGTTATGATTGATGCTCAACGGGTTGTGTATGAGTTAAATAAAAACTATGACGTTTTTATCGTATCTGCGGCTAATCTAATTCCGAGTTCAGTACCTGAAAAATTAGACTGGTTGAGTCAGAATTTTGATTTTATTGACGTGCGCCACACCGTTTTTTGCGGCTACAAAAGCATCATCAAATCTGACTATATGATAGACGACCATGTTCGAAATCTCTCTGTTTTTGATGGTCAAGGCATCCTTTTCAATGCGCACCATAATGTTTTTGAGGAAGGCTTCATGCGCGCGCATGGTTGGAAAGATGTGGAAGGTATTTTATTGTAAAGCCCAAAAAAAAGCAGCGGTTATAGCTTAATAGTGTTGAAATCAGTACTTTTGTGGAATAATAAATTATTTGTTTTAAATTATAAAATGAGTGATACACTATTTCTGTACACTGTCCAACACTGTAATTCAAGAGGAAACGAATGGCTAAATCAAATATACTCGGCGACGACCCCCGCAACCCAAAACTTGTGGGCATCTTACTGCTCTTTTTAGCATTGTACTTGTTCATCGCCTGTTTTTCATATATTTTTACTTGGAAAGAAGACCAAGACAAAGTCTGGCAATTCCAATTCGACCTCATCTTTCAAGATATTGAGGTGAGCAATTGGTTGGGCAGGCTGGGTGCGGTTGTCTCGCATTTTATTATGTATTGGCTCTTCGGCTTACCTTCCTTTTTCATTATTTATCTCATGCTGCAATACGGTTTGGGCATCATCAATGAAGTGCCTTTGAGCCGTTTTCGTAGTCGCCTACGGACCTCTATTATGTGGATGGTGGGTTTGTCTATACTCGTGGGCTTTCTTTTCTATCGCTCGGATTTTGCTGTTGGTGGCAATTTTGGACGATCGGTCAGTGGTTGGTTGATGAATTTTGTAGGCGTTATTGGCACTTTTCTCTTGGTTTTATTCATTATTCTCTTCCTCATTATCTGGACTTATAATCCTGATCTCAAAGGTTTAACACCTCAAACCGCCTTCTCACAACTCAAAGCTGCTATTTTAGGACTATGGGACGACCGTTATAGCAATGGTGGATTTTCACCCCGCAGCCTCACGGTTATGCCCAGAGAAAAAACGGGTAGAAAAGACATCATCGCTACATTTGGAGAAGATGAATCCGTTTCTTTTGCTCCCGTCAAAGCCGGCGAACGCAGTGTGATAGAAGAAGCATTAAATTTACCCCCCTCAGTATTAGCCCCTAAATCGAAGTTTTCACTTAACGATGAAGAGGGTGATTTGGAAATAACTTCTCAGAGCATACCCACTTCAAAAACCAGCTTGAAAGTAGGCGATGCTGAATTGGAAATTGAAGAAATCAAACTGCCTACCCCCTCAGTATCCGACACTTCGGGCAGCGTAGAAGAGCATCACAAAGCACCGATTGGCATACAAGGCGCATTATTTTCAGAAAAACCTTATGGCGACATTTCGACTCCTTATGACCCCACTTTGGATTTATCGGGTTATGAATATCCCGTTTTACCGCTTTTAGATAGCTATGAAGATCAAAAAGTAGAAATAGATAGGGCAGAATTAGAAGCCAATAAAGACCAAATTATTGAAACGTTGCTCAATTATAAAATTGAAATTGTCAAAATCCGCGCTACTATTGGGCCAACGGTGACGCTTTATGAAATTATTCCTGCACCCGGCGTGCGTATCTCAAGGATTAAAAATTTGGAAGATGATATCGCTTTGAGTCTTGCGGCATTAGGGATACGTATTATTGCACCGATTCCGGGTCGTGGTACGATAGGTATCGAGGTGCCGAATAAGAGTAAGCAAGTCGTTTCGTTGCGCGAAGTGTTGGCGAGTGAAAAATTCCGCCGTTCAGATATGGATTTGCCGATTGCCTTAGGTAAAACCATTTCCAATGAGGTGTTTGTAGCAGATTTGGCGAAAATGCCGCATTTATTGATTGCAGGAGCGACAGGGCAAGGTAAATCAGTGGGTATTAATACTATTTTATGTTCACTTTTATATAAAAAACATCCCTCGCAACTCAAATTAGTGTTGATTGACCCGAAGAAAGTGGAGTTGTCGCCGTATTCAAAAATAGAAAATCATTTCCTCGCATATTTACCGGACCAACTCGAACCGATTATTACCGATACCTCAAAAGTAGTTCAAACACTCAATTCGCTTTGTATTGAAATGGATAAACGCTACGATTTGTTGAAAAAAGCGCAAGCGCGGAACATTAAAGAATACAACGAAAAATTTGTCTCCCGCAAATTGAATCCTGAAAAAGGACATGATTTTATGCCGTTTATTGTCTTAGTCATTGATGAATTTGCCGATTTGATTATGACGGCGGGGAAGGAAATAGAGTTACCGATTGGTCGTTTGGCGCAATTGGCGCGAGCAGTCGGTATTCACTTAATTATTGCTACTCAACGTCCCTCAGTCAATATCATTACAGGCGTTATTAAGGCGAATTTCCCTGCGCGTTTAGCCTTTAAGGTAACTTCAAAAGTGGATTCTCGAACCATTTTGGATACAAGCGGCGCGGAGCAATTAATCGGTAGGGGCGATATGCTTTTGACATCGGGCTCAGATATAGTGAGGATTCAATGTGCTTTCGTGGATACGCCCGAAGTGGAGCGCGTCGTCAATTTTATACATGAACAACCGGGCTATGCCACACCGTTCTTCTTACCTGAATACGTTATGGAAGGTGGCGAAGGCGGCAAAGTTGGTGCTGTGGATATGAACGACCTCGACGATATGCTCGACGATGCCGCTCGTTTGGTCGTTCAAAATCAACACGGCTCAACGTCCATGATTCAACGCCGTTTGAAACTCGGCTACAACAGAGCAGGACGTATTATGGATCAACTCGAGGCACTTGGCATCGTCGGACCCAATGAAGGCTCGAAACCGCGCGAAGTACTTTTTCATGACGAAATGGAATTGTTGCGCTTTTTGCAAGAGTTGAAAGCTAAGAAGTTTGGTTTGTGATACCCCCTCAGTATTTCCGTAGCTATTTCATTTTTTATACATCTATACAATACATGTTCGATTATTTTTCTTTCCTTTTTTTTTAAAAGGCAATTATCTTTGTAAAAAAAAATAGCAATGACAACAGTAACAATTCAATTCGACGATACAACAAAACTTAAAAAAATCCTTGATTTCTTTAAGCGTTTAAATGTGCCTTTTCAAATCTTAGACCCTAACAGTGAACCTGAAACGTTGTGGGAACCGCATATTCATGCTATTATCCAAGAACGATTGATAGAAAAATATGTCAAAACAGGAGAATGGGAAAAAATGAGCGATGAAGACCGTCAAGACGCTTCTCAATTAGAAAAAATGATTTGGCAAAAAGAACAAGCTGACTATCAAGTCTATTCAGAAACCGAGACTAAAGACTATATAACCCAACTCAAAAAAAACCTTTATGAGATTTCAGGACACTAAAGATTTTAGAAAATCTTTGACCAAACTACCTGCACATATTCAACTACAAATCATTGCCGTCCTTGAAAATATCGAACACGCAACATCGTTTGCGGATATTGCTCACATGAAACCCTTGAAAGGTCATCGTTCTTATTATCGCATTCGAGTAAATGCTTATCGTATGGGTCTATATTGGGATAGCGAAAAATTTTTAATTGAATCCATAGATACAAGAGGTGATTTTTATAAGACTTACCCACCTAAATAATTTCCTAAATCTTCCCTCGTCAAACAATTCTAAAGCATTCATTCATGCTGCTTTTGTTGGCACTTCGATATACTTCAAAATCATTTAAAACAAGTGTGTTGAAAGGATTTTTGCATGGAAACCGAGTAAAAGTCTCAAACCTTTATACATTCTAAATTAAGAAACACATTGTGGAGATGGTTGAAATCAAGGTCGGTAGTTAATAGTGTAGCATTCAAAATTGACGCGGTGGCAGCTATCCATAAATCGTTTTTACCCATATTTCGAGCGGATATACTGAGGGGTCTATCTTTTTAATTGGGACAGTAGTAGGTCAATAGGTTCAACAATATTTATTTCTTTGACGAGCTGATTAAAGCGTTCTCTATTCACACCTTGATAGTTTTTGGCTTTCTTCAATTTAAATAAATAAAGTCAAAAAAGATAATTTCGTTTTTCAGAACCTTTTGTGATAGTTTTATGCCATTAAACAAGATACATGCTATGTCAAAAAGTGCTTACCCCAATGCCATCGAGTTAATTGATACTCTATTTGACTTTGTTCTCACCAATGCGGCAAATGATTATTGGCGTATTGATATTGGACAAGTGTCTGAAGATTTATCGCAAATAATTTACAAAGCAACCAGCTTTGAACTTTTAGATTATACCATTTCTTTGGATTCATATGGTTTTCGACATTTATTGAATCAACATGGTATATCCTTTAATGAAGTACAAAGAGGACAAGTGAGCGTTGAAAAAAAGGATTTGCGGCTTATTTTTCCAATTCTTGAAACACCCGATATTATAACCGATTCAGGAAAATCACGCTTAGGGCACAATTGTATTTTAGTTGAAAAAGAGATTAGAGATAAGTATTACTTTACTGTATGGGAAATTCGTACTATTCAAAGCCTTCAAAAGCTCCGTAAAAAGAAACATCGGCTTGTACTTCATACTTTTTATATTCGAAAGAAAACAGAAAAGCCGCCTCGTTGATTAACGAAGCGGCTTTTTGTATTAACCAATTCCACATGCTACTATCCCGAAGGATTGGCGGTGCGAAAACGTCCAAAACGATTTGGTTAATACAAAGATACGATAAAAATTATTAAAAACTTGTCTTTTTATGTCGAAAGTGAAAATCAGACAATTCTAAAGCAGTCACTCAACTGCTTTGGTTGGCACTTTGATATACTTAAAAAATCCTTTCAAACAAGTGTTGAAAGGATTTTTGCTTTTGATACTGAGGGGGTATTATTTCGCAAGTCATGACCCTTAAATAGGCAGCATTAGTAGGAGGCTGGTCGTAAGGCAACTAAAAATTTTAAGAAAAGAATAAAAAGTTTTATCTTGCACTAAATTTATTGATTATGCAACAATTTAATTTTATTACAACGAACCCTTTAATTCTTGGCGGTAAACCTTGTATTAAAGGAACACGCATCAGCGTTGAATTTATTTTAGAATTAATCGCATCCGGTGCATCTATTGCCGATATTGTTAAAGCTTATCCGCATTTACCTGAAATCGGTATCAAACAAGCCATTGAGTATGCGACTTCTCAACTTAAAAACGATGTCGTTTTTGAAGTCAATCATTAAATTATGAAACTTATCAACTACGCGTTTTTAACAGATGAAAACATCAATCCAATAATTGTTGAATCACTGCGTCAACGAGGTTGTGACGTTTTTGATGTCAATGAACAAGGGCTAAGCGGAAATACAGATGCTTTCTTGTTGAATCTTGCTACCAATCAAAACCGCGTTGTATTAACACATGACAGTGATTTTGGTACTTTAGTTATTGCCGATGGAAAACCTTTTATTGGTATTGTTTACTTGAAGCCCGGTCATATTCTCCCTCAATTTACTTTACAATCACTTGAAGCCATATTTAACGAAGTTGATTTAATTGAAAATCCATTTATTATTGTGGCTAAACATAATGGCATGACAACGAGAGTGAGAGTCAGACAATTCTAAAGCATTCATTCATGTTGCTTTTGTGGCACTTCGATATACTTAAAAATCCTTTCAAACAAGTGTTGAAAGGATTTTTGCTTTTGATACTGAGGGGTGTTGTTTCGCAGGTTATGACCTTTAAATGCTCATCCGCAGTTGGAGATTGCGAACAAGTAAATTATTCTATATTTGGTATGTTTGGAGGAATAGATTTGCAAATATTTTTACCCGATTTATCTTGTATAAATAATTCTATTCTTCGATTCAATTGCCTCGTCAGTTCTTCATTGTTATACTTTTGAGAAAATCCATTTGAATTTGACATTAATGTTATTTTGATTCGTTCTGGAGAAATACTTTTTGCAATTAAATATTGTTTAGAATTTTCCGCACGACGACCTGAAAGAGCTTCGTTGTAAGCATCCGCGCCAGCTGAGTCAGTATTAGCTTGAAGAACGGCAACAAAGTCAGGATTATCTTTTAAAATAGTTACCATTCCGTCTAATTCTGTCTGTGACGCCACACGCAAATCAGATTTATTAAAATCAAAAAAAATCCACTTTAAGCTACAAGAACTTACTATTTCTATTTTCTCAATATTCGCTGTAATTTGAGGTTGTACAGCATTAAAATCACTTTTTCTTTCTGATTCTGTAGTTTGTTCAACAACAATAAAATAAAATGCTATTGAACAGATTAAGAATATACAAATAAATATTTTCAATTTCTTACCATGATATTTATCTGGACCCTTTCTTTGTTCCGACTGTTCTTGATCATTTATTGAAGTCTTGGTTGTAGTTTCTTCTTGATATCTTTTATTGGAGTTTTCTTCTTTTTGTTTTTCATATGCCGATTTCTGATTTGCAAAATTTTGTTCCTTTTTGTCAAACTCATCTTTCTTTCGCTGAAATTCCTCTCTTTCCTTCTTTAATTCTTCATCTTTTGCCGTATTATGAAATTCTTTACGATGTCCCATTGAGAAAATCTGCCAAGAAATATCATATTGTTTGCGTCTATTTGAATCAGATAAAATTTCATAAGCTTCTTGAATATCTTTAAATCTTTCTTCAAAAAATTTGTCTCCTCCGTTTTGGTCGGGGTGAAATTTTAGAGCCAATTTTTTATAGGCTTTTTTCACTTCTTCAATTGATGAATCTCTTTTAGTTCCAAGTATATAGTAATAGTCTTTCATGAAATTGCAATATTGTTTAATAATTTTTCTATTGTTAAGAAGCCTTTTTGAGTTTTTAATTTCATTTCTAACAACTGTGATATCGGTGTAATAAAAGATGTATTTTCGTTAAATGCTGTAGAATTTATGCCGACAACTTTTCCATTTCTAAAAACAGGACCTCCACTTGCGCCACCTAAAATATTCATACTCGTAACAAAACAATCACCTTTTAGTTTTCCTGTATATGAAATTAAGTGCTCAATCACTTCTCCTTCATAAAAAGTTGCGGAAAACTCTATTTCATCCTCATCTTCGTCAATATTTGTAATTATTGATTTCGGATAAGCAAAAGTACTTACACTATCTCCTTTTTTTAGAAGTTCTTTAGAAATCAATATTTGGGGGTTATTTGTGGTTGAGTTGTTGGCTTTAAAAAGCTGACCAATTACAATATCTGCATCATTATGAGGTGTTACAAATTCAATTTCTCTAAAAAAAGCTTTTCCATTTTCATCTACTTGCACTACTTGAATAGGCTGATATATCCTTTCTTCATTTTGAAAAATAACGTGCTTTGCCGTAACGAATAAATCTTTTGCAATGAAAAATCCAGTTCCAAATTCTGTTTGACCATTTTGATTAACAAGAGCAATAGGGAATACTACACGTCTTCCATCTTGCCTTTTTCCGTTTACATTTGTAAATTTTTGTTTAATTATCATTTCTTTTATTTTTATGCTCATTTTAAGGCCTTCACCCCTCAGTATTCATTTACTTTTTTGGTGTCGCAGACTAAAAATAAATATATTTTTACAAATAGTTTTGTGGGTTAAATTTATCAATATACATCCACAGTAAGGTATGAAAATTTACCGACCACACAAATATAAGTCTAAAAATTATATATTCAAACTATTGAATATAATTTTTATATTATCTCTATTTTCTTAACGTTATGCACGAATTAAACCAAACTTAGGATATAGCAAACGTAATTACTTTTGAAGCAAACAAAGCTTAGGTTAGGGTAAACTAAACTTAGGTCAAAGCAAACCAATCTTAGGTCAAGGCAAACTAAGCTTAGGTCAAGGCAAACGTCTTGATTTAACCCGAACCTATCTTGTTTCAACTCAAACCTGTCTGGCTTCAACCCAAACCTGTCTTGCTTTAACTCAAATCTATCTTGTTTCAATCTAAACCTATCTTGCTTCAATCTAAACCTATCTGGCTTCAACCCAAACCTGTCTGGCTTCAACCCAAACCTATCTTGTTTCAACCCAAACCTGTCTGGCTTCAACCCAAACCTATCTTGATTCAACCCAAACCTATCTTGATTCAACCCAAATCTGTCTGGCTTCAACCCAAACCTGTCTTGATTCAACCCAAACCTGTCTGACTTTAACCCAAACCTGTCTGACTTTAACCTAAACCTAATGGTAAAGAAACGCAAAGAGTCGCTATTGTTCCAAATAGAAAAAGCCATTGACGTCATAAATCATTGATAACTCCCGAAGGGATGTCATAGGCACAATAACTTATAATCTCAATGGCTTTTTAATTTTTAAAATAAAACTAAGAGAATCTCCAATTATTCCAACAAAATCTTTTCCGTTTTCAAATAACCTCTTTGATCTGAAATCCGATATAAGACGCCCCTCAGTATTTTACATTTAAAGACCTAAACGGATTTTCAATTCGTCAAAAGTCAAAATGGCAATTGGCGGAAAAAGGTTGTGGATTTTGCGGAGCTTGGTGATATGGCGGTCATCAGAGACTAAAAAATCAACATTGGCAGATATGGCACAATCCACAAATTTGTTGTCATCAGGGTCTT
>JAYUUR010000003.1:0-20125 GCA_043754475.1 Saprospiraceae bacterium | reverse complement strand
TTGATGCGGAAAGTATGATTGAGTTTCTTTTAAAATCGCATTTCAACCCATTTACTACTAAATTTTGAAATCTGAAAATATGCTTTTTGTTCTGTTCCAAACCTCCTAAAATATGGCTCTACTGTTTTCAACATACTGCCTTCAAAATCAAAAACAGTGGCATGTCGAGCGCAATCTTGCATCGCTTGCCACAGCAATAAAGTCATCACTTGGTTTTTTCTACCCGATTCTGTTGTGCCGCTGGCCAGATAATATGCCGTTGTATTATCCCAGACAATATATGCCGTTGCCTCAGCGACCCCCTCAGTATTGCGCGCAAAATAGAGTCGTTTTTGATGTTTTTTACTCAAAATATCGTTTAGATTGTGCCAAATACTGAGGGGGGTGTTATCGTTTTTATACTTCAATTTTATGAATAAATCAAAGTCATCGCTTTGTTCGATGGTATATTTTTTCTCCGTTTGCCGAATCGCTCTTTTCACATTACCCTCAAAATTATTGAAAATAACATTCAAATCTGACAGGTTAGGAATGACATAAGTGTAGCGTGTTGTCTGCTTAAAACCTGCCCAATAAAAAGGCAACCAATCGGTTAAATTAAAATGCGTTTTGATTGTAAAGTGTTGAAAATGAGGGAGTTGTGAGATAATTTGCTGCAATTGCTCTTGTACGTGGCTTTGTTTTTCATGATGGTTTTTATGCTCTAAAGGCTTCATCCATACGCCTGTAAATTGTGTCAAATGGGGCATCGTAATCTTTTTAAAACCCCATTTTCGTTTTTCACAAAAGCACAAAACAGATGTAATATTTCCATTTTTATCTTTTGCCACAGCCACATCCCAGCTCAACCCTTCAGTACAAACGGCGTCTAACCACCAGGGCTGCATGAATATCGGGATGCTCGATTCCGTTTCACATAATTTTATATACTCAACTTTATTTTTGGACATTCGTATATTTTGTACGCCGCTAAATTAAGGCTATTTATTTGCTCTGAAAAAAGTAATTTTGCGCTTCATGTTTGAAACACTCATTTTTTAAGCATGGTACTGTGCAATACATATTTCTAATTAAATTAAAAATTTTATTTTTTAAATGAAAAAACAACAAACCACTTCTAATATATTGATGGTGCGTCCGTCAAATTTTGGTTTTAATGAAGAAACGGCACAAAATAATGCTTTTCAAACGAAAGATGAATCACTTTCTCAAGAGCAAATTAGTGAAAAAGCACGGGTAGAATTTGACAATTTTGTTGAAATACTGAGGGGTCAGGGTGTGAATGTGGTCGTGGCTGAGGACTCTGGAACACCTGTGAAACCGGATGCTGTTTTTCCGAACAATTGGGTGACAATGCACGCTGACGGCACTATGATTTTATACCCCATGTTCGCTCAGGCACGCCGCTTGGAACGCGATGAAAATATTATACAACTCATTGAAAATCAATTCGTTGTGAAAACAAAAGTTCACCTTGAACAGTACGAGAGTGTCGAAAAATACTTGGAAGGGACGGGCAGTATGATACTTGATAGAGCGAACGAAATTGTGTACGCCTGCTTGAGTGTGCGGACGAATTTAGCCCTTTTGGATGAATTATGCGATATATTGCACTACAAAAGAGTGGCTTTTAATGCTGTTGATGGCAATGGCAAAGCAATATATCATACCAACGTGATGATGGCTTTGGGCGAATCGTTTGTCGTTATTTGCCTTGAAACCATTAGAGATGAAGCTGAACGCTTGAATCTGATAAAGCTTTTTGAATTGACCAATAAAGAAATTATTGAAATTTCATTGGCTCAAATGATGCTGTTTGCGGGCAATATGCTGCAAGTGCGGAATGACAAAGGCGATACGTTTTTAGTGATGTCTGACCAAGCCTATAATTCGCTCAATACGGCACAAATCAATCATATTCAACGACATACGCACATTATTTTTTCAGATATAAAGACGATTGAAACCTACGGTGGCGGCTCTGCACGGTGCATGATGGCGGAGATATTTTTGGATAAAAAATGATTATTGATACATATAAAACCATAGCTTCAACAAGCTCAGGTGAATTTAAAGACAAAGGTTCTAAATTCATCGCTTATGCGACCCCTCTTCTGCCACATTCCGTTTGCGGGGACAGTTTAGAAGGCGATTTTCCTGCTTTTTTAGAAAAAATAAAGAAAAAACATCCTAAAGCAAGGCATCATTGCTACGCATGGCGCATGGGTATGGATGGCAACAGTTATCGAGCGAATGACGACGGCGAGCCAAGTGGTACAGCAGGGCGACCGATTTTAGGACAAATTGATAGCTTTGGTTTGACAAACGTTGGGATAGTGGTGGTGCGGTATTTCGGCGGCACATTATTAGGCACTTCAGGTTTGATTGCGGCTTATAAAGAAAGTACGGCAGAGGCTTTTCGACAAGCGGAAATTATTGATAAAAGAATAGAAGATGTATTTGAAATCAAGTTTGAATACGACAAAATGCCTGATGTGATGAATGCACTTAAACGATTGTCTATCAATGTTTTAAGTCAGGAATTTAATGAAAATGGCGTCATTAATATTAGTATTCGGCAGAGCGAATCGGAGCAAACTATTTTGCATTTTAGAGCTTTGGTCTTGAAAAAAAGTGTAGAAGAAGCCCAAATGAGGGAAGATACTGAGGGGGTATTAATTGAGTTGAAATAACTTGCTAAATTGTATGGTTTGCCCCCTAACCCCCGAAGGGGGAATACTATTAGGAAGAATTGGAAAATAATAGCTCACATGCTCAATACTTCCAAAGCGTTCCCCCTTCGGGGGTTAGGGGGCAAACCATACAATTTTAACAACTTATTATTAGAGCATTATAAATTTTGAAAATGCTTGTTTAATTTTGGAGAAGTCATAAAAATGTTATTTTTATTTAAAAAACAAAGAGTTTGGAAACAAAAAATTTGTTTTTGTCGTAAAAGATATTTATTTTTATACGAAATTTAAACAAAAGGAGGTATTCATGACAATGCATTCTACACGTTTTAGTTTACTATTATTATTGCCTTTTTTGCTGCTTCACGGCATCGCATCAGGTCAATCCGAAAAGACTTTCGTCAAGTCTTTCAACCTAATGGGTAGGCAAACGGTTGTTTTAAACCTTGGGGACAATATCCAAATTTCGCAGTGGGATAATGATGTTGTTCGAGTCCAAATGACAGTATCCGTTAATACTACCGACGCTACACTTAAAGCATTAGCTGAATCCGGACGTTACTCACTGAAGTCGGATTTGAGCGTACAAGATTTGATGGTGACAGTACCGAGTCTTTCAAATGTTGTTAAACTGAATGGCACTGAATTGAAAGAAGCTGTTTCATTCACGGTTTTAGTGCCGAAGAATGTGACGGTTTTAAAAAATGAGGATGTCAAAACAAAAATTGTGGCGAAGTTAAATCCTTGATTTAGAAGGATTTATAATTAGAATAAAACTATTAATTCATAAGAAGTGTTTAAATTTGAGCTATAAAGTTGAAAAAGCTTTATGGCTCTCTTTTTTTGTAAAAAATAACTTGACAATGAAAATTTCAATCAAACACTTATTTATTTTACTACTATTTATGATTTCTCTATTTACCAGTTGTGGTAAAAACGAAACGGAAACCTTGCCTAAACTGGGGAAAGAATACTATCCCTTGCAAATCGGAAAGGCTGCAACCTATGATGTGGACTCCATTATTTATGACCCTATTTCCAACGGCGTTGTCAAAATTGATACATTCAAATGGCAAGTTCGCGAACTTTTAGTTGATACTTTTAGAGATAAATCGAACGTTTTGAACTATACCATCGAACGTTCTATACGAGCAAAGGGGGTTCAAAATTGGAAAATTGAGAGCGTGCTAACGGCTGCTTTGACAGACAATCATGCGTTGAGAACTGAGAATAATATCCTCTACATCAAGTTTCCAACAACGTTTGGCGTTAAAACAAATTGGGATGGCAACATCTATGTTGACCCCTCAGTAAAAATGATTATTGCGGGCGAAACGCTCGAGTTTTTCGCTAAAAAATGGGTTTATCAAGTAGAATCCTATGGTAAAAGTGAAAAAATAGGCGATAAAACCTATGAAGATGTATTGACAATTATTGCTCAAAGTGATGCTAAAATCTTAACGGATAAACGCTACACCCTTGAAAAATATGCTAAAGGCTTTGGCTTGGTGTATCGAGAGCAGAAGATTTTAGATACTCAAAAATTGGATGCCAATATTGCTTGGGAGAAAAAAGCGGAGAAGGGATTTATCCTCACTCAAAAGGCGATTAGTTTTAATTAATTTTATATTTTTCATTTCATTTAAAAAAAAACGGTTATGAATCAAGACATCATTAAACTCTATGATGAATACACCCACAAGCCTTTGACAAGGGCTGAATTTATCAAAAAACTGACTCAGTTGACGGGGAGTATGGCGGCTGCAATGTCCATGTTGCCTTTTTTGGAAGTGAATTATTCCAATGCTCATACGGTCGCAGAAAATGAGCTTTTCACGGAACGCGTTGAGTATGCTGGAGCGGAAGGCAATATGAAAGCCTACGTGGCGAGACCTTTGAAAGAAGGAAAGTACCCGACTGTGATGGTGATTCACGAAAATCGGGGGCTAAATCCGCATATCGAAGACGTGACGAGGCGAGCGGCTCAAGCGGGCTATTTGGCTATTGCCCCCGATGCCCTTTCTCCTTTGGGCGGCACGGTTGAAGATGCCGATAAAGCGCGAGATATGTTCTCTAAATTAGATGCGGCGAAGAACTTGACCAACTTTGTGAAAGGTGTGGATTATGCTGCTTCGAGGGCAGATAGTACGGGCAAAGTAGGCTGCGTTGGATTTTGTTGGGGTGGTGCTATGGCGAATAATTTGGCAGTGAATGCGCCTAATCTGAAAGCAGCAGTCGCATTTTATGGTCGTCAACCTGTTGCTGAAGACGTTGCTAAGATAAAAGCGGCGGTTCAATTGCATTATGGAGGTTTGGATGAGCGTGTGAATGCTGGTAGTGCAGCTTATGAAAAAGCATTGAAAGACGCAGGGAAAACATACGAACTTTATATGTACGACAACGTGAATCATGCTTTTCACAATGATACTGCGCCTACACGTTATAATGAAGAGGCTGCTAAATTGGCATGGACTCGGACTTTGGCATTTTTTGAGAAGTATTTGAGTTAATTATTTCAATTTTCTTTATTTTTTGCATTTTAAGATTCAAATTAATAATAAATAGAAAATTTGTAAACAAAAGGGTATTTTTGTTTTGAAAAAAAGTTATGGTAAAAGATAAATATCACGATCTTGTTCGGTTAGCTTTGGAAAATGACGGTTGGGTCATTACACATGACCCATATAAAATCAAATTAGGAAAGCGTAGAGGTTATATTGATTTAGGTGCAGAAAAACAAATGATTGCAGCTGAAAAAGGGGGAGATAAAATTGCTGTTGAAATTAAAAGCTTTTCAAGTCCTTCAGATTTAGATTCTTTTGAAAATGCACTTGGACAGTTTCTTATTTATTGGCGAGCACTTAAATTTAAAGAGCCAGATAGAATACTTTATCTTGGAGTGCCTCGAAGTTTTTACGCCCGTTTTTTTGATGATCTTTTTTTCTTAGAAACAGCCAAGGATTTTAATGTTAATATGCTTATTTATGATGAGCAAAAAGGAATAATAGAACAATGGATAAAATAACGCAGTACAAAAAAATTGTTCGGTCACTCGTTGAAGAAATAGCCGCTTTATCACCTGAAATTGAAGATGGTGTTGAAAATCAGTTGATTACCGATGATGAACATGGTCATTATCTTTATTTTGGAGTTGGATGGGAAAATAATGGTAAAAATTGGTTCTATGCCACCTTTGTGCATATAGATGTTAAACCAAATGGACATGTTTGGCTTCAACATGATGGTACTGATTTGAAAATAGGTGAAACACTTATAGAACGAGGAGTTTTACGCCAAGATATGGTTATTGGATTCCAGTCACCTTTTGCACGTACACAAATGGACGGGTTTGCTACTGCATAATTCATAATCTTTTTTTTCATATTGAAAACGAATATAACTTTAAAAAATGGGCATCGTGAAAACAAAATCTCATTCTACCGAAGAAGAACCAACCACGCAAAAAAGAGCCATCGGCTTAGACACTGCGGACTTACCATTGGACATTGTATCAGAAGACTTATCTAAATGGCTGAAAGAATCCGCTTGGCATCAACCTAAATGGTTGACCAATCGCAAGGGATTTGGAAAAATGCTTGATAAGAACTTTGATGAATATGTCATGAACTCCCTGCGTTGGCGATATACTCGACTGGAAGGCGATTTCAGAACTGTATTTAACAATTATTACAACACCGAATATGTTGATAAAGTAACCGCTCGCCGCATTATTGCTTTCCTCGAATCGGCACGCGAAGCTCTTGAAAAAGACAATTGCGATGCGTTGGATGTTAGTAATCTTTTGGATATGGCTGATCAATATATGGTGTGGTTGTACCCACCGCATGTAGCGAATGCTCAATCTGCCGCGTTGGCATCTCAATTGAAAGCGCAAAACAATTCTTGGGGCAATTATTTGGAGGGTGAAATCAACCGTTCGGGTCAAACGCTGGGTGGCTTGCGCGCGGCATTGGATAAGGTAAAACAAGTGCAAAACGAAGAAAATCAAACCATTCAAGTCAATAATGGCTTACAAATCGAGCGTTTAGAGATGCTGATTAAGTGGGGCGTGATTGTTTTAGTGGTCATGTTAGCCGGTTTGCCGTTGACAATGAAGACCGACGCGGTGATATTTAAAGAAACTATTTTGCAAGAAATGATAGGTGTCAAACAATGGATTGGCATGTTGACTATTGGTATTATCGGCGCAGTGGGTGCATTTTTAAGTGGCTTACTTCAAGTGCGGCGGACTCGTGTGACCATTGGCGAATTTAAGGAAAGTGTGATTCAATTCAAATTGCGTCCTGTCGTGGGGGCTATGTTCGCGATGTTTATCGCCGCTTTATTGACGTGGGATGTTATTTCGGGGATTGAAATCAAAAACGCCGGAGCATTTATCTTGATTGCTTTTCTCTGTGGTTTCTCTGAGCGTTATTTCTTGAATCTTCTGAAAATTGACGATGAAGGCAATTCTTCGGCTGTTCCTGCTGCCCCTGTGGTGGCTTCGGCGGGCGGTCAAAATCCTACTCCAACAAGAGAAGAGGGAAATGGAGAGCCTGCGAATGTGAATGAAAGGAAATTGTGATTTTAACATTTAAGTTTTTATTTTTTAACACAATAGGCACATAGGGCACATAGTTTTTTTGTCATCCTGTTAGGAACTAAAAAAAACTATGTGCCCTATGTGCCTATTGTGTTAAAATAAAAACCTCACCTCTTAGACGACCACTCAGTATTCTCATACAACGGCACTATCAATTGGTCTTTATGTTTCAGATACATTTTTAAGGCTAAGGCTGCTGCTATTTCAGCTTCATCAGTTTTATACAATTTATCAGGCGTAAAATAATGCTGAACAAAATGCGTATCGAATTTGCCCGATGTAAAAGCCTCATGTTGTAGAACAAACTTGCCAAATGGCAAAGTCGTCGCCACACCTTCAATATCGAAATGATCAATCGCGTCTATCAAGCGGCGAATCGCTTCCTCGCGCGTCTTGCCCCAAGCGATGAGTTTGGCAATCAATGGGTCATAAAAAATGGGGATATCCATGCCTTCTTCATAGCCATCATCTACTCGAACATGCTCCATACTGAGGGGGGGGCGATATTGACTCAAAGCACCAACGCTCGGTAAAAAATTATTAGCAGGGTCTTCTGCACAGATACGCAATTCTATGGCATGACCATTTATTTTTAAATCTGCTTGAGAAAAAGCTAATTTTTCTCCCTGCGCTACCCTTATTTGTTGCTCCACTAAATCCAAACCTGTAATCCATTCGGTGACAGGATGCTCCACTTGCAAGCGGGTATTCATTTCAAGAAAATAATAGTTCAAGTTGTTATCTACAAGAAATTCGACTGTGCCAGCGCCTGAATAAGTGCAGGCATTCGCAACTTTGACGGCATCTTCACCCATTTTTCGCCGAATATCAGGGGTCAGGCAGCTTGAAGGCGCTTCTTCTACCAATTTCTGATGGCGGCGTTGTATGCTGCATTCTCTTTCAAAAAGATAAACAGTGTTGCCGTGATTATCTGATAATATCTGTATCTCAATATGTCGCGGCGAACCAACGTATTTTTCAATGAAAACAGCCCCATCACCGAAAGCGGAAATGGCTTCACTGACGGCTCGTTGCATTTGTTCCTCAAATTCCGCATTGTTTTCAACGATTCTCATGCCTTTGCCGCCGCCGCCTGCTGAGGCTTTGATAAGTATAGGATAGCCGATTTTCGAAGCTAAAATTTTCGCTTCTGCAATGTCGGAGATAGCCCCCTCAGTACCTGGCACCATTGGGATGTTATATTTCTTAACTGCCTCCTTCGCACCGAGTTTTGAACCCATTATTTCGATGGATTCAGGGCTGGGTCCAATGAAAATCATTCCTGCGGCTTGTACAGCCCTTGAAAAACCAGCATTTTCACTCAAAAAACCATACCCTGGGTGAATGGCATCTACGCCCAGTTCTTTTGCTAATGCAATGATTTTATCGCCCAACAAATAGGATTGATTGGATGGTGCCGGACCCAAAAGTAGGGCTTCATCGGCATATCGGACGTGCGGCGCGTTTCTATCCGCTTCTGAATAGACAGCGACTGTTTGGATGCCCATTCGACGCGCTGTTTTCATGACGCGCAAGGCTATTTCTCCTCGATTGGCAATAAGTATTTTCTTTATCATGGTTTTATCTTTATTTTTAAATAAGTAGTTGTATTAGAATAAACGCTGTTTACTAACCACGTTTATTTTGATTCAATTGTGTAGAGTATTTTCAATTACGAGGCATTGCACCAGAGGTGCAAAATATGGGTAGCAAAATTAAGGCAAAGTATATAGATTTCTATATACTTTCGATATTTTTTTTATTTCCTTTAAAAATTATGGTTAAATGGGGAGAAATATGTCGATAATTTCATAAGGCTTTACCCTATGCTAAGATATTTCACTCTTTTAGGGCTATCGTAATTTAAAATCGATTCAATTATGCTAATAATGGGTTGAAATAATCGCGGAGCGATTGAATATGAATAACCTTCGATGAAATCGGAGGGTCAAAGTGAAAAGTTTGCCCTAACCGCAAAGCGGTTGAATGTGAGATATTGCTAATTACTGCCTATCAACGGTCTAATATCTAATGTCTCCACTCTAATATCTAATTTATAAACATTTATATCTAAATTTGCATTTCATTTTCACAAAAAAAAGATTAATCAGACGCATTATGACAAAAGGACGATTTAATTACGACGACGAAGCACCCAAACCTAAGGTAACCCGCGAATCTTTTAAAGACGCGCTCAAGATATTTGAATTTATCAAACCTTATCGGGTCTCTTTTTGGCTTGGTTTGGTTCTGCTTTTCTTGTCGACAACCACTTTTATGATTTTCCCTTTCTTATCAGGTAGAATTGTGGATATTGCTCAAGGTAAAACGGATTTTACGATGAATTGGGGCGGTGAAACCATCAATTATACCATGACTTTAGCGGATGTTGGTTGGATTATGGCAATAGTATTGACCGTGCAAGGGGTGATTTCGTATTTCCGCATAACGCTGTTTGCCAACGTGAGTGAGAAAGGCATAGCCGATGTACGGCTGGCATTGTACCAAAAACTGGTGTCGTTGCCTATTACTTTCTTTGAGAAAAGCCGCGTTGGGGAATTAGTGAGCCGTTTGAATTCAGATGTAGAAAGGTTATACAATACTTTCTCAGTGACGCTCGCAGAGTTCATTCGACAAGTGATTATCCTCGTATCGGGTATTTTGATTTTGTCTTTGACCACTTGGAAATTAGCTCTTATTATGCTTGCTACTTTTCCTTTCATTGTGGTTGGGGCGATGTTCTTCGGGCGTTTTATTCGCAAAATGGCGAAAGAACGCCAGACGCAAATAGCCGATACCAATATTGTTTTGAATGAAACGATGCAAGCCATTAATGCCGTGAAAGCTTTTACGAATGAATGGTTTGAAGTCGGCAGGTATGGTAAAGCCAATCAAAAATCGGTGGCAACTTCTTTAACATTTGCCAAATGGCGAGCATTATTTGCTACTTTTATTGTTGTCGTCTTATTTGGAGGATTATTTTTTGTATTATGGGAGGGTGCTACGATGTTGCAAAATAAAGAAATTACGGCGGGTGAATTAATCATGTTTTTTACTTATACTGCTATTATTGGCGGTGCGATTGCCGGTTTGGGTAGCTTTTATACTGAATTAGTGGGTGCTGTAGGTGCTACTGAGCGGCTGCGAGAGATATTGAACAGCCCAAGTGAGGTAGAGGTGAAGTCATTGCCGATATTGCCCGAACGCCGTTTGAAAGGGAACATTGAATTTAAAGACGTTCGTTTTAGATACCCAACGCGCGAAGATGTGGAAGTACTGAGGGGGTTAAATCTGTCGGTGAAGTCAGGGCAAAAGGTAGCGTTGGTGGGTCCCAGCGGTGCGGGGAAGTCAACTATCGTGCAGTTAATCCTTAAATTCTACGAATTGACTGAGGGGTCGCTGATTGTCGACGGAAAGAATATTAACGATTATGACATCACTGAATTTCGTCAAAATTTGGCAATTGTGCCGCAAGAAGTGCTGCTTTTCGGCGGTACAATTCGGGAGAATATTTTATACGGTAAACCTGATGCCACTGACGAAGAAATAATAGAAGCATCGCGCAAATCCAATTCATGGGAGTTCATCAGCCAATTTCCTGAAGGTCTGGAGACCATAGTCGGGGAGCGCGGCATCAAACTCAGTGGTGGACAACGCCAACGCATCGCTATAGCACGAGCTATCTTGCGCAACCCATCCATCTTGTTGTTGGACGAAGCGACCAGTTCATTGGATGCTGAAAGCGAGCGCGTGGTGCAAGAAGCCCTCAACGTTTTGATGGAAGGCAGAACGAGTATTATTATCGCGCACCGTTTAGCCACTGTTCGGGAGGTGGATAAAATATGCGTCATTGATGGCGGCAGAGTGGTAGAAGAAGGCACGCATGACGAGTTGTCAGAGATAGAAGACGGTTTGTATGCGAGTTTGGCGCGCTTGCAGTTTGAATCGGTGAGCTGATAACATGGATAATGAGTGATGGGTGATGGGTAATGGGCGATGAGCAATACATTACACTCATTTGGTCAAATATTGCTTCGAGTTTCGTCTTTATGACCAAATGAGTAAGGTATTGCGACAATTTGGTCATAAATCTCTTGGTGTTTCGTAATTATTATTAAATTAGTATGGTATTGCAATTATTTGGTCATAAATGGCTTAATTTTTCAAATTTATGACTAAATTTATGAATTTATACACTGATTTGGTCATAAATGCTCTAATTTATCGTAACTACTTAGCCCCCTAACCCCCAAAGGGGGAACGCCTACGAAGTATGCTAAATTTGTTTAAAAAATGAACGATTTTAATATTTTTCGGGTGGGACTCCCCCTTTGGGGGCAGGGGGGCTAAGTAGTTACAATTTTATAGCGATTACCCTTTTACTTCTATAAACTATCATGAAATATGGACACATTTGATTACATCATCATTGGGGCAGGTTCGGCGGGTTGTGTTTTAGCCAATCGCCTGTCGGAAAACCCGAATAACAAGGTTTTGCTCCTCGAAGCAGGTGGACCCGATAAAAAAATGGAAATCCACATCCCAGCGGCGTACGGCAATCTGCACCGCACGGAAGTGGATTGGGGCTTCACAACAGAGCCTCAAAAGCACGTCAATAACAGGCGGATGTATCTCCCTCGTGGAAAAACAATCGGCGGATGCAGCTCTACGAATGCAATGGCATACGTGCGCGGCAATGCAGCGGATTACGACGAATGGGCGGATTTGGGCAATGAAGGTTGGAGTTACAAGGACGTTTTGCCTTATTTTATCAAATCAGAACACAATGAAGACATTGAAAATGCCTATCACGGTAAAAATGGCTTATTGAATATCACCCATGCCAAATATTTTCAAACACCTTACGCACAGGCTTTCGTCGATGCTTGCGGAGAAATTGGGATTGCTGAAAACAAAGATTATAACGGTGCAAAACAAGAAGGCGCAGGTCTGTTCCAATTTTCAATTAAAAATGGCAAACGGCACAGCGTGGCGACAGCTTTTTTAAAACCCGTTCTCTCACGCCCTAATCTGACAGTCCTCACTCATGCCCGAGTCAAGCAAATTTTGATTGACAATAATAAAACAACAGGTGTTGAGTATATTAATGCAAAAAATGAGCTTTTAAAAGTGGCTGTTTCTAAAGAAGTCATTCTATCGGCAGGTAGTTTTCAATCGCCACAAATATTAATGCTGTCAGGGATTGGTGATGCGGAGGAATTGAAACAACACAATATACCGCTTAAAAAATCCTTGTCGGGCGTAGGAAAGAACCTGCAAGACCATTTATTTTTCTTCGTTTCAAGTCTTTCATTACAGCAAGAAGGTTTTAATCACCACCTCAAACCCCTCAGTCAAATCGTTGATTTGGTGCAATGGCTCATCACGCACAAAGGTGCGTTAACCATTAGTCCGTTGGAAGCCTATGCTTTTATGTCCATCAATGGTGCTAAAAGTGTCAATTTGCAATTCCATTTTGCCCCTCTTCATATTGGCAATGGTCAAGATGGCGTGGATGTTTACAATACCAAAACATATCCAACTATAGATGGATATACCATTTTGCCGAGCCTTGTAAAACCCAAAAGTAGGGGATATGTGGGTTTAAAATCAGCCAATCCATTAGATGAACCGATTATTCAGCCCAATTTTCTTTCAGAAGAAGAAGATTTGAAAACATTGGTAAATGGCACTCGAAAAGCCCTGGAGGTGATGAATGCCAACGCTTTTAGCTCCTATCGGAAGGCTATTGTTGCCCCAGCAAACCAATCGGAAGCAGGAATTATTGAGCATATTAAGCAAAATGTGGAAACCATCTACCATCCCGTCGGCACTTGCAAAATGGGCAATGACGCTATGGCAGTCGTCAATCACGAACTCAAAGTACACGGCATCGAAGGCTTACGCGTGGTGGATGCGTCAATTATGCCAACGATTGTGGCCGGTAATACCAATGCGCCGACGATTATGATAGCAGAGAAGGCGGCAGCGATGATTCTTAATAGTGATGAGTGATGAGGTATGAGTGATGACAACAGACTCATACCCCACAACTTATATTTCATCACTCTTATATTTTTTTCAACCAAATTTTAAAATAGACTACCAATCATGGCAACAACAACATTAAACGCGCCCGCAGAAACTGCTTCATGGGCAAACCACATAGACAACGTCTTTCAAGCTCAAAAAGCCAATCAATATGCCATCGGTAGCACAACGGCTTCGGAGCGAAAAGCCAAATTGAAAAAATTGTTGGACACCGTCATCAAATACAGGACGCAAATCCAAGAAGCTGCTTATAAAGATTTTAGAAAAGCCGCACCGGAAGTAGATTTGACAGAAGTCTATGTCATGACGACTGAATTAAAGCATACTATCAGTAACCTCGCTTATTGGATGAATCCTAAGAGCGTGGGTGTGCCGATTACGCAATTAGGCACCAATTCTTATATTCACTATGAGCCGAAAGGTGTTGTTTTGATTGTTTCCCCTTGGAATTTTCCTTTCAATCTCACGATTGGTCCATTGGCATCAGCTATTGCGGCGGGTAATTGTGTGATGATAAAACCATCGGAAAATACGCCCAATGCATCGGCTTTGATGAAGAAAATGTTAGCAGAAGTATTTCCTGAGAATGAAGTTGCTGTCTTTGAAGGCGAAGCGGAAGTGGCGCAATATATCACCAAATTGCCTTTCAACCACATCTTTTTCACAGGCAGCCCGAGCTTGGGCAAGAAGGTGATGAAAGCAGCTGCAGAAAACCTTTGCTCAGTGACCTTAGAATTGGGCGGCAAATCGCCGGTCGTGGTGGACGAAACCGCTTCCATAAAAGTAGCCGCTAAACGCATTGCGTGGGCAAAATATATGAACAACGGGCAAGTTTGTATTTCGCCCGACTATTTATATGTACATGAAAAGGTGAAAGATGAATTTTTGAAGTATTTTAAACAATATGTCACTGAGTTTTATGGTCAAAATCCCGAACAATCCTACGATTATAACCGCATTGTGAACAGCCGTCATTTCGACCGTTTGAATGGCTATTTGAACGATGCCAAATCCAAGGGTGCTGTAGTAGAAATGGGTGGAGAAGTAGATGCTTCGCAAAATTATATATCGCCCACCGTTTTATCAAATGTCAGTATTGACAGTACAATTATGCAAGAGGAAATCTTCGGACCGCTGCTCCCTTTGATTACTTTTAAAAATATAGAAGAGGCGATAACGCATATTCAGAAAAATGAAAAACCTTTGGCGATGTATATTTACAGCCACAGTAGCCAAGCCGTCAAACAGCTCATCAATCAGACAAGAGCGGGTGGTACAGTGGTGAATCACAACGCCCTGCACTTTTTCAATCAAGAACTCCCTTTTGGCGGCTCTAACAACAGTGGCATCGGCAAAGGACATGGAAAATATGGTTTTGAAGCATTCTCAAATGCTCGTGCAGTCTTAAAACAATGGTCACCTTTCAATGTCTTGGATATTTTGACACCGCCTTACACAGGTTGGAAACAAAAGGTTATAGATTTGACGATTAAGTATTTTTAAAAGGGATAACCAACACCCCCTCAGTATTCAAGAAGAAAAGCCTTGCAAAACGGACAGTTTGCAAGGCTTTTTCTTATTTATTTCAGCAAAATTCTATTTTGCACCATTCTTCAATTGGCTCTTATGTTTTTCGATAATCTGAACCACTTTTTCAATCGGTAACTTTGTAATTGCTGCAATTAATGGAGGTGTTAGACCCTCCTCATGAGCAGAAATGACAATAAGTTCAAGTGCTTCTTCTTTGCCTTTTTCTCTACCTTCTTCTCTACCTTCTTTTATACTTTCTTCTCTAATATCTTCTTTAACTTCTTTCATTATTTCCTCACGCATAGTCTTATTCCAAAGCTCAATTTCTTTGAGCGTCTCATTATAATCGTCGATATATTCAGACTCGTAAGGCTTCATGGTTTCCATATTAATACGTCTAATGACTTTCATGAGTATTTCATCTTTTTCGTACAAAACAAAATCATCTTTGGTGTTATTTTTATTGGCTGTCTTCTGTGCCAAATCAAACCACTTAAAATATTTGCTGTACTTTTTGTTTTTAACAATATTTTTTTGAAAAGCGTAAATCAACCGATTCTGCGGTAAAAAATCGAGTTCTTTTGCATTGTTGTTCAACAAAGTTAAGGCTTTTTGCCGTTCTATGTTTGAGTGTTACACTATTTCCACTTGGCTTCCTCTTTCAGAATCAAACGTCACCTTCAAATAGCGGTCAATTTCCTGCTGCATTTCCTCTACGTGGGAAATGACGCCGACGATGCGGTTTTCTTTTCGCAAAGATTTCAAAGTATTGAAAACCTCTTGCATCGAATCCCTATCGAGTGAGCCGAAGCCTTCGTCGAGGAAGAAAAAGTTTTGTTCGGTCTTGGAAAGGGCTTGAATGCTGTCCGCTAAAGCTAAAGCTAAAGCCAAAGACGCTTGAAATATCTGTCCGCCCGACAAAGTTCTGATATGGCGAGTTTTGCCGAAATTGAACAAATCTTCTATCTCAAAATCATTGTTTTCAGTCACTTTCAAACGCAATTGTCCGCGTGTGAAACGGAGGAAACGTTCGTTGGCAGAGATGCAAAGGTTGACGAGGTATTTAGTGGAAACAAAATTCACAAAACCACTGCGCGAAAACATACCCCTCAGTAATTCAAGGTTTTTACCCCGATTTTCGAGTTTAAGCCGTTCTATTTCAAGAGCATTGCGGCGATCCAGCTTTTCCAAAAGATTTTTTATGTCCACCTCCAACACGGCGATTTGACTGATGTGTGCATTAATCAAATCTATAAGCATTTGAATATCAACCTTCAACGCTTGGTGATTTTCGAGGATATAGGATTTGTCTTTGAGTTGAATATTCAAATTATTAATCTGCCCCGTAATTTCTGCTTTTTGTCTCTTAAAATCTTCTACTTCATGCCGTGCTTTCACAAGGTCAAATGCTTGATTGAAAATTTTATCAATTGCCTCCAAATCATCGAAAGGAGACATGTCTAATTGACCCTTTATTTGATGGGTTAGCCGGTCATATTCTGCGGTCAAGGTATTATTCGCTTTCTCTTTTTCAACGATACCCCCCCTCAGTAATTGCCCCTTTTCAGTGAGTACTTTGAGCTTTTTTTCATTGGATTCGTAGTCGGTTGTGATTGTATTGTATTGATTTTCAAATAGTTGCGCTTGTTTTTCTAAAAAATGGCTGTCCGCATTGAGCCATGAACCCTCATTTAAAAATTTGATTCTTGATTGGAGATTATCAGCAGTGGTTTCATTTTTATCAAACTCTGATTTTAACACAGCCAAACGAGTTTTGCATTTTTCAATAAATTCATCGCTTTCACTGATGTTTTTATCCAATGCATCCAAACGAGTTTGAGCATTATTTAATTTTTCACCGAATAAAGTTGCCTCATCAAACGCTGTTTTAAATGCATCAAAATTGTTTTTATCAAAGCCTTTCCAAACGAAATTAGCTTCGTGTTGAGTGAGATTTTTCCTTTCCGTTTCTACTCTTTTCAATAAATCCGACTGTTGGTCTTTCTGATTATTATAATTTTGAAAAAGTGTAATCAATTCATTATCAATGTTTTGTATTGTGGAAATGTCGTTTCGGTATTTGTCCAATTGCTTTTGAACATCCGTTATTTGTTTTTGAACATCGGCAGCATTCCATACTGAGGGGTGATGAACCGCACCACATAACGGGCAAGGCGACCCCTCGCTCAAAGCATTCGACAAGGCTTCAAGTTGCTCAGATGCGCGGAGGTGAATCAATTGATTTTCGATACTGTCTTTATGCGTTTCAATCTCTTTTTTCAATGATTTCGTACTCAAAATGATTTCAGCAATCGAAACATTAAAAGGCAATTCGACCGCATATTTGGCGAATAGAAATTGCGCTTTCTGTTGTCGTTTATCGTCCAATCCATTTAAAATGCTTAGAATATTGTCTATTTTCTTTTCAAATCCCGCAATATCTCTTTTAAATACATTAGCCGTTGAAAACCAATTATTGAGCGCATTTAATTTCTGAAAATCGGGTTGATTTTTTAATAAATCATCTCGTTCCAACATGAAAGGGGCTTTCTGTTTGAGTATATTTTGGCGGTCTTCTTCCTTGAGTTTTAAAACCTGTTGACCTTTTTCAAGTCTATCAGTGACGTCTTTATTTTTAACATTCAGCTCTTGAATTTGAACGAGCCAACCGATTTCATTGCGCTTTTTAAGCAGCGTTTCACGGTCTTTATACTGAGGGGTCAGTTCTTCTAATCGCTCTTGTATATTTTTTGTAACTGATTCATTATCAATCAATTGCGTTTGGGATTGGGCTAATTCTTTGGTATTTTTTTCAATATTTTTATACAAAGCCGCCTGTTGTTCAAGCGGTGTTTTAAGGTATTGTAAAAAATATTCGTAATCCTTAATCTGCTTTTCAAGTAGGAGAACAGACCCCTCAGTATGAGCGAGTTTTTCCGCTTCATTTTTAAGTTTTTTGAGTTCCTCGAACTTTGTTTTGAGTTCTTGCAGGGTTTTTTCTTCGGCTTGTTGGGCTTTCAATTGGGCTTCATTATTTTTTCTATCTTTTTGAAAATCAAGGAGTTGTGCTTGTTTTTCTTCAATAATTTCAGCCGTTATTTCTCCAATTTCACGCAATTGGCTCTCCACCGTCAAGGCATTCATTTTGTTTTGATTTTCTAAGGCTTTGGCATTTTCTTCTAATTCAAATTTTTCAAGATTGATGAAAATATCCTTTATCATGCGTGTCCGCTCGGTCGGCGAAAGCTCAAGAAACTTTTGAAATTCATTTTGCGGAATAATAATCGTCTTTTTAAAATGCTGTGCTTCAATGCCCAATATTTTAGCGGCATCAAAACCATCATACGGCTGCCACTCCTCATTTTGCTTTGAAAAATAGCGAAAAGAAGGTGTTTCTACTTGGTCAAAGTTCTTTTTCCGCCGATTTGTCTCCACCAAAGCCCGATAAACAACGCTGCCGACATCAAAAGTGAAATCAATAGTCATTCTATCAGAGCGCAAATTCATCATATTGTAACTCCTGCCTGAGCTACCCATCCGCGCCACTTCGCCGTACAAAGCGAACATAATTGCTTCCAAAATCGTGGATTTACCACTGCCGACTTTGCCAAATATGCCAAATATATTCGCCTGCGCGAGCTTGCTAAAGTCAATAACGGCTTCTTCTTGATAAGAGAAAATGCCTTGTATTTTGAGCTTTAAGGGTATCATTTATTTTCTATTGTTATTGATTTATAGGTTTATTGTACGAATTACATGTTTTTTTCTCAAAAAATAAAAAACGCCTACGAATATCAACATACCCAATAAAATCTCTAAGCCCCATTTCACGAAAGGATGCAATCTAAAAGACTTTACCTCTGTAATATTCATAAATTGATTGGCTTTTTGATTTTTCAAAACCTGCGTGTTGCCGCCTGTCCAGTGAATAATAATTTCATCTATTTGAGTCGCATTGCCCATGCCGAAATGGGCATAAGTGCCATTTTGAGATAAATGGCTGGAGCCGCCGCCATCTATTTCTCTAATCTGATGTTTTCCATTCACGACAATTTCTACTCTTGATCCTAAACCATGCGTTTCAGCCTCAATGCCTTTGAGCGCAATTTTGATCCAATTGCCTTTCGCTGAATCATTGCGATAAAGGTGCGTCATTGAAGGAACAGGATAGGTTAAGACAGGTTTTTGATTGACGACTAAAATATCTAAATCACCATCATTATCATAATCAAAAACGACTGAACCGCGCCCGATACCGTAATCGCTCAGCCCTTTTGCTCTCCCTTTTTCTTCAAATTTCCCATTGATATTTTCAAAATAATAATCGCCCATCGGTACGCAATTGGGATTCAAATCACCGTTGGAAACAAACAAATCTAAATCGCCATCATGGTCGAAATCAGCAAAATTGGCTCCCCAACTGATGGTTATCAAATCAATACCCAACAGTTTTGAACTTTCTATAAAAGGCTTGCCCGCTCCTTGATTGACCATAAACTTATTGAATCGAATATTGGAAATAAAATAATCCATCCAACCGTCATTGTTGTAATCCCCTACCGCAGAAGTCATGGAGTTGATTTTCAAATCCATGTTCATTTTTTTACTCACATCTTTGAAAGAAGCCCAAGGGTATTTATTTTCTAAAAGCAAGTCAGGTGTGCGTTTGTAACCAAAATCATGATTGACAAAGAGGTCTTGATCACCATCATTGTCATAATCCGTAAAAAGTCCACCAAAACCAAAGCCTTTGTGGCTCAAACCATAATCTTTATAAACATTTGTGAAAGATTTGCCTTTTTCATTTAAAAAAAGATATCCCTCAGTAATTTGGTTGGCACTGACTATCATGGATTCATTTATGGTACTGAGGTCGCCCGGGTATTCCGTAAAATAATTGCCGACATATAAATCAGGATAACCATCTGCATTAAAATCGCCGAAATTAGCACCTGTACTAAATGAGTTGAATTTATCTAAATGATACTCGGCGGTGGCATCTCGGAAGGTATTATTGCCATTATTGAGATATAACAGATTGATTTCTCTTGGAATTATCTTTTTAGTTCCCTTTGATGTGATAGTCGTGATGTATAAATCCACCCAACCATCGCGATTGACATCCGCCGCAACGCCCGCTTGAGTTAAATATTTTTTAGTACCCGTCAGACCTGATTGCTCATATATATTGGTGAAAGTCCCGTTTTTATTATTGAGATACAAGACATCATCCGCCATGCCGCCTGTC
>JAYUUR010000002.1:0-6689 GCA_043754475.1 Saprospiraceae bacterium | reverse complement strand
AAAAAATAATTTCCGTCTACTAAACCGTTTTTAACCGTTTTCAGTCACTAATAAACGCCAAATACTGAGGGGGTACATTCTGTTAAAATTAAAATTCAAAGTATAAGTTTTTCCAAGTAATCGTTTATAAATAGTAATCGTCTTTTTATAAAACAATAAACTCTTTCCCTATGAAAAATCTTTGGCTGCACGGTATTTATTTATCCATAATTGGTGTTTTAGGCTTTCAATTGTGGTCAAAGACGACTGACTCTCGATTTGTATTTAGTCAAGTGGATCAAGCGTTGAAAAGCAATAATGAAGTATTGAGAATAAATTCAGAAAATATCCTTTATGAAATTGAGAAGAACTATTCAACAAATCCAAATAAATATGGATATTTCTTTACAGGTTCAAAAGTAAATAGTATATTATTTCAATCGGCTTCAAATTTTATTGACAAATTTGAAAATAAGTCGAAACTACGGGGGAATATAAATTTAAATAACTTGAGAGATTCAATGAGCATTCTTTCAAAAAAAACCGGTTTTATTCATGATGAAAGAGACAGTTTAACATTAACAAAACAATGTAGCTTAATAAAAACTATTCAAAATGATACTTTTTGGAAAGGTTTCATGAGTAATCCTTCAACAAATTTTCTATTGTTGAAAAATCAAATCAAATTGGATGAAATTGTTTATTTAAATTACTTTCTTGATAAAGTAAGTGGGAGAATGATAATGGAAGATACTCGGTTTCGTGTAGCAATTGCACCTAAAAAAGCGGTATTGATAGAAGGTGAAAAATTTGAAGCAGATATTTTTTTAGCAAAATATAGTACAAATCCAGGAACAGGATTATCATTTACTATCAATAATCAAGACCTTTCTATTAAAGATGGAGTAGCAGCTTTTTCAAGATTAGAAAATTTCACAGGTTTAAAAACGCTCAAAGTGAATGCTTCTATTCGCAATCCTGCTACAGGTCAAACAACAAATGTTAAGGGCGAATTTGAATACCATGTACTACCCAAATGCAGTGTAAACTGTCAATGAAAAACCTAAACAACTTTAACATTATCCACAATCTTAGCAATCGTCCGAGTATGATGTTCGATATGAAAAATGGTGAAAGATAGTATTTCACGAATGGTCAGGTTGCCTAAAGCCGGATGTGGAAGTTGGTATTCATCCAATTCTGATTCAGTGAAGTTTTTCATGTTTTCTATCAAGCTAAAGTGTTGACTATCAAAGACTTGCAAGACTGATGCTTCTGTATCCCCTTCGATAATTTGAGGTGCAAAAGCTGGTGGCGCGACTAAATTTGACGATAACGCAGCTTGATAACGGTTGAAAAGAACTTCATATTCCACCGATGTATGGTCAGGTTTTCCGAATGCGGCAAGGAGTTGTTCTTTCGGAAATTGGAAGGCTTTATTCATCCCTTTCACCGATATGACCAAATGAATCAAGTTTTCAGCGATGCTCCATTTATTGTTGAAGTTGGCAAAAAAGAGCGTTTCACCAGCCGTTAGAGCCGCTTGTTTACAAATGGCAACAACTTCAGTCAAGCGTTGTGCAATGGTTGAATGATTTAAAATCATATTGTATTAATTTATAAGTGAAGAAATGAAATGATTTTATAAAGCTCGAGTTACCATTATTTTTGAACGTTATTATAATTTTACCAAACGTTTGTTCGGTAAAATTATAAAATTTTAGCCATACAATTTTTACTGAAAAAGCGTTTTTTCCAAAAAGCCATTGTAATATTGTGATACCTTGTTGAGTAGGTAATTTAATACAAAAGGAGATTTTTTATTTAAACTACAAAATATAAAATATGGCTAATCTGAATACCGAAATCAATAAATCGCATACTTACGATGTGATAGTCATTGGCTCGGGCATCAGCGGCGGTTGGGCTGCTAAAGAGTTTGCGGAAAAAGGCTTGAAAACGTTGGTGCTTGAAAAAGGGCGCATGGTCAACCACGTAGAAGATTACCCAACCATGTTGCAAGACCCTTGGGAATTGCCGCATCGGGGTGCTCTAACTGATCAAGATAAAAAAGATTACCATATACAAATAAGGAGTGGTTTTGTCGGCGAATCCACAAAACACTTTTTCACAAAAGACGTCAATGACCCGTATGTTGAGAAAAAACGCTTCGATTGGATTCGTGGCAATCACGTCGGCGGACGCTCTATCACCTGGGGCAAGCAGGTATATCGCTGGAGTGATTTGGATTTTGAAGCCAATGCAAAAGATGGCATTGCCATTGATTGGCCCATTCGTTACAAGGATTTAGAGTCTTGGTACACGTATGTTGAGAAATTTGTAGGGGTCAGCGGTGAAAAATTAGGGCTTCCGCACTTGCCCGATGGCTATTTTCTACCGCCGATGGAGTTGAATTGCCTTGAAAAACATTTCAGAAAAGAAATGGAGCAAAAATTTAAACGCCCTGTGACTGTCGGTCGAGTGGCGCATTTGACCGAGCCGAAGCCGTGGCATTTAGCCTTGGGTAGAGGGCAATGTCAAAACCGCAACCGTTGTTCGAGGGGCTGTCCGTATGGTGCTTATTTCAGTAGCAATTCTGCAACTTTACCAGCTGCGAATAAAACGGGCAACTTTTCTATCAGACCTAATTCAGTGGTACATTCTATTATTTTAGATGATAAGAAAAAACGAGCAAAAGGCGTTAAAATTATTGATAGCGAAACCAAACAAGAAGTTGAATTTTATGCAAAAGTGATATTTTGTTGCGCTTCCACCTTGGGAACGGCTCAAATTCTGCTCAATTCAAAGTCAGAGCGTTTCCCGAACGGCTTAGGCAATGACAGCGGTGAATTGGGGCATAACCTCATGGATCACCATTATCGAGTAGGTGCAATGGGTTCGCACGACGGTTTCGAAGACCAATACTATAAAGGTCGGCGTCCGAATGGTTTGTTTATTCCACGTTATGTCAATTTGGATGAAAAAACGAAGAACTCTAATTTCTTACGCGGTTACGATTTTCAAGGTGCTGGTGCAGGTCGTGGCGATTGGGGCAGCGGCGTCAATACTGAGGGGGTCGGTGCAGCGTTCAAAGATTCGCTTTTCAAACCAGGCGGTTGGGGCATGGCATTGATGGGCTTTGGTGAAGTGCTCTCTTATCATGACAATAAAGTGGAACTCGACGCTGAGAAAAAAGACCAATGGGGCATTCCGTTGCTTGTATTTGATGCTGAAATCAAGGACAATGAGCGTAAAATGCGGGAGCAAATTAAAAAAGATGCCGCTGAAATGCTTGAAAGTGCTGGCTTTAAAAACGTGACAACGTTTGATAATGCAGGTGGCTTAGGTGTCGGGGTGCATGAAATGGGCACTGCTCGCATGGGTAAAGACCCCAAAACCTCTGTTTTGAATGGCGATAATCAAGTTCACGCCGTGCCGAATCTGTTCGTAACGGATGGGGCATGTATGACATCCGCATCGTGCGTCAATCCCTCCATTACTTATATGGCGTTGACTGCACGGGCGGCGCATTTTGCGGTTAATGAATTAAAGAAAAGGAATCTGTGATAATAAATCTTTATTTGTCAGTGAGTCTTCCGGACTCGTGAAACGAATTCAATACATAATTGCTACAAACGTGAGAGTCCGCTGGACTCGTGAAACGAATTTCAATACACAATTGCTACAAACGTATGAGTCCGCTGGACTCTTTCTTAAAATTCCGACAATCATGGTTGGCAATTTTTCAAAATTTAATGTAAATTATTAAAAATGAATAGAAGAGAATATCTTAAAAATACGGCCTTATTGGTTGGATATGCTGTGTCAGCGAGTGCCTTATCGGAGACATTTATCGCTTGTAAGACTGAAAAAGTGGTTAATTTGAATTGGCAGCCCGTATTTCTTAATAAATTTCAAGCCAATACTTTGAGCGAAATGACGGAAACCATTTTGCCTAAAACGGCTACACCCGGCGCTAAAGAAATAGGCGTACCTCAATTCATAGATAAAGTGCTTAAAGACTTGCTTTCTGAAGCTGAACAACAAGACTTTATGAATGGGCTACAATCCTTAGACGATATATGTATGGGAAATTATGGCAATTACTTTGAAGCCTGTACGAAAGAACAGCGTGAGCAAATTCTCTTGAAAATGGATAGAGATGCCGCCAAGCTACCCCCCTCAGTATGGGGCATCACTTTGGTTGAAAAGCCCGACCCTGTCATGTTTTATAGACGCGTAAAAGCCTTGACTATTTCAGCCTATTTTACTTCTGAGAAAATTGGGAAAGAGGTGTTGGTTTATGATCCGATACCGGGTGAGTATATTGGGTGTATGCCGTTTACTGGTCAGAATGTTTGGAGTGGAGAGTAATATATTGCTTCAATAATTTACTTTTAAAGTTAATAGAAATGACATTGTTTAATATAAAAATAATTAAAACAGAAGCAGAATATGCGGCTGCTATGCAACGCCTTGAAATTATTTTTGACTCAAAAATGAACACACCAGAAGGAGATGAACTGGAGCTTTTATCTCTATTGATTGACAATTATGAAAAAGAGTATTTCCCAATTGATTTGCCAGACCCTATTGAAACTATTAAATATCGAATGGAGCAATTGGGATATAAGCAAAAAGATTTGGCTGAAATTATAGGATTAAAAAGTAGAGTTAGTGAGGTTTTAAATAAAAAACGCAAATTGACTTTAGAAATGGTCAGAAAAATTCACAGTGCAATGAATATCCCTACTGATATGCTCGTGAAAGAGTACTGATTTATTTTTCAGTTTTCTCTTCAACTCTTGTGCTTTAATATTTTAATATAGAAACCACTACTTTATCTCCAACGCAATACTCCCAGCTTTTTCAATCCAACCCACTAAACCACGTTGCCCAAAAGCGGCTTGGACAAAACCCACTGTCGGCTCAAAACCCAAGTATTCAACTATTTTTTGATGGGCTATTTTGCATGGTTTATTGTCACCATAGACTATTAATACTACTTTATCTTTAGAATCGGGTCTTATGGTCAACATACTGAGGGGGGTAGTTTCGTCAAATTGGGAATCCCTCTTATCAATAAATTAGCACCAATCCATTCAGGTTTTATAGTAGAAATGCCCATTTTCGTAGCAATATCCGCTAATTCTTCTTCACTGATGGCTGACCATTGCCGATTGTTGGGAATGACAGTACCACGTCCCTACTTACCTTTTTTTTACGTAAGCTACTTACAGTCCTAATTTCTTTAACAACAAATTTTTTATTAAAAGTCTATTTTCATTGATTTTGTTTTTAATATCAATTCAATAAACCAAATCCAAAGATAAAAATAAAACGTACCCCCCTCAGTATCGTAAACTAAAATCCAATTAATCCTTATAAATCCAACTTATCTTGATTCAAATTTCAAAACCTAATTCAAATGAAAAACCACCGAAACCCCATACCTTCGCCCCACGTATCACTCTCCTTTCAATCATTCAATCATTTTTAATGAATCGCTTTTGTATAGCCATTGTTTTGCTTGTTGTATGCTCTAATTTAAATGGTCAAATTATTAACGTCGAGGATAAACGGGTGCGTTTGAAAGATAGTATTGCCTTCAAAGGCTATGCAGATATTGCTTTGAATGTGTATAAAAATGATAAATCCTTCTTGGCTATCAATGCCAGTACTCAATTAGAACAGGTGTATTTGAAGCATTTATTTCTGTTAATCGGTGGTTACAATTTGGTAAAAGCGGGAAACAGTAATTTTCTGAATGATGGTTTCGGGCATTTTAGATACAATTATGATGTGTCAAAAAAAGTCGTGTTTGAGGCTTTTACGCAAGCGCAATACAATCAAAGGACGCGCTCGAAGTTTCGAGGTTTAGTAGGAACAGGTTTGAGATTCAAATTTCGTTTATCTGATAAACAACGGTTTTATTTGGGTACTGCTTTGATGTTTGAACACAATCAATTCAGCGATGCCACACCGCGACAATATGATATCCGTTTGAGTCATTATTTGTCAATGAATATAGCCATTTCTGATAAAGTCAAATTCAATAACACAACTTATATTCAACCCATTTTGACTGATTTAAGCAATTATAGAATGGCTTCGCAAGCGAATTTGATGTTTCAAATCTCTAAAAGATTAGTTTTTAAAGTCTCCGCTAATTTAGTACTGGATAGAGATGCTCGCCTACCCCCCTCAGTACCCGACCTCATTTATGCGTGGACAAACGGTTTGCGTTGGGAATTTGGGCAATAGTTATCAATGGGACACTGATGGAACTGATGCGACTGATTGTGTGTCCTGAACGTCTTTGACCCGATAACCAAAGGTACAAAGAAAATGCTATTTTCAAGATGATAGAGAGTCCTTTAGGACTTGACCTATCGGTATGGACTGATTGAGACAGACATATCAAACGGCTTAGAGGTGCTTACTTTTCAAGAGTTGGTGTTGAGCGTCTAAGTGCAGTAGGAATAAAAGAGTTGAACGCAAGTGAACTGTTCGATGACGTGTCGAAATTAATAAAATTACATCAAAAATAAAGTATAATCAGGCTTTATGATAGGGCTTTCTTATAAAAACTTAGCCTTCAAAAAGAATTCTTCTAGTTCCTTGAAATCTTCTGCAAAATCTTCAAATTGAGCAACCATATTTTTAGGTTCAATTATCTTTAACATATTGGTTATCAATGTTCTAATGAT
>JAYUUR010000001.1:0-2274 GCA_043754475.1 Saprospiraceae bacterium | reverse complement strand
GTCATCCTTACAATATTGCTCTGCGAAGTTTTTTTGAGCCATAAAACGGGGGTCGGGCTGGCGCAAAACGGCGTGACCATAGCCTGGCACAACGCGCCATTGGCTGAGTGTTTTTTTGACATAATCGGCAATTTGGTCGTCCGTTGGTTTAGTCGTACCCAATTGATTCACCATTTCAAAAATCCACTTGATGACTTCTTGATTCGCTAAACCATGCAGAGGACCTGCCAAAGCATTCATCGCTGCGGCGAACGATAAATAAGGGTCGCTGAGGGTAGAAGCCACTAAATGCGTGGTATGAGCAGAAGCATTGCCGCCTTCGTGGTCAGCATGAATGGTCATGTATAAACGCATCAAATTTTTGAAATCAGCATCTTCGTAACCGAGCATGTGAGCGAAATTGGCTGCCCAATCGAGGCGGTCATTCGGCTCTATGCGCTGACCGTCTTTGTATTTCCGACGATAAATATAGGCTGCTAACGGCGGCAAATTGGCAATCAAATTCATGGAGTCTTCGTAAGTCGCGTCCCAGTATTCCGACTTGGGCATACCTTCATCATAGCGTTTAGCGAAAATGCTGCCTGTTTGGAGCGCCATGACGCCGATAGTAAACATCGTCATCGCGTGGGTATCTATGGGCAAGGCATCAAGCGTGGCATATACATGAGCAGGGACATTTCTGCGGCGTTCCCAATCATTGGTCAGCCAAAGAGCTTCCTCTTCGGTAGGCACTTCGTCAGTCAGCATGAGCCAAAACAAAGCCTCAGGAAGGGGTTCTTTACCACGACCTTGAGGGAGTTTTTCGCTTAACTCGGGTATGGTAAATCCTCTAAAGCGGATGCCTTCCTGAGCATCAAGTAGAGAAGTTTCCCAAATCATGCTTTTGATGTCGCGCATACCGCCATAAGCTTGGCTCAACGTAACTTTATCAATGACTTTCTCGCCATGTTCTTTGAGCATGGCTTTCACTTCGGTAGCCAAAGCTGCCGATTTTTCTTTGAATTTTGCCTTTAGAATGTCCATAAATTTGCTTTTATACTGAGGGGGGTCTCGAAAGGTATCGAGACGATGATTAAAATTCTGTTTCCGCTAATTTTTTATCAATGTCTGCTTGAGCATAGCCTTGCTTTTTCATACTGACTACGATAGCTTCATATTTATCCGATTTGACCAATTGTTGTTTTTTAAAAGCTTCCAATTGCGAATCATCCAAAAGGGACATCAAATCGTTGTCGGCTGTTTCAAAAGCAGAAAGGCGTTTGGCGATATATTTTTTCATATCAGTAGCCCTTATCTTTTCAATTTTGGCTAAAGCTTGATATTTATTTTCCTCTATCTTTTGAACCGACAAAGCCTGTTCGGCTGTAAAATTATACACTTTCGATAGCTCAATGGTTGTCTTTTGAGCAGATGTAAGGGGTTTATTCACTAATTCGGCAGCGGTTTGACTGAATACAATGCCGGTGAAAAACAAGGCGGATAATATTGAGAAAAATCTTTTCATGACTTTATGTTTTATAATTTTTTTAATAAAAATTAAACGCTCCAAATTACGATATAATTTAAAAATGAACCCTTTATGTTTCAATAAAATAAAAAAAGGTTATCGAAAAATATTTTTCGACAACCTTTTTATGTTGACTTAAAAAACATAGAAATTTAATTCTTAACAATGCGTATAACTCGGCTGACCTTATTTTCAGATTCTAAACGAATAAAATAAATGCCTGCTTGCAATTTTTCACCCACTTGAATGACCCCCTCCTGCCACGCGCCGTTCGCAGTGATATTGGTTATATTTTTCGACTCCAGTACCTGCCCTAAAAGGTTGAAAACTTTTAGTTGCACATTTTTCACATCTTTATCTAATTGAAAATCAATGGTTAAGCTTGATGAAAAAGGATTTGGATAGGCTTTCAATTGCCAATTATTGGCTATATCCACGGTAGCGGTTGCTTCTATAATTTTGAAGGCATCCAGCGCAGCTTCTACAATATGCCCTGGGTCGTCATCTCCAACGCTGACTTTAAAGCGCATACTGTCCGTCAAAGCTAAATATCCTTTCAAAGGAAAAGATGCACCGCGCCAGCTATTCATAGATTGAGTAACCGACAGAATCAATGTATCTTTTATGCCATTTGATAGAAAAATATTCATTTTATCATTCGGCGTAGTTGTTCCGTTGGTATTAACAAACCAGTAAGAAAACGATAAAACTGGATTGGTTGAATTTTTAAGATTGATAATAGGCGATGTCAGAATTGTTGAAATGCC